>CAUSRF010000017.1:0-24289 GCA_963534275.1 uncultured Streptococcus sp.
CTCGTCACAACTATGACCGTCTTGGTTTTGAAGCTAAAGATGGTGAATCAGATGAAGACGAATTGGTTCGTCAGTTGACCATTTCCATGATGATTCGCTCTAATGATGCAGAAGCTAGTCAAGTCGCTAGCCAAATCTTTGCGGCTCACAAGGAAAATCTTGCAGGACTTCCAGCAGCAATCCGTGCTCAAGTTCTCATCAATGAAATGAAACACCATGAGACCAAGGATTTGGTCGCAACTTATCTGGACCTCTATACTCATGCGACGGATGCGGTCTTTAAACGCCAGCTGGCAGGAGCTCTTGCGTACAGTACAGATGCGGACAATATCCAAACCTTGATTGGATCATGGAAAGATAAATTTGTGGTCAAACCACAGGACCTTTCTTCATGGTACCTCCAATTCCTCGGACACAAGGCTACTCAAGAAACTGTTTGGGTTTGGGCGCGAGAAAACTGGGATTGGATCAAGGCAGCCCTTGGTGGTGATATGAGCTTTGATAGTTTTGTTATCTTCCCATCACACATCTTTAAAACAGAGCAACGCTTGGCAGAGTACAAGGAATTCTTTGAACCGCAACTTTCTGACCTCGCTCTTAGCCGAAACATCCGTATGGGAATCAAGGATATCGCAGCGCGTGTTGACTTGATTAAGCGTGAGAAAGCAGCAGTCGAAGCTGTTGTAGCCCAATATGCTAAAGTTTAATTCGTTCGAAATGTAAATAAAAACTCAACTTTCTATCTGAAAACAAGAGAGAGTTGAGTTTTTTTTAAGGCAATTTTGGTATAATAATCGTAACAAGGAGGAGTTTCTGATGATAAAAATCTTATTAGTAGAAGATGACCTGGGTCTGTCAAACTCAGTATTTGACTTTTTAGATGATTTTGCAGATGTCATGCAGGTTTTTGATGGAGAAGAAGGTCTCTATGAAGCTGAGAGTGGCGTTTATGACTTGATTTTGCTCGACCTGATGTTGCCTGAAAAAAATGGCTTCCAAGTTTTGAAAGAATTGCGAGAAAAAGGAATTACCACACCAGTTCTTATCATGACTGCCAAGGAAAGTTTGGATGATAAGGGACATGGTTTTGAGTTGGGAGCGGATGACTACCTCACCAAACCTTTCTACCTAGAAGAACTCAAAATGCGGATTCAAGCCCTTCTCAAACGTTCAGGTAAGTTTAACGAAAACACCTTGACCTATGGGGATATTGTCGTCAACCTTTCAACGAATGAGGTTAAGGTGGAAGACACGCCTGTGGAACTACTCGGAAAAGAGTTTGAGTTATTGGTTTATTTCCTTCAAAATCAAAATGTTATTCTTCCCAAGACACAAATTTTTGACCGTCTATGGGGATTTGATAGCGATACGACGATTTCCGTTGTAGAAGTCTATGTCTCAAAAGTTCGTAAGAAATTGAAGGGGACAGCCTTTGCTGAAAATCTTCAAACCTTGCGTAGTGTCGGGTATATTTTAAAAGATGTTCAATAAACTAAAAAAAACATGGTATGCGGATGATTTCAGCTATTTCATTCGAAACTTCGGAGTGTTCACCCTGATTTTCTCTGCTATGACCTTGATTATCCTCCAGGTCATGCACTCGAGTCTCTACACTTCTGTAGATGAAAAACTCCAAGCCCTTAGTAGTAGTCCTCAAGCTGTCATCCAGTTAGCCCTAAATAGGGCAACTGAAGAGGTCAAGGATATCCAACCCGCAACAGCGGATGCCAACAAGGCTGAAATCAAGCCCAATGTTAGCTCCAATACAGAAGTTTTGCTTTTTGACAAGGATTTTAACCAACTCTTACTGGGCAATCGCTTTTTAGGCTTGGACAAAATCAAGCTGGACAAGAAAGAGTTGAATCACATTCGCCAAATTCAAGTAGTCAATAGCTATGGTCAGGAAGAAACCTATCGGATGATTTTGATGGAAACCAACTCTTCCTCCGTATCAAGCAATGTCAAATTTGCGGCGGTTTTAATCAATACCAGCCAGCTTGAGCAAATCAGCCAAAAACACGAGCATTTAATTGTTGTAGTGATGGCTAGTTTCTGGCTCCTGTCTTTAATTGCCAGTGTTTACCTGGCGCGTGTCAGTGTCAAACCCCTATTGGAAAGCATGCAAAAGCAGAAGTCCTTTGTTGAAAATGCGAGTCACGAACTGAGAACGCCTTTGGCCGTTTTACAAAATCGTTTAGAGAATCTCTTTCGAAAACCAGAGGCAACGATTATGGAATCCAGCGAAAGTATCGCTTCGAGTCTTGAAGAAGTTCGCAACATGCGTTTCCTCACGACCAATCTTCTCAACCTTGCACGTCGAGATGATGGAATCAAACCAGAAATAGCAGAAGTATCACCACAGTTTTTTAAGACTACCTTTGCCAACTATGAGTTGATTGCTTCTGAAAATGATCGTATTTTTGAGTATGAAAATCGGATTTATCGTCCCTTTATGACCGATCAGTTGCTCCTAAAACAGCTCATGACCATCTTATTTGACAATGCCATCAAGTATACCGAAGAAGATGGGAAAATTGAGTTTGTAGTCCATGCTACAGATCGTCACCTTTATCTAACAGTAACGGATAACGGAATTGGAATCTCAGCTGCTGACAAGAAGAAAATCTTTGACCGATTTTACCGTGTAGACAAGGCGAGAACCCGTCAGAAAGGTGGCTTTGGTCTTGGATTATCTTTGGCCAAGCAGATTGTTGATGCATTACGAGGAACGATTAGCGTGAAAGATAACAAACCTAGAGGAACAATATTTGAAGTTAAGATCGCTATTCAATCTCCTTCAAAACGTAAGAATAAATAATCCATTCTTTTAAAAGAACAGTTCAGTTAGGTCTAAAGAAATCAAAGGCAACTGAATACCTATAAGAGTGAAAAGGTTAATCGGTAGAATCATCTACTGATTAACCTTTTTCTTTTAATTATGATAAAATAGGATGAATGGTGTTTTAGGTACTTTATAAGTTAGAGGTATCATGATAATCACCTACAATCAATTATGCATGTCTTTCATAATTGATTCATGACATAAACAAATTATATGCTATCAATATCACTGAAATAGACACTATAAATAATAGCCAGGAGCATAGATAAAATGAGTACAATCCTCTCAAAAAAAGAAATGACAGAAGAAGACATTAAATTTCATTATATTACTCCTGCTATTGTCTCTAAATGGGATAAGGATAAAATTACCATGGAGACAAAAATAACAGATGGTAAAATTAATCTTCGTGGGAATTTGATCTCTAGAGAAAAACCAAAGAAAGCGGATTATGTACTCTATCTAAATCCTAACAAACCAATTGCTATTGTAGAAGCAAAAGACAATAAGCATAGTATATCTTACGGCTTACAACAAGCCATAACCTATGCTGAAATGCTTGATGTTCCTTTTGCATATAGTTCCAATGGAGATGGTTTTTTTGAGCATGATTTTCTAACTGGAAAAGAACGAGAACTTTCTTTGGATGAGTTTCCTACTGAAGAAGAGCTCATAAATAGATATAAGGCGGAATCGAATGATGGAGAAGGGCTAAGTTCACAAGAAGAAAAAATCATTGAACAGCCTTACTTCTCGAGTATGAACTCTTACCCTCCTAGATATTATCAAAGGGTTGCAGTAAACAGAACTGTTGAACAAATCGCGTCAGGCAAAGATAGATTACTGCTTGTGATGGCGACTGGAACAGGAAAAACCTATACTGCATTTCAAATTGTCTACAGACTGCTTCAAAGCGGGATGAAAAGAAAAATCTTATATTTGGCGGATAGAAATATCTTAGTTGATCAGTCTATTCAACAAGATTTTTCTCCTCTTGAAAAAGTCATTCATAAAATTAATGTAACCAAGGATGACCCCAGCACGATTACTTCTCATCAGGTCTATTTTTCACTATACCAACAATTAGTTGGAGAGGACGATAAGGAACATTTTTCTCAACTTTTTAGACCAGATTTCTTTGATCTCATTATCGTAGACGAGTGTCATCGAGGTTCTGCTAAGGAAGAATCTAGATGGAGAAAAATTTTAGAATACTTTTCTTCTGCTACACAGATAGGAATGACCGCAACACCAAAGGAAACCAAATATGTTTCGAATATCAATTATTTTGGAGACCCGATTTATACCTACTCTCTTAAAAAAGGAATTGAGGACGGCTTTTTAGCACCATTTAAGGTAATCAATATTAAAACTAATATTGGTGAGGATTGGAGACCAGTTAAAGGGCAAAAAGATAAATTTGGAAACCTCATTGAAGATAGACAATATAACAATACAGACTATGATTACAACATCATCATAGAAGATAGAACCAATCAAGTAGCTAGTGAAATTACAAAATATTTAAAAGCGACAGACCGTATGGCAAAAACAATTGTTTTTTGCCCAACAGAAGAAGCTGCTGAAAGGATGAGAATTGCCCTAGTCAACCATAATGCTGATATGATAAAAGAAAACCCAGACTACTGCGTTCGTATTACAGGCAGTGATGATTATGGGAAAAGTAAGCTAGATTACTTTATATCTGTGTCAGCAAAATATCCTGTTATTGCCACAACATCTAAACTTCTATCCACAGGTGCAGACTGTAAGATGACAAAACTGATTGTTTTAGATGAAATGATTGGTTCTATGACAGAGTTTAAGCAAATTATTGGTCGTGGAACTAGACTTCGTGAAAAAGAAATAAAGACTCACTTTGTCGTGATGGACTTTAGAAATGTTTCAAGACTTTTTGCTGATCCAGACTGGGATGGTCCAATTGAAATTGATGATGACTTTAACCCTGAAAATAATCCTAAAGATGGTGAAAGAAAGAAAGGTGGGGATGGTACACCACCGAATCCTCCTGCAATAAAACCAATTGTTGATAGAAATGGTTGCAAAGTTGAAATCATTCACAAAACAGTATCTGTCTATGATACAAATGGTAAGTTGCTGAGACAGGAAAGTATTGTCGATTATACCAAAGAAAATATTCGGGGTGAGTACGCGACATTAGATGCCTTTATTCGTGAATGGAGAAAAGACCCCAAAAAAGACAAGATACAAAGTATACTTTTGGAGCGTGGGATTGACATCGAACAGCTCAAAAAAGAACAGGCTATGGAAGAAGTGGATGATTTTGATTTTATCTGCCATATTGCCTTTAATCAAAAACCGCTGACTAGAAAAGAACGAGCAGAAAATGTAAAGAAACAGGATTTCTTTAGTCGCTATAATGGAGTTGCTAAAGAAGTGTTAGAAGCACTACTTGATAAGTATATGAATAAAGGAATTACAGAAATTACGACTACGGAAGTTTTGAGATTAGATCCTTTTATGAAACTAGGTAAGCCATCTAAAATTGCTAGTTACTTTGGAGGAAAAGAAGGCTATAAACATGCTGTAGAAGAACTACAAAATGCAATTTATAACTAAGGAAGGATTTAATAATGAGTAATCTATCAGGATTTATAAAACGATTACGAGATATTATGCGGAACGATGCAGGTATCAATGGAGATGCCCAAAGAATTGAGCAAATCACCTGGATGCTCTTTCTAAAAGTATACGACGCAAAAGAAAGTGACTGGGAAATGAACGAGGACGATTACACCTCCATCATTCCCAATGAATGCCGATGGATTAACTGGGCGCATGATGATAAGATTGGAGTTGCTCTAACGGGAGATGATTTATTGAATTTTGTCAATAACACGCTCTTTCCAACACTAAAAAACTTAGCAGTCACTCGTGAGACCCCAATCAAAAAAGCGATTGTTCAGACAGTTTTTCAAGATGCCAATAACTACATGAAAGACGGAGTCCTTCTGAGACAAGTTATCAATGTCATTGATGAAATTGACTTTGGAGATTATAACGAAAGTCACGCCTTTGGAGAAATCTATGAGACCATCCTAAAAGAACTACAAAGCGCAGGATCTAGTGGTGAGTTCTATACACCTCGTGCAGTAACGGACTTTATGGCCAAGATGATAGAGCCTAAAATCGGTGAAACCATGGCGGACTTGGCTTGTGGTACGGGTGGATTTATCACGAGCTGGCTCAAAGAGCTTCATCAAAAGGTAGAGACAGTTGCTGATGAAGAAGCTTATTCTTCTTCTATCTATGGAATTGAAAAGAAACAATTTCCTTATATGCTGGCGGTTACCAATATGCTCCTTCATGATTTGGATGTTCCGCAAATCTATCATGACAATACGCTACTTAGAGATGTACTCGATTATACAGATGATGACAAATTTGATGTGATCCTGATGAACCCTCCTTATGGTGGTTCAGAGAAAGCGGAAGTCAAAAGTCATTTTCCGGCTGATTTAGCAAGCTCTGAAACGGCAGACCTTTTCATGTCAGTTATCATGTATCGTCTAAAAGAAAAAGGACGAGCAGCTGTCATACTGCCAGATGGCTTTTTATTTGGTACTGATAACGCCAAGCTCAATATCAAAAAGAAACTGTTAAATGAGTTTAATCTACATACCATTATCCGTTTGCCGTCTAGTGTATTTAGTCCCTATACTCCGATTACGACTAATATTCTTTTCTTTGATAAGACAGGTCCTACAAAGGAGACTTGGATTTATCGACTAGATAAGCCAGAAGACTACAAGAACTTCTCGAAAACAAAACCCATGAAGTTAGAGCACTTTGAGCCAGTTATCTCTTGGTGGCATCAACGAGAAGAAATCCTAGTGGACGGTTTTGATAAGGCCAAGAAATTTTCAAGAGAAGATCTAGAGGAAAAGTACGCCTACAATCTCGATCTATGTGGCTATCCACATGAAGAAGAAGTCATCCTCGCACCACATGACCTGATCCATGAGTACAAAGAAGAGAGAGCCAGTCTCGATGCAGAAATTGACCGAGTCCTAGAAGAGATAGAAAAACTGTTGGGAGGTAACATTCAATGACCCCCCAACAGTTAAAAAATGCGATCTTGCAACAAGCTATCCAAGGAAAATTAGTCGAGCAAAAAGCAGAAGAAGGCACAGGCGAGGAACTATATAAAGCTATCCAAGACGAAATGCAGAAGCTGATCCAAGAAGGCAAGCTCAAGAAACAAAAAGCTCTTCCTGACATCACAGAAGATGAAATCCCCTTTGAGATACCTGAGACTTGGAAGTGGGTGAGATTGGGGGAGATTATTTCAATAGAATCTGGGAATGGATTAACTACTGCAAATATGATAAAAGGAAATATTCCAGTATATGGTGGAAATGGTATAACTGGGTATCATAATGAAAGCACAATTCATGAAAAAACAATAGTAATTGGAAGAGTTGGTTATTATTGTGGAAGTATCCATATCACTGAACCAGAAGCTTGGGTAACTGATAATGCATTTGTTACAAAATATCCTAAGAATTTTATTGATATGATGTTTTTAGTCCATATTTTAAGGTATATGAATCTTGGGAATAGAAATAATGCTACGGCTCAACCAGTCATTTCTGGTAAGAAGATATACCCTCTTTTATTCCCCCTCCCCCCTCTAGATGAGCAAAAGAGGATTGTTGAGAAAATCGAAGAGCTTTTACCTCAGATTGAAAGATATGAAAAGGCCTGGACTAGACTAGAAGAACTAAACAAAAAGTTTCCTCTTGATATGAAAAAGGCTATCCTTGGACAAGCTATCCAAGGAAAACTAGTCGAGCAAAGAGCGGAAGAAGGTACAGGTGAAGAGCTTTATAAAGTTATCCAAGATGAGAAGAAAAAGCTGATTCAAGAAGGCAAGCTCAAGAAACAAAAAGTCCTCCCTGAAATCACAGAAAATGAAATCCCCTTTGAGATACCAGAGACTTGGAAGTGGGTGAGGTTGGGTGAGATTGGTGATTGGGGTTCGGGAGCTACACCATCACGAACTAATCCTGAATACTATGGAGGCGATATTCCATGGCTAAAAACTGGAGATTTAACGGATGGATATATTTATGATGTGCCTGAATATATCACAGGGTTAGCACTTGAAAGAACATCTGTAAGGTTAAATCCAAAAGGTTCAATTTTGATAGCAATGTATGGAGCTACAATAGGGAAATTAGGAATTTTAACTAAAGCTATGACAACAAACCAAGCATGTTGTGCTTGTATAGTTGTTCCTAGTATTTATAATTTATATTTGTTCTATTTTCTCTTAGCAAATAGGACTACATTTATAAAGAAAGGAGAAGGTGGTGCGCAACCCAATATTTCAAAAGAAAAAATTGTGAATACCCTCATCTCCCTCCCCCCCCTTGCGGAACAGAAGCGGATTGTAGAGAAAATCGAAGAGCTTTTACCCTTGGTTGAAAAACTAAAATAATCTTGACTAATACATCCAGCTAGCTGGATGTATTTTTTGAGAAATAATTTCCTATATTTCTCGGATAAAAGGAATTGTTTCTCATCAATTTTTTTATCAAATCATCTTCTCAAGATAAGCAGTAGAAGGAGTGGTTTCTATATCAAAAAGGACTTTAATGAATATGTTGATTTTCTGCAACATAAAGAAAATCGGCATGACTAGTATCTCTACAAATCATACCGATTTATTTTAAAGGAAAAAATGAAGTAAAAGAACTCAACAGTTTGGTTTTACTGCAGAAGAGCAAAAAATGTTGGCACAAAGACCAACCTTTATTTTGAAAATTTTCGTTTCATTATCTTTCTTTGAAGTTGTAAAAGGGCGAAACTAAGACCCATTGCAGCGACAAAGGATAAAGCTGTATTTAATTTTATAGCTAAAAAGATAAAACTAAACAGTGCCATAAAAATACAGAAACAAGCGATATTTACAAAAAATAAAATCTCTTTTAGGTTAGGGCCGACTGGGGCTTCAGGTGTGTAATCTTGGTAAAGCGGAGTTTGTTTCGATTCGGGAGCTTGTTCAAACTCATAAGCTTCTAGTTTTCTTGCGGACATGATTCTCTCCTTAACAGTACATAACTATTTTATCATTTTTTATGCAGAGAATTATTACAGAATTGTTACAAAACTACTAAAGTCTCTTATCAACTTCTAAGTCGCTCTCTTGACACCTACAAGGGAAAATGGTAGCATGGATGTTACACTTAAAACAGATGACCTGACTTTCTCTTTTATAAATATACTGAGAAAGGTAAGGATAACTTATATAAATTGATAGCAAGCTGAGGCTTTTTCCTAAGATGATTTGTTGAGTTGCTACCTGGATACTTTTGAAGAGTATTTGTAGGAGTTGTTTTGAATGGATGGAAGGACAGAGATTCTGTCTATTGGTCTGGGTGGCTTTTAAACTACCTCTGGGGAAAAGTTAAAGGAGATAAGCATGTATCTTGCTATCAAAGAAATAGTACGAAACAAACTTCGATATAGTTTGATTCTAACTACCATTTTTCTTATCGCTTTTATGGTCTTTTTTATGACCAGTCTAGCTCTTGGTCTTGTGCGAAACAACCGAGCAGCTATTGATAATTGGCAAGCAACGGGTGTTGTTTTATCCGACTACGCAAATGATAATTTGACGGCATCTTTTATTCCTGAAAAGGACTACAAGGATAAGAGTTCTGAAGAGGCTGCTCCATTGGGCTATATGTTTGCTGTAACAAATCTAGTCGATGGTAGTGAAAAGGTCAATGTTTCCATTTTTGCTCAAGAGTGGGACGCATTTATCTCTCCAAGTTTGACGGAGGGACGTTATCCTGAAGGAGATAATGAAGTTGTTGTGGATCAGTCTTTTGAGAACTATGGAATGAAGCTAGGTGATGCCATTCAGCTCAATGGAAGCGATTCAAGTTACAAGATCGTAGGCTTGACTCAAGGAAATAAGTTTTTCACCGAGCCTGTTGTCTTTACGAGTCTGACAACTTATTGGACCTTACAAGGAACCTTGAAAGCCAATCGTTCCATCTCTGCCTTGGTATTGAAAAATGATATAGAAGTGGCTGGTGATGGACTGAAACAGATTTCCATTCCAAAAATGATTTCGAAAATTCCTGGTTACACACCACAGGTGAATGTATTTTCAGGGATGATTCTTGCTATGATTGTCATCACAGGCTTGATTGTGGGTATTTTTGTTTATATCATTACTATCCAAAAACTAGGACTTTATGGAATAATGCGAGCTCAAGGGATACAGATCAAAACCATTGTATGGTCTCTATTCTGTCAAATCTTCCTCCTAGCTGGTATGGGGATTGCTTTAGCCTTGCTGGCAATCGGAGGAGTGATTTTAGTCTTACCAGCTACCTTCTTTTTCTACCCAAGTTGGATAGCCTACTCTGTCCTAAGTTTGGTAATTTGCTTGATGGCCCTTCTAGGTGGTGTCATTTCACTTCCACGCTTGCTAAAGGTGGACCCGATTACTGCGATTGCAGAGTGATAAGGAGAATAGTATGACAGCATTGATTGAAATGACTCAAGTGACAAAAACGTACGGGGAAGGAAAGATGAAAGTCGTAGCTCTGCATGAGACGAATTTTCGGCTAAATGCGGGAGAGTTTGTTGCTATCGTTGGGCCTTCTGGCTCTGGAAAAACGACCTTTCTAACAACTCTAGGACAACTTCAGGAAGCATCGAGTGGAAAGATTCTAGTCAAGGGGAAAGAAACAGGCAGTTTGACGGAGAAGGAGAAAACAGACCTCCGTTTTAGAGAGTTTGGTTTCATTCTTCAGGCTTCAAACTTAATTCCTTTTCTAACAGTCAAGGAACAGCTGGATTTGATTGACAGACTGGATAAGGGAAAAAATAGTAAAAGTGACCGAAAAGAGCTCTTTGAGTTGTTGGATTTGGAAAAAGTAAAAGATCATTATCCCAAGGCTTTATCAGGTGGCGAACGTCAACGTGCCGCGATAGCTAGAGCGCTTTATAACAATCCAAGCATCGTGCTTGCAGATGAGCCGACAGCCAGTCTGGATACTCAGCGTGCTTACCAAGTAACGGAGATGTTGGCTGCCATTGCCCACGAACAAGGGAGAGGAGTTGTTATGATTACACATGATACACGCCTTCTTGATAAGGTTGACCGTATTTATGTTATGAATGATGGTCACCTAGTAGAAAAAACACATGTATAAAAAGAAAGTGGACGGTGCTGGTTACTGTTCACTTTTTGATTGCAAACTTTAAAAATGACGTTGACTTTTTAGAAAACTCCCAGTATTCATAGCTGATTTTTAAGAATTGTGGTATAATTTTCCTTATGGAAAAGATTATCATTACAGCAACTGCTGAAAGTATTGAACAAGTTGAACAACTACTCGAAGCTGGCGTAGATCGTATCTATGTCGGTGAGAAAGATTTTGGTCTTCGTCTGCCAACGACCTTTAGTTATGAAGAGTTGCGCACCATCGCTAAGCTCGTTCATGATGCGAGTAAGGAATTGATCGTTGCGGTTAACGCCCTCATGCACCAAGATATGATGGACCGTATCAAGCCCTTCCTAGACTTCTTGGAAGAAATCAAGACAGACTATATTACAGTAGGAGATGCAGGTGTCTTTTACGTGGTCAACCGTGATGGCTATTCCTTCAAGACTATCTACGATGCTTCAACTATGGTAACTAGTAGTCGTCAGATTAATTTCTGGGGTCAAAAGGCAGGAGCTTCTGAGGCGGTTTTGGCGCGTGAAATTCCATCTGCTGAACTCTTTAAGATGCCTGAGATTTTGGAAATTCCTGCTGAAGTGTTGGTTTATGGTGCCAGTGTCATTCACCATTCTAAGCGTCCGCTCTTACAAAACTACTATAACTTTACGCATATCGATGATGAAAAGACACGTAAGCGTGACCTTTTCTTGGCAGAACCAAGTGATCCAGAGAGCCATTATTCTATCTTTGAAGATAATCATGGTACCCATATCTTTGCCAACAATGACCTTGATTTAATGACCAAATTGACTGAGTTGGTTGAGCATGGTTTCACCCATTGGAAGCTAGAAGGACTCTATACTCCAGGTCAGAACTTTGTTGAGATTGCTAAACTCTTTATCCAAGCTCGCAGTTTGATTCAAGAGGGTAAATTCAGCCATGATCAAGCCTTCTTGCTAGACGAAGAAGTGCGCAAGCTCCATCCCAAAAATCGTTTCCTTGATACAGGATTCTATGATTACGATCCAGATATGGTTAAATAGGACATAAAAACCCGAAATAAAAATGTTCGGGTTTTTCCAGTGTATCCATGAAATAAAAACGGATACATGTTATAATAAAAATAGCTCTTTAATGGAGGTGTTTGAGTGGAAAATCTGAAGAAAATGGCAGGTATCAAGGCTGCTGAGTTTGTCAAGGATGGCATGGTAGTTGGACTCGGTACTGGATCAACTGCCTATTATTTCGTAGAAGAAATAGGTCGTCGGATTAAGGAAGAAGGATTGCAGATTACAGCTGTAACGACTTCTAGTGTGACCAGTAAACAGGCAGAAGGACTCAATATTCCGCTCAAGTCTATTGACCAAGTAGACTTTGTCGATCTGACAGTCGACGGAGCGGATGAAGTAGATAGTCAGTTCAACGGGATCAAAGGCGGAGGTGGTGCGCTTCTGATGGAGAAGGTTGTCGCAACGCCCTCAAAAGAATATATTTGGGTGGTAGATGAAAGCAAACTGGTAGAGAAACTAGGTGCTTTTAAATTGCCAGTAGAAGTGGTTCAGTATGGCGCAGAACAGGTCTTTCGTCGGTTTGAGCGAGCTGGCTATAAACCAAGTTTCCGTGAAAAAGACGGTCAACGTTTTGTGACCGATATGCAGAACTTTATCATTGATCTAGCCTTGGATGTCATTGAAGATCCAATTGCCTTCGGACAAGAATTGGACCATGTCGTTGGTGTCGTAGAGCATGGCTTGTTCAACCAAATGGTGGATAAGGTCATCGTTGCTGGACGAGACGGGGTTCAGATTTTAACTTCAACAAAAGCAAGATAACTAAAATAATAAGGAGACAGATTATGTCAAAATTTAATCGAATTCACTTGGTGGTACTGGATTCTGTAGGAATTGGTGCTGCACCAGATGCCAATAACTTTGTCAATGCAGGGGTTCCAGATGGAGCATCTGACACACTGGGACACATTTCAAAAACAGTTGGTTTGAATGTGCCAAACATGGCTAAAATCGGTCTAGGAAATATTCCTCGTGAAACGCCTTTGAAGACTGTACCAGCAGAAATCAATCCAACAGGTTATGCAACGAAACTAGAAGAAGTATCTCTTGGTAAGGATACTATGACTGGACACTGGGAAATCATGGGACTCAACATTACGGAGCCTTTCGATACTTTCTGGAATGGATTCCCGGAAGAAATCTTGACGAAAATCGAAGAATTCTCAGGACGTAAGGTCATTCGTGAAGCCAATAAACCGTACTCAGGAACAGCTGTTATCGATGACTTTGGACCACGTCAAATGGAAACTGGGGAGTTGATTATCTATACTTCAGCTGACCCTGTCTTGCAAATCGCTGCCCACGAAGACATCATTCCTTTGGATGAATTGTATCGTATCTGTGAATACGCTCGTTCGATTACCCTTGAACGTCCAGCCCTTCTAGGTCGTATTATTGCCCGTCCTTATGTAGGTGAGCCTGGAAACTTCACTCGTACAGCTAACCGTCGTGACTTGGCCGTATCTCCATTTGCACCAACTGTTCTCGATAAACTCAATGAAGCAGGTATCGATACTTATGCTGTTGGTAAAATCAACGATATCTTTAACGGAGCTGGTATCAATCATGACATGGGCCACAACAAGTCAAATAGTCATGGAATTGATACACTTTTGAAGACTATGGGACTTGCTGAGTTTGAAAAAGGATTCTCCTTCACAAACTTGGTGGACTTTGATGCCCTTTACGGTCACCGCCGCAATGCTCATGGTTACCGTGATTGCTTGCATGAGTTTGATGAGCGCTTGCCTGAAATTATCGCAGCCATGAGAGAGAATGATCTTCTCTTGATTACTGCGGACCATGGAAATGACCCAACCTATGCTGGAACTGACCACACTCGTGAATACATTCCGCTTTTAGCTTACAGCCCTAGCTTTAAGGGGAATGGTGTCATTCCAGTTGGACATTTCGCAGATATCTCAGCGACAGTTGCGGATAACTTTGGTGTGGAAACTGCCATGATTGGGGAAAGTTTCTTAGATAAATTGGTATAAGATGAAACGCTATGCTTTGCTGGTAAGGGGCATTAATGTCGGTGGGAAGAATAAGGTTGTTATGGCGCAACTTCGTCAAGAACTGACAGAGTTGGGACTGGGAAAGGTTGAAACCTACATCAACAGTGGCAATATTTTCTTTACTGCGACAGCTCCCAAAGCCCAATTGGTTGAAAAGTTAGAGACTTTCTTTGAAGTCCATTATCCATTTATTCAGAGCTTTTCTTTACTGAGTCTTGAGGACTTTGAAGCGGAACTTGAAAATCTGCCTGAATGGTGGACCAAAGATCTGGCTCGAAAAGATGTCCTCTTTTATACAGAAGGCTTGGATGTGGATCAAGTCATTGAGAAAGTTGAAAGTTTGGAACTGAAAGATGAAGTGGTTCATTTTGGAAGACTTGGGATTTTCTGGGGGAAATTCTCTGAAAAATCCTACTATGCAACTGCCTATCACAAGTACTTGCTCAAGATGCCTTTCTACCGCCAAATCACCATTCGCAATGCAAAAACCTTTGACAAAATCGGTCAAATGCTACAAAATTATAAAGGAGACACACAATGACATTTTTAGATAAAATCAATGAAACAGCTGCTTTCCTGAAAGACAAGGGAATCCAAGCGCCTGAGTTCGGTCTAATCCTTGGATCAGGACTTGGAGAATTGGCAGAAGAAATCCAAAATCCAGTAGTTGTAGACTATGCAGAAATTCCAAACTGGGGTCGTTCAACCGTAGTTGGTCACGCTGGTAAATTGGTATATGGAGAACTTTCTGGTCGCAAGGTCTTGGCTCTTCAAGGGCGTTTCCATTTCTACGAAGGAAACCCTCTTGAAGTGGTAACTTTCCCTGTACGTGTCATGAAAGTTCTCGGCTGTGAGGGTGTCATTGTTACCAACGCTGCAGGAGGTATCGGATACGGTCCTGGTACCTTGATGGCTATCTTAGACCATATCAACTTTACGGGTCAAAATCCGTTGATTGGTGAAAATTTAGATGACTTTGGTCCACGTTTCCCAGATATGTCTAAAGCCTACACTCCAGAATATCGTGCAACTGCCCATGAAGTGGCTAAAAAACTCGGTATCAAGCTTGATGAAGGTGTCTATATCGGTGTAACAGGTCCGACTTATGAAACCCCAGCAGAGATTCGTGCCTATAAGACACTGGGAGCAGATGCTGTTGGTATGTCTACGGTTCCTGAAGTTATCGTGGCAGCCCACTCAGGTTTGAAAGTTCTAGGTATTTCATGTATCACTAACCATGCTGCTGGATTCCAAGAAGAACTCAATCACGAGGAAGTTGTAGAAGTGACTGAACGTGTCAAAGGCGACTTTAAGGGCTTGCTGAAAGCTATTCTTGCTGAACTATAATCATGTTACAAGAGTTGAGGAGTAGTCTTCAAAAGATTCCATATAACCTCAAATTAGTCCTAGCGGTCATCATGATAGGACTAGTTTCTGGTATATTCGGAATTTTGCTCCATTATCTTTTAGAGCTGGTTGAAGAGATTGCTTTCGGTCAGTCAGAGCAAAATACTGGATTCTTGACAGATGGGGTTGCCTCATCACGGATAGGCTTCAGTTTAATCATCGTGGGTATCAGTTCTGCCTTGGTCTGGTATTTCTTGCAAAGAAAAGCAAAGATTTTTTCCATCAAAGTGCAGATGAAGGATGAAACATCACAATACAAGCTTCATTTTTTAAAACAACTAGTTCATTCAATTTGGCAGATTATTGCGGTTGGAGGAGGGGCACCTATCGGTAAGTCAGCTGCGCCACGGGAGATTGGAGCTTTATTTGCAAGACCTATTGCCAACATTTTTTCTCTCTCCGTGAAGGACCAAGTTTTTCTCATTGCCTGTGGAGCTGGTGCGGGTTTAGCGGCTGTCTATCAGGTTCCGTTAACGAGTGTGTTTTTCGTTTTTGAAACCTTGGGGATTGCTTTATCTGTCAAACGTTTTTTCTTAGTCGGTCTTGCTACATATGTGTCAACCTATATAGCAGGCTTTGTTGTTTCAGATCATGCTCTCTACCAGATTTCAGCTCTGACTTGGTCACTAGATGATATGTGGCTAGTTCCCCTATTAGTTCTTTTCTTGACTCCATTCGCTTGGCTTTTTGCTCGCTTAAACAAACAAGCTTCTTCAAATAGGATAAAGGACAAAAGGATACTCTATACTCTGCCTGTAGTATTTCTTTTCCTTGTTGGATTGGCTAGCTATTTGCCTCATCTACTTGGAAATGGGCGTATGATGGCTCAGGAGATTTTAAACGGGAGTAATGCTAAGACGGTAGTTCTCTTATTTGTTTTTAAAGCCTTGGTCGTTTTACTCACCCTTTGGGCAGGTGCCTATGGTGGTACTCTTACGCCATCTTTTGCCTTGGGGATGGCTGGAGCTGCTCTCTTGGGCATGATTCTAGGTTCGGACAGTCAGCCAACCGTTTTACTTTTGGGATCTGTTTGCTTTTTATCTGTGACCTTGAGGGCGCCTATTTCTGCAACCGGATTAGTTATTGGTTTCACTGGGCTAGGTATAGATTCTCTTCCGTATCTCTTAGTAACTGCTTTCCTAGCTTATGGTTTTGCAAAGGTGTTAGACCGTTTTCCTTGGGCTAGCATACTGTGTAAGATGTCAAAGAATAAAGTAATTAGGTAGGAAATGCCGTTTCTTCTAATCAAGGATTTATCTTAAAAGATTAAAAACTATTGTCAGTTTATTAATAACTGTTTTTAATAAAAATGTAGTAGGCTTATCGGAGTCATGATTGAATACGATTTTTCCTAGCTATGAAATATAAAAATAAAAAAAAAGAAAGGTTGAGCATGTGTTCTGTTTTGAACACGAGCGGAAAACTTTTCATAACAATAAAAGAAAGGATGGGCTCCTTGTATTCGCTGAACTGAATACGGGCGGAGAACTGTGTAAAAAAGATAAACTGTCTAACATCTGCGATGCTTCGTCAGTTTCCTATTTTTCCTTTGTTCTCTGTCGCTATCCTAAATATACAATAAAGAAAGGTAGAGTGAGGTGTTCTAATTTGAACACGAGCGGAAAACTCGGAAAATAGATAATCTAACTGAGAAATCAGGATTTCTCAGTTAGATTCCTAATTTTCAGTCGTTTTCTTGTCGCTCTTTGTATTATAAATTATGTCTATCCATATTGCTGCTCAGCAGGGTGAAATTGCTGACAAAATTCTTCTTCCTGGGGATCCTCTTCGTGCTAAGTTTATTGCGGAGAATTTCCTTGAAGATGCTGTTTGTTTTAACGAAGTGCGTAACATGTTTGGCTACACTGGTACTTACAAAGGTCACCGTGTATCAGTCATGGGAACTGGGATGGGAATGCCGTCTATTTCCATCTATGCGCGTGAGTTGATTGTTGACTACGGTGTTAAGAAATTGATCCGTGTAGGAACTGCAGGTTCCTTGAATGAGGATGTCCACGTTCGTGAATTGGTTTTGGCTCAGGCGGCTGCTACCAACTCAAACATTATCCGCAATGATTGGCCTCAGTATGATTTTCCACAAATTGCTAGCTTTGATTTGCTAGACAAGGCCTACCATATCGCCAAAGAACTTGGTATGAAAACTCACGTTGGGAATGTTTTGTCATCAGATGTCTTTTACTCAAATTACTTTGAAAAGAACATCGAGCTTGGTAAATGGGGAGTCAAGGCTGTAGAAATGGAAGCAGCAGCCCTTTACTATCTTGCTGCCCAACACCACGTTGATGCACTTGCTATTATGACCATTTCTGATAGTTTGGTCAACCCAGACGAAGACACCACTGCAGAAGAACGCCAAAATACCTTCACCGATATGATGAAGGTTGGCTTAGAAACCTTGATTGCAGAGTAAATTTGTAATAGAAAATCCTGATTTCAAGTGAAATCAGGATTTTTTCATAGATGCGATTTTTTCTGGGTCTGGTGTGACACGGAGGGTCTTTTGTCCAGTATAAGTAACAAAACCGGGTTTTCCACCTGTTGGTTTGTTGAGTTTCTTGACTTCAATCATATCTACCTGCACGAGATTTGATAAGCGCCCTTTGGAGAAGTAGGCTGCGAGCTCGGCTGCGTCTGTCTTCACTTCATCAGAAGGATTCAGATTTCCTGAGATAACAACATGGCTGCCAGGGATGTCCTTGGCGTGGAACCAAAGTTCATCCTTGCGGGCCATTTTAAAGGTCAATTCCTCATTTTGTAGATTGTTTCGACCAACATAGATGATGGTTTTGCCATCGCTCGCCAGATACTGTTCTGGTTTTTTACGTCTCTGGATTTTTTCTCGCTGCCTTCTACGGATAAAGCCGGTTTGAATCAATTCTTCACGGATTTCAGCGATTTCCTCCAGCCCAGCTTGACTGAGAACAGTTTCCACACTTTCCAGATAGAGAATGGTAGACTTGGTTTCTTCGATCAGCTCAGTCAGGTATTTGACAGCTTCTTTGAGCTTCTGGTAGCGTTTAAAGTAGCGCTGGGCATTCTGACTGGGTGTTAGAGCCTTATCAAGAGCAATGGTGATAGGCTGATTGGTGTAGTAGTTGTCCAAGGTAACCTGGTCTTGGTCATTAGGCACTTGGTGGAGGAAGGTTGTCAGCAATTCTCCTTTTTGGCGAAACTCCTCAGCATTGTCTGTCGCCAATAATTCTTTTTCTTGTTTTTTGAGTTTGTGGCGATTTTTCTGGAGTTCATTTTCAACGCGGCGAATGAGCTCACTGGCTTGCTGTTTGACGCGATCGCGCTCTGCCTTGTCTTTGTAGTAGGTATCCAGAAGATCAGAAAGGCTGGCAAAAGGCTCTCCTACACGATTGGCAAAAGGGACTGGACTGAAGGAAGTCTCAGTCAAGGATGGCTTGGTTTCTTGATTGAAAAAGTTACGGAAAGTAGATAGTTTATCACGAACCAAGAGCCTTTCCAGTTCGTTTGCGGTATCTCTTCCTAGACCTTGAAAAAGGCTTTGAAGATTTTTTGCAGTTAGTTCTTGGGTTTGCAAGATTTCAAAGAGTTTTTCATCCTTGATAGTAAAAGGATTGAGGGATCCCGTACTTGGCGGAGCGATATAGCTTGAGCCTGGCAGCAAGGTGCGGTAGCTGTTTTGTGAAAAACCAACGTGTTTGATGACTTCGAGAATTTTATGGCTACTTTTATCCACGAGAAGAATATTACTGTGTTTGCCCATAATCTCGATAATCAGTGTAGCCTGGATATGATCCCCAATCTCGTTTTTATTGGAAACCGTGATTTCCACAATACGGTCATTTTCCACTTGCTCTATCGACTCAATCAGGGCACCCTGCAAATATTTTCTCAAAACCATTATAAAGGTGGAAGGTTGGGCTGGATTTTCAAAGGTCGTTTGGGTTAGCTGAATGCGTCCGAAAACTGGATGAGCAGAAAGGAGCAGACGATGGCTTTGGCGATTGCTGCGGATTTGCAAGACCAACTCTTGTTCAAAAGGTTGATTGATTTTCTGGATGCGACCATTGACTAACTCTCTTCGCAATTCCTTAACCATGTGGTGTAAAAAAAATCCGTCAAATGACATCGTTCTCTCCTTGTGATTGTATTCCATAGTATTATATCAAAAAGGTAGAATAAAATCATGGAAATATGGTATAATAAAGCCAAGTAAAGAGAATCGAGAAGTACATGTATATTGAAATGGTAGATGAAACTGGTCAAGTTTCACAAGAAATCTTGCAACAAACCCAAGAGATTTTGGAATTTGCTGCCCAAAAAATAGGAAAAGAAGACAAGGAGATGGCAGTTACTTTTGTGACCAACGAGCGTAGCCACGAACTCAACCTCGAGTACCGTGATACGGATCGTCCAACAGATGTCATCAGTCTTGAATATAAACCAGAGATAGAGATTGCCTTTGATGAGGAAGATCTGCTCGAAAATCCTGAATTAGCAGAAATGATGTCTGAGTTTGATGCCTATATTGGAGAACTTTTCATCTCTATCGATAAAGCGCATGAGCAGGCTGAGGAGTATGGCCACAGCTTTGAGCGTGAGATGGGCTTCTTGGCAGTACACGGCTTTTTACATATCAACGGCTACGATCACTACACTCCGGAAGAAGAAGCGGAGATGTTCGGTTTACAAGAAGAAATTTTGACAGCCTATGGACTCACAAGACAATAAACGAAAATGGAAAAATCGTGACCTAGTATCCAGTTTAGAATTTGCCATCATAGGGATTTTAACTGCTATCAAGGAAGAACGCAATATGCGCAAACATGCAGTGACGGCACTAGTAGTCGTCCTTGCAGGTTTTGTTTTTCAGGTGTCACGAATCGAATGGCTCTTTCTCCTAATGAGCATTTTCTTAGTAGTAGCATTTGAAATTATTAACTCTGCTATCGAAAATGTGGTGGATCTAGCCAGTCACTATCACTTTTCTATGTTGGCAAAAAAAGCCAAGGACATGGCAGCTGGTGCTGTGCTTGTGGTCTCCCTTCTTGCCGCTTTGACAGGTGCGCTTATATTTCTCCCACGCATTTGGGATTTACTATTTTAAACAATAAGAGGAAATTATGACATTTAAATCAGGCTTTGTAGCCATTTTAGGACGTCCCAATGTCGGGAAGTCAACCTTTTTAAATCACGTCATGGGGCAAAAGATTGCTATCATGAGTGACAAGGCGCAAACAACGCGCAATAAAATCATGGGGATTTACACCACGGATAAGGAGCAGATTGTCTTTATCGACACACCAGGGATTCACAAGCCTAAGACAGCCCTTGGAGATTTCATGGTGGAATCTGCCTATAGCACCCTTCGTGAAGTGGATACTGTTCTTTTCATGGTGCCAGCTGATGAGCCACGTGGCAAGGGGGATGACATGATCATCGAGCGCCTGAAAGCTGCCAAGGTTCCAGTGATTCTGGTGGTCAATAAGATTGACAAGGTCCATCCAGACCAACTTCTGACTCAGATTGATGACTTCCGTAACCAGATGGACTTTAAGGAGATTGTGCCTATCTCAGCCCTTCAGGGAAATAATGTTTCTCGTCTAATCGACATTCTTAGTGAAAATCTGGAGGAAGGTTTCCAGTATTTCCCAGCTGATCAAATCACAGATCACCCAGAGCGTTTCTTGGTCTCAGAGATGATTCGTGAGAAAGTTTTGCACCTAACTCGTGAAGAGATTCCTCACTCAGTCGCAGTAGTGGTTGACTCTATGAAACGTGACGAAGAGACAGACAAGGTTCATATCCGAGCTACCATCATGGTCGAGCGCGATAGCCAAAAGGGTATCATCATCGGAAAAGGTGGCGCTATGCTTAAGAAAATTGGGACTAAGGCCCGTCGTGATATCGAACTCATGCTAGGAGACAAGGTCTTCCTAGAAACCTGGGTCAAGGTCAAGAAAAACTGGCGCGATAAAAAGCTAGATTTGGCTGACTTTGGCTATAATGAAAAAGAATACTAAGTAGAGGTGGGCTCATGCCTGCTTCTTGTTTTTACAGAAGGAGGACTTATGCCTGAATTACCTGAGGTTGAAACGGTTCGTCGTGGCTTAGAAAAATTGATTTCGGGAAAGAAGATTTCTAATATAGAGATTGCTTATTCTAAGATGGTTAAGACAGATTTGGACGAGTTTCAAAAGGAAGTGCCTGGTCAGATTGTTGAGTCAATGGGACGTCGTGGAAAATATCTACTTTTTTACCTGACGGACAAGGTCTTGATTTCCCATCTGCGAATGGAAGGTAAGTATTTTTACTATCCAGACCAGGTACCTGAACGCAAGCATGCTCATGTTTTCATTCGGTTTGAAGATGGAGGCACGCTTGTTTATGAGGATGTACGCAAGTTTGGTACTATGGAACTGCTGGCACCCGACCTATTGGAAGCTTACTTTGTTTCTAAAAAATTAGGGCCTGAACCAAGAGAGAAGGACTTTGATTTGCAGGCCTTTCAAGATGCTCTAGCCAAATCTAAAAAGCCTATCAAATCCCATCTCCTAGACCAGACCTTGGTAGCTGGACTTGGCAATATCTATGTGGATGAGGTCCTCTGGCGTGCTCAGGTCCATCCAGCTAGACCTTCCCAGGCTTTGACGTTAGAAGAAGCGTCAGCTATACATAACCAGACCATTGCTGTTTTGGGACAGGCTATTGAAAAAGGGGGCTCAACTATTCGGACCTATACAAATGCTTTTGGTGAAGACGGAACCATGCAGGATTTTCATCAGGTCTATGATAAGACTGGTCAATCATGTTCACGCTGTGGCACCATCATTGAGAAATTCCAGCTTGGCGGAAGGGGAACTCATTTTTGTCCCCAGTGTCAAAGGAGGGACTGATGGGAAAAATCATTGGAATCACAGGAGGAATTGCTTCGGGTAAATCAACTGTGACAAATTTTCTGAGACAGCAAGGCTATCAAGTGGTGGATGCCGACGCAGTTGTTCACCAGCTACAGAAACCTGGAGGCCGTCTGTATCAGGTCTTAGTTCAGCACTTTGGACAGGAAATTCTCTTAGAAAATGGAGAACTCAATCGCCCTCTCCTAGCTAGTCTCATCTTTTCAAAAACTGAAGAGCGGGAATGGTCTAAGCAAACACAAGGAGAGATTATTCGTGAGGAACTGGCAGCATTGCGAGATCAGTTAGCTCAGACAGAAGCTATCTTTTTCATGGATATTCCCCTACTTTTTGAGCAAGACTATGCCAACTGGTTTGATGAAATTTGGTTGATCTATGTGGATCGAGATGTTCAGGTGGAACGTTTCATGAAACGGAATCAGCTTTCTAAGGAAGTCGCCGAGTCGCGTCTGGCAATCCAGTGGTCTTTAGAAGAAAAGAAAAAACTAGCGAGTTATATACTAGATAATAATGGCAGTCGTGATCAGCTTGTGAGTCAAGTAGTGAAGTTACTTGAAGGAGGCGATAGTTGTGCAAGAGATTAGTTGGAAAGATAATCTTCGTGTCGCCTGGTTTGGTAGTTTTCTAACGGGAACCAGTATATCCTTAGTCGTTCCTTTCATGCCTATCTTTGTAGAGCAGTTGGGAATTGAAAGGGATCAAGTTGCTTTTTATGCTGGTTTAGCCATCTCAGTTTCGGCTGTTTCAGCAGCTTTGATTTCCCCTATCTGGGGTATTCTTGCTGACAAGTACGGTCGAAAACCCATGATGGTTCGAGCTGGCCTTGCCATGACCATTACTATGGGAGGTTTGGCCTTTGTTCCGAATATCTATTGGTTAATCTTTCTTAGATTATTAAATGGTGTATTTACTGGTTTTGTTCCCAATGCGACGGCCTTGATTGCTAGTCAGGTACCTAAAGATAAGTCGGGCTATGCTTTGGGAACTTTATCAACTGGAGTAGTAGCTGGAACCCTAACGGGCCCCTTTGTGGGGGGCTTGATTGCTGAAATTTTTGGTATCCGCAATGTTTTTTTATTGGTAGGTGGCTTCTTGTTTTTGGCTGCGATCTTAACCATTTTCTTCATCAAGGAAGATTTTCAGCCACTAGCTAAGGAGAAGGCTATCCCGACGAAAGAATTATTTTCCTCTTTCAAGTATCCTAGGCTTTTAGTAAACCTATTTTTGACTAGCTTTGTCATACAATTTTCAGCTCAATCGATTGGTCCCATTTTGGCTCTCTATGTGCGGGACTTAGGGCAGACCGAGAATCTCCTCTTTGTATCTGGATTGATCGTATCCAGCATGGGATTTTCTAGCATGATGAGTGCTGGAGTTTTAGGAAAACTTGGCGATAAGGTGGGGAATCATAGATTGTTAGTTGTAGCGCAGATTTATTCTGTCATCATTTACCTTCTTTGTGCCCATGCGACTAGCCCACTTCAACTTGGCTTGTATCGTTTTCTCTTTGGTTTGGGAACGGGCGCTCTCATACCAGGGGTCAATGCCCTTCTCAGCAAAATGACTCCGAAATCAGGTATTTCAAGGATTTTTGCCTTTAACCAAGTCTTTTTCTACCTTGGAGGTGTTGTTGGCCCCATGGCGGGATCCGCAGTTGCAGGCTATTTGGGCTACCATGCTGTCTTTTATGCGACAGCAGCCTGTGTGGCTTTCAGTTGTCTATTTAACGTGGTGCAATTTAGATCATTATTAAAAGTAAAGGAAATCTAGTGCGAGTAAAAATCAATCTCAAATGCTCCTCTTGTGGCAGCAT
>CAUSRF010000018.1:0-23908 GCA_963534275.1 uncultured Streptococcus sp.
CTATTTTACCACATTTTGCCGTTTAAAGCTTCAGAAAATTATGATATACTAGAATATAGCAAAAATTTAGAAATGGACGTGAAATAATAGCATGGCACAGTTGTATTATCGTTATGGGACCATGAACTCTGGTAAGACGATTGAGATTCTCAAGGTGGCCTATAACTACGAGGAGCAAGGAAAGGGAGTTGTGATTATGACTTCGGCTCTGGATACGCGTGACGGTGTTGGCTATGTATCCAGTCGGATTGGTATGAAACGCCCAGCCATTGCAATTGAGGAAACGACGGATATCTTCGGCTATATCCGAAACTTACCTGAGAAACCATACTGTGTGCTGGTCGATGAGTCCCAGTTTCTCAAACGTCACCATGTTTACGACCTAGCTCGTGTTGTTGATGAGTTAGACATCCCTGTCATGGCTTTTGGTTTGAAAAATGACTTTCGCAATGAATTGTTCGAAGGTTCCAAATATCTCTTGCTTTTAGCAGATAAGATTGACGAAATCAAGACCATTTGTCAGTATTGTAAGAAAAAGGCGACCATGGTGTTGCGAACTCAAGATGGCGTGCCAGTCTATGATGGAGAACAAATTCAGATCGGTGGCAATGAAACCTATATCTCAGTTTGCCGTAAACATTATTTTGCGCCTGAAATCAATAAGGAGAATGAAAAAAATGAACATCTATGATCAACTACAAGCTGTAGAAGACCGTTATGAAGAGTTAGGAGAGTTGCTTAGTGACCCAGATGTGGTGTCTGACACTAAGCGTTTCATGGAGCTTTCAAAAGAAGAGGCTTCTACTCGTGATACGGTAACAGCCTACCGTGAGTACAAACAAGTCCTTCAAAATATCGTCGATGCCGAAGAGATGATTAAAGAGTCTGGAGGAGATGCGGACTTGGAAGAAATGGCCAAGCAAGAGCTGAAAGATGCCAAGGCTGAAAAAGAGGAATACGAAGAAAAACTGAAAATTTTGCTCCTTCCAAAGGATCCAAACGATGACAAGAACATCATCCTTGAAATCCGTGGAGCAGCTGGTGGAGACGAAGCAGCACTTTTTGCTGGCGACCTTCTAACTATGTACCAAAAGTATGCTGAAGCCCAAGGCTGGCGCTTTGAAGTCATGGAAGCTTCTATGAACGGTGTCGGTGGTTTCAAAGAAGTGGTTGCTATGGTTTCTGGTCAGTCTGTTTACTCTAAACTCAAGTACGAGTCAGGTGCCCACCGTTTACAACGTGTTCCTGTGACAGAGAGCCAAGGCCGTGTACATACATCGACAGCTACTGTTCTTGTCATGCCTGAGGTAGAAGAAGTAGAGTACGATATTGATCCAAAAGACCTTCGTGTTGATATCTATCACGCTTCTGGTGCTGGTGGACAGAACGTCAACAAGGTTGCGACTGCCGTTCGTATCGTTCACTTGCCAACCAATATCAAGGTTGAGATGCAGGAAGAACGTACCCAGCAGAAAAACCGTGAGAAGGCCATGAAAATCATCCGTGCGCGTGTGGCTGACCACTTTGCTCAGATCGCCCAGGATGAACAAGACGCTGAGCGTAAGTCAACTATCGGTACAGGCGACCGTTCAGAACGTATCCGTACTTATAACTTCCCACAAAACCGTGTCACAGACCACCGTATCGGATTGACTCTCCAAAAACTAGATACTATCTTATCTGGTAAATTGGATGAAGTTGTAGATGCCTTGGTGCTCTATGACCAAACACAAAAATTAGAAGAATTAAACAAATAATGAAATTAGCTCAATTATTTTCAGATTTTGAAGAAGAGTTGATAAGACAAGGAGAGGAAGCAGAAAGCCTCTCTTTTGTCTATCGTAGCCTAAAAAATCTATCTTTTACAGATTTCGTCTTTGCCCTCCAGCAAGAAGTAACCAAAGAGGAAGAATTATTTATAGAAGAAATTTACCAGCAGTTAGCAGTCCATACAGCGGCCCAGTATATTATCGGTCATGCTGAATTTTTTGGAGTGCAGTTAAAAGTAGATGAGCGGGTTTTGATTCCCCGACTTGAAACAGAGGAGTTGGTGCAACTTATCCTAGCTGAAAATCCTAAGGAAAATCTCAAGATCTTGGACATCGGTACGGGAAGTGGTGCCATAGCCCTTGCACTAGCAAAAAACAGACCAAATTGGTTAGTGACAGCAGTAGATATTTCTCAAGAGGCACTTGATCTTGCATTAGAGAATGCTAAAAATCAAAATCTTAATATATTTTTTAAAAAATCTGATTGTTTTGCAGAAATTTCTGAAAAATATGATATAATTGTATCCAATCCACCCTATATCTCTCGTGAAGATGAGTCAGAAGTCGGTTTGAATGTTTTGCATTCGGAACCTCATCTAGCCCTCTTTGCAGATGAGGATGGCCTAGCTATTTACCGCAGAATTGCGGAAGATGCAAAAGACTATCTCACAGATGGTGGTAAGATTTACCTTGAAATTGGATACAAGCAAGGTCAAAGTGTTCCTGAGCTTTTTAGGAAGCATCTTCCCCAAAAACGGGTACGAACACTCAAGGACCAATTTGGTCAAGATAGGATGGTTGTAGTTGATGATGGACAGGATTAGACAAGAGTTGGAAAAGGGCGGAGCTGTTGTTTTGCCTACAGAGACGGTTTACGGTCTTTTTGCTAAGGCCTTAGATGAAAAAGCTGTCGACTATGTTTACCAACTCAAACGTCGTCCCAGAGACAAGGCACTTAACCTCAATGTTGCTTCTCTAGAGGACATCTTGCACTTCTCAAAGAATCAGCCAACTTATCTACAAAAGCTTGTAGAGACCTTTTTACCGGGTCCCTTGACTATTATTCTCGAAGCCAATGACCAAGTTCCCTATTGGGTCAATTCTGGTCTTACAACTGTTGGATTTCGGATACCCAGTCACCCCATTACCCTTGATTTGATTCGAGAGACAGGTCCCTTGATTGGACCGTCTGCCAATATCTCAGGTCAGGCAAGTGGAGTGACCTTTGATCAAATCCTAGAGGATTTTGACCAAGAGGTTTTGGGTCTGGAGGATGATGCTTTTCTAACTGGACAGGATTCAACTATTTTGGATTTGTCTGGAGGCAAGGTGAAAATCTTGCGCCAAGGGGCGATTAAGCGAGAAGATATTCTCGCTCAGGTTCCAGAGATTTCTTTTGAGGAGGAATGAGATGCTAAGAGTTTTGCAAGAAACAGATGTGAAGGCTATATGTGAGATTAACAAAGAGGCTTTGGGGTATACTTTTAGCCAAGAGGACACGGCTAGTCAATTAGCTAGACTATCTCAAGATTCTCATCATTTCCTACTTGGCTATGAGGACGCGGCCAGCCATGTCTTACTGGGATATGTCCACGCTGAGGTTTATGAATCTCTTTATTCCAAAGCAGGATTCAATATCTTAGCCTTAGCAGTTTCACCTCAAGCACAGGGGCAAGGTATCGGTAAAAGCTTACTGCAAGGGTTGGATCAAGAAGCAAAAAGACGTGGTTATGGGTTTATCCGCTTAAACTCTGCCGATCATCGTCTGGGTGCTCATGCATTTTATGAAAAAGTTGGTTATACTTGTGATAAAGTGCAAAAACGGTTTATTCGCATCTTTTAGTTTATTTTCTTATTGGAGAACCAAACTAAAGGACTAGTCACACTATAAAGGAGAAGACCTATGATTTTTGACAAAGATGATTTTAAAGCATATGATGCTGATCTCTGGAATGCTATTGCCAAAGAAGAAGAACGCCAACAAAACAACATTGAGTTGATTGCTTCGGAAAACGTGGTTTCCAAGGCTGTTATGGCGGCTCAAGGGTCTATCTTGACCAACAAATATGCCGAGGGTTACCCAGGACGTCGTTACTATGGTGGAACAGATGTGGTAGACGTGGTAGAGACTCTTGCTATTGAACGCGCGAAAGAAATTTTCGGTGCTAAATTCGCTAATGTCCAACCTCACTCAGGAAGCCAAGCCAACTGTGCTGCTTACATGGCCTTGATTGAACCAGGTGATACGGTTATGGGAATGGATTTGGCTGCAGGTGGACACTTGACCCACGGAGCTCCTGTCAGCTTCTCTGGTCAAACCTACAACTTTGTTTCTTATAGTGTGGATCCTGAAACAGAACTCTTGGACTTTGATGCTATCTTGAAACAAGCCCAAGAAGTAAAACCAAAACTGATCGTAGCAGGTGCTTCAGCCTATTCTCAAATTATCGACTTTTCAAAATTCCGTGAAATCGCAGACGCTGTTGGGGCTAAGCTCATGGTGGACATGGCTCATATCGCTGGTTTGGTTGCTGCTGGTCTACATCCAAGTCCAGTTCCATACGCTCATATCACAACAACAACGACCCACAAAACCCTTCGTGGACCACGTGGTGGTCTGATTTTGACTAATGACGAGGACCTAGCTAAGAAAATTAATTCAGCCATTTTCCCTGGTATTCAGGGTGGTCCTTTAGAGCATGTTGTCGCTGCTAAGGCTGTTTCCTTCAAAGAAGTCTTAGATCCTGCCTTCAAAGAATATGCTGCAAATGTTATCAAGAACAGCAAGTCTATGGCAGCTGTCTTCTTGCAAGACCCTGATTTCCGTATCATTTCTGGGGGGACTGAAAACCATCTCTTCTTAGTGGATGTCACTAAGGTTGTAGATAACGGAAAAGTTGCTCAAAACTTGTTAGATGAGGTTAATATTACCCTAAATAAAAACTCAATCCCATACGAAACCTTGTCACCATTCAAGACAAGTGGGATTCGTATTGGTTCTGCAGCCATTACTGCACGTGGATTTGGTGAAGACGAAAGCCGTAAAGTTGCTGAACTCATCATTAAAACTCTTAAGAATGCAGAAAATGAGGCTGTCTTAGAAGAAGTGAGAAGTGCGGTCAAAGAATTGACAGATGCCTTCCCATTATACGAGGACTAATACTTTTATGGACATTTATATTAAGAAAGCTATTATCCATCAGTTCAGCTCAGATGATACGGAGTTGTTCCTAGCGGATAAGTTTCTCAATATTACTCCAAAAATCGAGGAATACTTGCGCAAAAAAATCGAACGTGTGTATTCAGATGAAGCTAAGACGGGGATTTTCGAGGAAGAAAATCCCTTCTTCAATCATATCACAGACGATTTGTTGGAGACTTCAGTAACACTGGCTAATCTCTGGAAAGAGGAATTTAGCATTTCCGAAAATCTCAGGACCAATGACTTGGTTTTTGTCCAGTTTTCTAAAGAAGGTGTAGAGCATTTCGCTTTCTTACGAATTGCCTTGCGGGAAACCTTGACCCACCTTGGTGGAGAAGTTGATAATCCAATCAAGCTAACTCAGAATAATCTGCCTGGTTTTGGAACGGGAGCTGATGAGGCCTTGGTCGTTAATCTTCAAAGTCGCAAGTACCACCTGATCGAGAAAAGAATCAAGTATAATGGGACTTTTTTGAACTATTTTTCAGAAAATCTTCTCGCTGTCGCTCCTAAGATTTCTCCCAAGAAATCCATCAAGGAATTGGAAAAAACAGCCCAGAGAATTGCAGAGTCCTTTAACACAGATGACTTTCAATTCCAATCCAAGGTCAAATCAGCGATTTTCAATAATTTAGAAGAAAGCAATGAATTGTCGCCTGAGAAATTGGCGAATGATCTTTTTGATAACAACCTGACAGCTCGTCTAAGTTTTATCGACCAAGTCAAGGAATCTGTACCAGAACCAGTTCAGTTCGATGAAATTGATGCCAGTCGTCAGCTCAAGAAATTTGAAAACCAAAAACTTTCCTTGTCAAACGGAATCGAACTCATCGTTCCAAATAATGTATACCAAGACGCGGAGTCTGTTGAGTTTATCCAAAATGACAATGGAACCTATTCTATCTTAATTAAAAATATCGAGGATATTCAAAGTAAATAATGTTTAAATTTATAAGAAGAATGCTAGTGCTAGCAGTCCTCCTTTTTGCTGGATATAAAGCCTATCATATTCGTCAGGATGTAAAGCAAGTCATGACCTACCAACCTATGGTTCGAGAAATCCTCAGCGAAAGAGATACTCCAGCCAATGAAGAGTTGGTACTCGCTATGATTTATACAGAAACGAAAGGAAAAGAGCGGGATGTCATGCAGTCTAGTGAGTCTGCTAGTGGTACAACCAATACCATCAATGACAATGCCTCGAGTATTCGACAAGGGATTCAGACTCTAACAGATAACCTTTATCTTGCACAAAACAAAGGAGTGGATGTCTGGACAGCCGTCCAAGCCTATAATTTTGGACCTGCCTATATAGATTTTATCGCTCAGAATGGCAAGGAAAATACACTAGCATTAGCCAAGCGTTATTCCCGAGAAACGGTCGCTCCTATCCTTGGAAATACCACTGGGAAGACCTACACCTACATCAACCCAATTTCTATCTTTCATGGTGCAGAACTCTATGAAAATGGTGGAAACTATTACTACTCAAGACAGGTTCGCTTTAATCTCTATATCATGAAATTCTTTAATTTCTTTTAAGCATCTGGTTTTTCCAGGTGTTTTTCACTATAAGCTTTCTTTAAGATTGTTTTATTACCCTAGAAAGGTAAAGGAGGGAATATCCCATGAGAAAGAAATTCTTTCTAACAAGCGCTGCAGTATTGTGGGCAGCAACAGCTATGACGAGTGTCCACGCAGCAACCGATGTTCAAAAAGTAATCGATGAAACCTATGTACAACCTGAATATGTCCTAGGTTCTTCTCTATCCGAAGACCAGAAAAATCAAACTCTTAGCAAACTTGGCTATGACGCATCGAAAGACACCAAAGATATCAAAACTATGACGCCTGATATCTATTCGAAAATTATGAATGTGGCTAATGATGCTAGTTTACAACTCTATTCGTCAGCTAAGATTCAAAAGCTGGGGGATAAGTCGCCTCTAGAGGTCAAGATTGAAACGCCTGAAAATATCACCAAGGTGACGCAGGATATGTACCGTAATGCAGCAGTGACCCTGGGAGTTGAGCATGCCAAAATCACAGTTGCAGCTCCTATTCCAGTTACAGGTGAGAGCGCCCTAGCAGGGATTTACTACTCGTTAGAGGCTAATGGTGCTAAAGTACCGCAAGCTAATAAGGGCTTGGCTCAAGAAGAACTAAAAGCCTTGTCCGATATCAATGCTGAAAACAAGGACAAGTCAGGTTACGATGCCAATAAGCTCAATGCGGCTATGACAGATATCAAGGCAGGAATCGCAAAGGCGAAAGAAGCCAAAGGAAGTCTGACAGAAGAGGATGTTCGCAAAATCGTTGAAGATACCCTAAAAAACTACAAACTTGATCAGGTTATAACAGGAAACCAGGTCAATATCATCATCAATTTTGCCTTCAACCTCTCAAAGAGTGACATTTTGAACAATGCTGATTTCACTAAAACTCTAAATGACCTCAAGGAAAGCATTGTATCTCAAGCTGGAGATAGCTTTAAAAATATCAACCTTAACTTTGATGCCAATAAAGCGCTAGAAGACGGGGGCAACTTCTTTAGTTCTCTTTGGCAAGCCATTGTCAACTTCTTCAAGAGTTTTGGTGCTTAAGTCATTTCATGATATAATAGATGGTAACAGAAATGTTGCCGTCTTTTTTGTCGGCCGATAGAAAGTGAAAAATATGTTAAAGAAAAATGATATTGTAGAAGTTGAAATTGTTGATTTGACCCATGAAGGGGCTGGTGTCGCCAAGGTAGATGGTTTGGTTTTCTTTGTAGAAAATGCTCTACCAACTGAGAAAATTCGCATGCGTGTCCTTAAAGTCACTAAAAAGATTGGCTTTGGGAAAGTTGAAGAATACCTCGCTCAGTCACCTCATCGTAATCAAGACCTTGACCTAGCTTATCTACGTTCAGGTATCGCTGACTTGGGGCATCTTGCCTATCCAGAGCAGCTCAAGTTCAAAACCAAGCAAGTCAAGGATAGTCTCTACAAAATTGCTGGCATTAGGGATTTAGAGGTCGCTGAAACACTAGGTATGGAAAATCCAGTCAAGTATAGAAACAAGGCGCAGGTGCCTGTTCGTCGAGTGAATGGGGGTTTGGAAACTGGCTTTTTCCGTAAGAATTCGCATGATCTCATGCCTCTCGAAGACTTCTTTATTCAGGATCCGGTGATCGATCAAGTTGTAGTAGCCCTACGTGACTTACTCCGTCGTTATGATCTAAAACCTTATGATGAAAAGGAACAGTCTGGCTTGATTCGCAACCTCGTTGTGCGTCGCGGGCACTATTCAGGACAAATCATGGTCATTTTGGTAACCACTCGTCCGAAAGTTTTCCGTGTTGACCAATTGATTGAACAACTAATCAAGCAGTTCCCAGAGATTGTCTCCGTCATGCAAAATATCAACGACCAGAATACCAATGCGATTTTCAGCAAGGAGTGGAAGACTCTTTATGGTCAAGATTACATTACCGATCAGATGTTGGGAAATGACTTCCAAATATCTGGGCCAGCTTTCTACCAAGTCAATACAGAAATGGCTGAAAAACTCTATCAAACAGCCATTGACTTTGCGGAGCTAAGAGAAGATGATGTTGTTGTTGATGCCTACTCAGGAATTGGAACCATTGGTTTATCCGTTGCTAAGCATGTCAAGGAAGTCTATGGTGTTGAAGTGATTCCAGAAGCAGTTGAGAATAGCAAGAAGAATGCCCGACTAAACAATATCTCAAACGTCCACTATGTCTGCGACACAGCTGAAAATGCTATGAAGAATTGGCTTAAAGATGGGATTCAACCAAGTCTTATCCTAGTAGACCCACCAAGAAAAGGCCTCACTGAGAGCTTTATCAAGGCAAGTAGTCAAACAGGAGCAGACCGCATTACTTATATCTCCTGCAATGTCGCAACCATGGCGCGTGATATCAAACTTTACCAAGAATTGGGTTATGAACTGCAGAAAGTACAACCAGTGGATCTTTTTCCTCAAACGCATCATATCGAGGTTGTAGGACTGCTGGAGAGGAAAGTATAAATCCCACCGTTTCAGGGTTTACAAAAGGCTTGATATTCAGCTTTTTTGAATTTTTGAGTGAAGTATAAATCTAACAGTCTGAAGTGATGTGGTAGGATTGATAGTGGTAAAGTATGAAATTTATTCCCACATACGCAGAGGGGGTGCAAAATGTTCCAGCAGGTAGGGTGTCTGTGGGAATTGTTTTGCACCCCCTTTTTTTGATTTTCTGATATCACCAAGATGGTCGATGGAAGTAGGAGTTCAGTAATTGATACAATAGTCTACAATGAAATGCATTATAACCTAGTATTTTTATATTGAAAGATGTGACATGCTTGATTGCACACATCAAATAGTGGGAAGTATTCAATCGATTTATAAAGTTGAATCAAAATTCTAAAAAACACTTGCAATCTGACGAGTTTGTGATACAATATTGACTATAAGGTTATCGGGAAGATGACCAAGTCAAAAAAGGAGAATAATGATATGCCAGCAATTTCGTTGACCCCAGAACAGTTAAAGTCTGAAGCACAAACTTATACCAATGCTTCTGAACAATTGAAAGATGCCATTAACAAAGTTTCAGGCGCAAATGGTCGTCTTCAAGGACAATGGCAAGGTGCGGCTTTCCAATCTTACTTGGAACAATTCCAACAATTATCAGTAAGCGTAACTCAAATGGAACAACTTCTTGAAAGTATCCATGCACAATTGAATCAATACGCAGATACTGTTGCTGAGCGTGACCGTCAGGATGCAGCTTCATTTGGCTTGAATTAATCATCGGTGAACGGCGCTTCGAAAGGGGCGTCGTTTTTTGCTAGTTATAAGTGGAAAAGGTAATAATGAATAGTCCTCATAAAGAAAAACGATACTTAAAAATTTTAACTGCAGTAGCATGCGTATCCCTGTTATCAGGTTCTCTTGTTTATTTCGCATTAAAGGATCAGAGCCTTCACTATTCAAGTGAGATCAAGCAAACTGCTAAGGTTCAATATGCGCTTGTGAATGAAGATAAAGGTGCAAGGTTTGAAAATACTGATTATAATTTAGGCTCTGATTTTGTCACTTTAATTAATCAGGATACAGAGAATAACTGGGAGACAACCAATCGTAGCGTGGCTGAAGCAGGATTGAAGTCTGGTCAGTTTGATGCAGTTATTACTCTTCCGTCAGACTTTTCTGAGAAATTGTTGAGCTTAGAGAGTGTTTCTCCAGAAAAAGCCACTGTTTCTTACCAGATTCGCGAAGGGCAAAACGAACAAGCTAATCAGGCTGTCCACAGTCAAGTTAATACAGTCTTACAAGGATTTAATCAACGGGTGGTTCGGATGTATTTTTCGAGCATCATTCGGAATCTTTCAGATGCACAGACGAATGTGAATCAGATGGCAACTACAGAGTTGTCTCAAAATACGTTCATCATTTCAAATATTCAAGCTCCATTTTCGACCCTACCAGATTCATTTAGAAGTACTCAATCCATTGCAAATAGTCTGAAGACGGATAATGAACTCTTTAAGACCCAACAAGAAGCTTTTGTTAAATCAGTCGCAAGCAGCATGGAAGCGAATAACAACTCTTTAGATGCTTCTGGGAAAGCCCTTGAGTCTACAACAAACTCTGTGAATGAGTTTTCAAAAGAAGCTAATACTCGTCTTGAAAAGTCAACCGACCAATATAAGGAGCAATCTGAAAAAGATAAGGCTGCCTTGGAAAAACAATGGACAGATGATCAGAAGCATTATTCTGACTTGTATAATGCCCTTTACACTGTCGGGAATGCTAAATTAAAAGAATTGCAGTCTTCCGATACGGCAACCGGTTCCTTTATGGCAGATTTCAAAGCTAAGGCGGGGGAGTATAAAACTGCACAAAGTAAGGTCAAGGGGAACTTAGAGGCACAAATCACTTCTTTAGAAAAAGAAGTAGCGGAGCTTAGAGCACTCAGGGAGACCATTGCAGAGACTTATTATGGCTCTAAGGATTTAAGTGTTCAGACAGCTACTGATAAAGATATTCGCTCGGCTATTTTGAACTTAATGACGAAGCCAGAAAACCGAAGCAAACTTCCTAAGCAGTATATTGAGGCAATTGCTAGTCGCTTACCGATGATTTCATCTGGAGATTTGAGTGCTCTCATTGCTAAATTAGAGCAAGATAAATTGATCTCATCAGATGAGGCTACAACTTATCGTAATGAACTGAAAATTGTGTCTAACTACAGTAGCGAGTTGGGTGGCTCTTTAGGACAAAATACAACCTTTAAGTATCTGTCCTCAGCGGCTACTGTTACTAGTCCGGCGACCTATCCCATTCACCAAACTATAGAATTTGATCCGTCAACTGGTAGTCAGACAGTCCAATTGAACATCGATGATGCAAAGATGGGGAATCTTGAACTGGAAGGTGTGACGAAAGATTCAATTGAAGCCTCTATCCGTCAACAGTTAAAAGATACAGGCTATCATGTGACAGCTGCAGTATCAGGAAATACAATTCAAGTCACATTTGTCAATGAAAGAACGGCGTCAACTACTCCTGTTGCCTCTTCGGACTCAGGGGGATCAAGTACTTCAAATGAGGATGCAAGTGATGCAACAACATCTACAAATTCCACTTCTACAAGTGAAAGTACGGCAGCAACGCCAACTACTTCACCAGAAATCAGTCAACCAAGCTATGCAACACTTCCTAAAAAGGTGAGTGTCACGATTAGTGGACAGATAAAGTGGAATTTATCTGATGATGTGAAAAAGAATTCCTATAACCAAGTAGGTTATAGTTGGACAGATGGAAGTTCAGTTCAAGCTAGTGCTCAGTTATCTGTCTTTAATGGTAAGTATGACACTTTGGCTGAGGATTTACCTACGATTCTGAAAAACTTCCAAAACCTAGACCTTGCTGCCCAACAAATCGTTACTCTATTTGCATCACCAGGGGCAAGTTTAGATATCAATCAATTTGCAGGCACGCTATCAAGTGGTACTCTCGTACAAAAGGCTAGTCCAGATTCTGTATATAGTCTCTACAATAATCTAACTGACGACGAACGAGCTTCAGAAATATCGGATGTTTTAGTTACGAAGTATCGGCTTGCAGGAGATAATTTATACAAACAGGTAGATCAGCAATTAAAGGGTGTGACAGATATTCTAGGTGAAAAAGAGAATCCTAAAGAAGGCACCCTTCGTCAAGTGTATCAGTCTCTCCCAGACTCAGATTTGCTTGTTAAGCAAGCTTCTGCCTTAAATACCTGGTATGGGGAGATGCAGAAGGTCTTAGATGAGGCTCATAATCAGTGGAAAGATTCTGAGAAACTTGCTTATGAATCAGTTGTCAATGATCAAAATCCACAACCAGAGAAGATGAATACCTCTAAGCTGGAAGAAGAAGTGAAGTCACTTTTGTCTCAATACGATAGCTTACGAGATAGTTCTAAAAAAACTGCACAAGCTACAGCTGATGGAGCTGCTCAGGTACGAGATATCTCACCACAAATCCAACAGTTAAACGAGACAACAGAATCGATTCAAAAGTCCGCAGATGGTGTCCTTTCCAGTTTGAATCAGAGTGTGAAGGAAACAAGTGGTACAGTTGAGAAAAATACCTCTTATGCAGAACAGTTTGGAAAGGTGCTTGCCAATGCGAAAAGTGGAGGTGCTGATAACAAGCAAGTGTTCAATTTCTTATCCGATCCAATTACTACAAAAGTCACAGAAGGTAAGACACAGGCAGCTAGTCACATTTCCATCATCCCCTATTATATGACCTTGTTGTTATCGGTTATTTCTTTTGTGATAGCTATGACGATCGGACGCTTTGTTAAAGATAGACAGGAAAGGGAAGAAACTGATCTTTTGACAACGAAAAAGTGGGACTTGAAACTTCAAAGTTTCTTACCGACAATCATAACAGCTACTGTTGGTTCGATTTTGTTTTCAGGAGTTACAATAGGAGTAGCAACAGCAGCTAATGGATTCTTATGGTTCATTTATTGCTTTATGTTAATGGCAAGCTTGATTTTAGTGCTATCTTACGGCTTGAAGAAAGCTCCGTATCCGACTTATATTGTATCGTCATCCCTCTTAGGTTTTTATCTCCTACTAACTCCTATTTTGGGAGTGGCAACACAATCAGGAAGTTTCCTTAATTTCTTATATCGACTTTCTCCGTTACAAAATATTGAAAACGGCTTTAGTTATCTCTTGGTCGGTGGTAGCTTAGGCATTGTAACGATTCTTCTACTTTTATTATTTGTAGGGATCGGAGTTGGTCTCAATCTCTTTACAAGAAAGAAATAATCAAGGTAAGGATCCGTAAGGATCCTTTTTGTCTTCTTGTGAGATGGTGTGATTTGTAGTATAATAAAGTTATCTTTACCAAGTGGGGAAGGAGATTTATGAAGAAGGTTCAAGTCATTTTTAGTCTATTATTGTTGTGTTTTTTTCTTAACTCAGGTGATGTCCGAGCAGATGATGGAAGTCTTGAAATTAATAATCAAACCATCCATGATCAAGGGAACAGTCCTCAGACTACTAAGTCTAAGAATATTCCTGAATTATTTTTAGAAGATAGTGTGAAGAAAGAAAAACAGCTACAAAAAGCACAGCAAGAGAATGTTCATCAAGCGCAGTCCTCTCTTTTTACCGGGACTAAAGATACTAATAGTTTTCAGAGTCAGGATAAGGTGACGCGTGGCTTGTTTCAAGCAAATTATAGAGCAGATGAAGCAATTTTGACTGGAGAGAGCACCTCTAACACTTCGCTACCTACTTGGCTATCTATTTTAGGATTGGGAATAGGTCTACTTGGAGTGACCTATCTAGGTGTTTGGCTAGGTAGGAAGTACTCAAAAGTGCTTCGTTTTAAGAAGGAGAGTGTGTGATGAAGACAATTACGGTTGGTATAAAATGGAGAGACCAAATATATGATTTGAAACTTCCAACGCAGGTTTCATTCAAGAGAGTAAAAGAGCTGATATGTGAGTCATTTTCAATGATGAACCAAGAGCTACCAAGTCACTTTGATCTTCAAGTGACTAATAAATCAATTGCCTTTTATGATGATGACCAGATGGCGGACTTTCCTTTAGGAAACGGAGATCAATTAGAAATTGTAGGGAGAAAGAAATGAAAGTACAAGAGACAAGTATCCAATCTAAGTGGTCGAAAGAGGCTGGTGAACTAGAGATTAAGTTATCCGCTAATCAATTTCAACTGAATCGGATGAAGCAGTATCGATTCTTTTTAGAAAGCACGGCACATTTAGCTCAAGGAGCAGTGAAAGAAGAGGCAGAAGAGGTCGTTCGTCTTTCTTACCAAATTCCAGCAGGTTATCAGTCGATTCGAGAATCTGTTGAAAATAAAGAAATCTTAGAACGCCTTCATCTTTTTCAAAAGTTACAATTCTTAAAAGAAACTGTCGATCAGCCTATGAAACCCTTTATTCACCCAGATAATCTGTTTGTGAGCGGGGAAAGTGTCCTTTTAGGACATAGAGGGATGACAGATAGTGTGGTTCCTTTTTCGCTCATGAAAGAGGACTTGTTAAAGCAATATAAGGCTTTAGCTGTGTTCATTTTACAACCTAAGCTCAACTTTGAAGAGTTAATTGATAGTCTTACGACGGTAAAAAATGCTTTTGCGGAAACTCTTTTTAAAGCGGAGACTTTTGATGAAGTAGACCATCTCATTAGTGAGCAGGCTCGTATCCAAGAAGAGAAGCGTCAAAAGGAAAAACTGCTTGTCTCGAAAAGGAACTATCAATTGTTTAAATGGAGTTCTTTAGGACTCGCAATTGTAACAGTTGCGATGGGGATTGCAACAGGTATTTATGCTTTTTATGTGGTGCCTAAGCAGTATAAAATCATTCAGGCTGAGACGAGTTACATTGCTAAGGATTATACGGCAGTGGTAGAAGGTCTTAAGTCAGAAGCTCCAAATAGTCTTCCGAAGGGAGTCCAGTATACACTTGCGGCTAGCTCGTTAGAGTTAGACAATCTGACTCAAGAACAAAAGGAAGCTGTATCTAGAAACTTGTCACAGAAATCTAGTGAGAATACTCTTTCTTATTGGATCTATATCGGACGTGGGGAACTTGAAAAAGCACTTGATATTGCTCAAAATATTGGGGACATTCAGTATATTCTTCATGCTTATACGAAGCTCTATGATCAGGTCAATACAGACAGTACGATGAGCGGAGCGAAAAAGCGAGAACTCCTTGAAAAGTATCAAAAAGAAATTGATAAGTTACAGGAACAATTAAACGGAAGTTCAAAGGCAAATAGTACATCAAAGGAGACTAAAAATGGCAACTAAGGGCAAACAAGCGACTTGGAGTCAAAAGCTGTCAGATGAAGAGGTTCTTTGGCATGTGTTTTCGTTTAAAGAATGCTTTGAGTACAAAGAGTTGACCGAAAGGGCCTCCTCAATCAATATTGGAGAAAGTCATATCTCAATTACTGAAAGTGGTCTTGAAAAGGACGGAATCCCTTGGGCTGGTCAGGAGGAGAAAAGTCTGGTAGCCATTCCACATGAACAGATTCAGATCCATTCCTTTACCTATCCTAAGCAGGACTTACTCTTTTCTAAGGAGAAGAAAGCAAATGTTTGCCTTGAAAGTCAAGCTCTCCTTTACCTGAAGGTTAAGGAGAATACCTATCATCTCTCTGGATCATCTAATGGAGCTAAGGTTTATCTAAATGGACAAATTCTAGAGGAAGTTGATGCCTCTATTCAGGTAGGGGATGTTTTGGTGGTGGACTGCTTTCTTTTCTCATTTCGAGAACATCAGATCCATTTCCTGCCCTTGAGCAGACAGTACACTATCCAATCTGATCATTTGTTTGAAGAGCCTTATCAAGCTGAGTTTCCATATGAGTTTCCTAATTATCGTAGAAGTCCACGCATTTATCTAAAAGAGCCTGAGGATAAGGTGGAAATCAATTCACCAGCGCCAGAAGAAAAACTTAGACGTGGTGAGCTATGGCGTGCGATCGTACCGCCTGTTGGAATGGTGGTGATTAGCGGAGCCTCTAGTGTCTTTATGCAGGGAAATGCCTTTCTTATGATGGGAATGGCCAGTGCCAGTCTCTTGACAGCTGGATTTTCAGTATCGAGCTATTTTACCAACAAAAAGGAAGTCAAAGAGAAGAATCAGAAAAGAAACGATGATTATCAAGAGTATCTCTTAGAGACAGGAAGCCAATTGAGTCGTCTAAAGGCGGAACAAAAGAAAGCCTTGACATATAATTTTCCATCGGTTGATGAATTAGTGGATTTAGTAGAAAGTTACAACCCACGGATTTATGAGAAGATGGTGACAAATGATGACTTTCTAAAGGTTCATTTGGGAACTGGAACGATTGATTCTAGTTATTCCTTACGTTTTCAACCAACCAATCGCAAGGAAGACTGGAGCCGCTTTGTCGAGAAAAAACTGGTACAACCTCATATAAAATTAGAGGATGCGCCTATTGTCCTCTCTCTACGTGATCAGGCTTTGGGATTAGCGGGAGTAGCTCCTGTCTTACGAGTAGCAGTTCAAACGCTATTGTTTCAGATTGCGGCGCTCCATTCCTATCATGATGTAGAGTTTGTGACCTTGGTCTCCCAAGAGGAATACGAGAATCACTGGCGAGAATGGCGCTGGTTGCCTCATGCGCAAATGCGGAGTCTCAATCTACGGGGACTTATTCATGATGACCAGACCAGGGACATGATCTTGACCTCTTTTTACCAGATGTTAGTCAAGCGTCGTCAGGTCGTTCGGGAACAAAAGCAGGAGCAAATCTTCTCGCCGCACTATGTCTTGACGATTTTGGATGAGTCATGGCTGTCAGGACATGGGCTCAATGAATTTCTGGCAGAGGATATGACCCAGTATGGGGTGACGGTTATCTGGGGTAAGGAAAGCCTCAATATGTTGCCTGAGACGGTGACGGCAGTGGTTGATTACCAAAATGGAGAAACAGCCAAGCTCGTCAATAATCATCATATCTATATCAACCAAGACTTTAAGCCTAATCGTCTGCCTCAAAATGGAAAACTTGAAGAAGCGATTTACCGTTTGGCCAATCTCAATCATATCGAAGTGGAGAAAAACTCGATTCCAGATACGATTTCCTTTATGGAACTCTACGGTGTTAAGCAGGTCGAGGAATTGGATGTGGAGAAACGCTGGCAGGTGGCGGATGCATCTAAGTCTCTCGCTGTACCTCTAGGTGTTCGAGGAAAGGATGATATTGTGCTGCTCAACCTTCATGAGCGTGCGCATGGTCCACACGGACTAGTTGCAGGGACTACCGGCTCTGGTAAGTCTGAGATTGTGCAGAGCTATATTCTGTCTCTAGCTGTTAACTTTGCGCCAGAAGATGTTGGATTTCTTCCGATTGACTTCAAAGGGGGAGGAATGGCCAATCTCTTTGCCAAGCTGCCTCACTTGATGGGTGCTATTACCAACTTGGATGGAGCTGGGACAGCTCGTGCGCTGAAGAGTATTCGTGCGGAACTTCAAAAGCGTCAGCGTCTCTTTGGGAAATTCGGTGTCAACCATATCAATGGCTACACCAAGCTCTATAAAAAAGGAAAGGCACTTAGCGATCCAGAGGAGAAAAAGACTTATCCGACAGAGCCTTTACCTCATCTTTTCCTGATCTCAGATGAGTTTGCGGAGTTGAAGCAAAATGAACCAGAGTTTATGGCAGAACTCGTCTCCACGGCACGTATCGGACGTTCCCTAGGGGTTCACCTGATCCTTGCGACTCAAAAGCCATCTGGAGTGGTGGATGAGCAGATCTGGTCTAATTCTCGCTTTAAGCTGGCGCTCAAGGTTGCCGATCCTTCAGACTCAAATGAGATTATCAAAACCCCAGATGCGGCTAGTATCATTCAGCCTGGTCGTGCTTATCTTCAGGTCGGAAACAATGAAATCTATGAACTCTTTCAGTCAGCATGGAGTGGAGCGGATTATCAGCCTTATAGTGATGAAGGTAATCAAGTAGATGAACGGATTTGGTTAGTGAATCAACTAGGGCAGAGCGAACTCTTGATTGACGGAAATGACGGGGATTACTCGGTTGAAGAGACACAAGAGCAGGAGACAGAGCTTGAAGCTGTGATTGATTATATCAATAAGGAAACGGAGCGTCTGCAAGTCATCCTCCCTGAAAAGCCATGGTTACCACCTCTTGGAGAGGAGCTAGTAGGAGCGGCAATTGACCGTCAAGCAGAGTGGACAACCCCACGTCAACTCTCCATTCCACTAGGCATGCTGGATCTGCCAAGTGCTCAAAAGCAGGAGGTCTACCACTTTGATATTGAGGAGTTGGGCAATACCGTCTTATATGGGTCCCCAGGCTTTGGAAAATCAACAGCTCTTCAAACTATCCTCATGAATCTGGCTCGTAGAAATACGCCTGAGCAAGTTCAGTTTAACCTTTTTGATTTTGGGACGAATGGTCTCTTACCAATTAGAGAGTTGCCACACGTGGCGGATCTGGTTCGACTAGATGAGGAAGAAAAGCTCCTCAAGTATCTGAAACGTCTGGATAGTCTTATGAAAGAGCGGAAAGCCCTCTTTACAGAGGTTGGCGTGTCTAGTCTGTCACAGTATGAGCAAAAGACAGGTCAAGCTCTCCCTGTTCTTCTCAACTTCTTTGATGGCTATGACTCAGTACGGGAAAGCCCATTAGAGGAGATCATCGAGTCAGCTGTCAACCAGCTCCTACGTGAAGGAGCTAGTCTGGGTATTTATACTCTGATAACCGTACTCAGCTCTAGTAGCTTGCGTTTACGGATGAGCTCGACGATTCCCAATGCTTTGAGCTTTTACTTAGTAGAAGAAGGAGCGCTTCGGACGGTTATGGGACGTGATGCCCTGCCAGGCCAGGAAATTGTCGGCCGTGCTCAGGTGACACAGGAAGAAGTTCTAGAGTTACAAGTCTATCTGCCGATAGAAGGAAAAGACGACATCGACCGTCTTTCTCACTTAACAGCAGAAATCCAATCGATGAATCAAGACTGGCAAGGCTTACGTCCAAAAGCAGTACCTATGTTGCCAAGTAAGATTTCTACGAGTTTCTTTGAAGATCACGAGGAAGTTCAGGATATGTGGCAAAGAGGCGAGTTGCCAATTGGTTTTGACAAAGAAAGTACACACCCGGTTGGCTTTGTGCCAAAACGAGACGGCTACTTTGAGCTTCTCTATGATACCATGCAACAGCTAGAATATGGCGAAGCAGCGCTTCTGACAGGCTTAGAAAAAGTGCCTAGTCACATTAAAAAGTTCTTGGTGGATCCAACAGGAAACTACCATCAGTCGGAAGGGCTGTTCGACGAAGTATTTGTGGGCGAGGAGATCCCTGGTTTCTTTATGGATATGCAGTCTGAAGTGGATGCGCGCACGCCAGCTGATTTGGATTATCCTATCTACATCTTGATTCCAGAAGCACAAGCCCTCAGCAAGCTTATGAATCTTAAAATGACAGAAGATGCCTTTAAGTCTCTCCTGCACAAAGGAGGGACCGTTGGGCTCCACTTCATCTTTATGGGTGAGTTGCGTCAAATTGTTAATGGTTATATGGAAGTGGATAAGATTCTAAAGGTCAATGTGCCTGCAGGCTGTATTGGTATTCGTTTCCAAGACCAGAATGTTGTATCCATTAAGAGTAGCTTCACAGAGTCCGTTGTCGGAGTCGATGAGTACAACTACTTCACCAGCCGAGAAGGCTATCGTATTAAGCTTATCAGTGAATAAAAGCGAGTCATTTGACTTGCTTTTATTTTTCATTCCTTATGGTAAAACATCAAAATTTTTGATATAATTCTATTAACTGTAAGATTTAGTCAAAAGAGGTATAAAGATGAGTGATTTTGAAGAAAAGCGGCTTGCTAGTAATGCTTATAATCGAGCGCAAGCGAGTCGCTATGAAAGTTTGGCGAATCAGTACCAGAAAGCATACGATAAGAAAAAAGCAGAGATTGAGAAGTTAGAATCTGCTAGAAAAGAACTTTCTAAGCAAATTCAATCCTATAGTGAGTTCCGCAATGCAGTTTCTCAATACTCTACAACTATTTCTACAGATACCTTTAAAGGGACAAGACGCGATACATTTGATAAGACTTTATCGAAAATTGCGACGACGATGAATACGCATCAAAATGAGCATGAAATGAATTTGGCGAAGTTGGATGCAGAGATCGCAAAGCGAAAATTGGAGCTAGGCGATTTAGGTGGTGCTATTGGAAGTGCTTGGAATGCGGTTGAAAGCTTCTTGGCAGCTATTTTTTAGGGAGTAGGATAGATGGATAAAATAGGAATCAGTTCAGCTTCTTGGCAAAGTGTTGTTACCTCAGCACGGACTAAGGTCGCATCTGTATCAGACATTCAAGTGACAAAGATTGGAAAAACTACCTTGAATCGGATGAAATCTTTTGAGACCCTTCAAGAACAAGCGAAAAAAATTCTGAGTGATTATAAGGATTTTGAAATGGAGCGTACTTCTCAAATGATTACGGTTGGTGAGAAGATTGTGGCTGATGATAAAGCTATGGCCGGTCAGTTTGATAAGAATACAGCCAATGTGAGGTTTAAGTAATGGTTCAATACGATAAGAATAAGATTTTTACAAGTATTATTACTAGCCGTACGAGAGAGACATTCGAAGTAGATGATACTTTGATTCAACTTGGTCAACAATTAGGAATGCGTCCGCAGATTTTGAAGGGACTCTATAAGGCTCTGAGGAAACTGGAGGATATCTATGAGTATGTGCCAAGTTTCGGTGCAACTTTTACTTGTCATTTTGATTATGAGAATCAGGAAGCTCAGATCCATTATAATCAACTAGATCAACTATTTTCCATCACTGATTTACAGGATTTCATGGGGATTGTGGACAGTGTCTACAGTCCTATTTATCCTTTAGGTTCTGTTGTTGAGCTAGATTTGGAGCTTTTACCAGAGGAACTCCAGAAAAGCTTAGCGGAGGGGCCAGGACCACTCGTTACGATTTCAGGCCGTAAGATGCCTCTTCAAGAAGGATTTGATGACTATGTGGTAGACTACTTGGCTCGCATCTGGCCCTTGGGTGAGATGCCTGGAATGGATGCTTTTTTCGTTAGTAACATGATGATTGAGCGACTTCGTTTTGAAGGCTATAGTGATGACTGGGAAAGTCAGTTCACAGAGGATGTTTTACGTGCGACTCAGCTCTCCCATCAACAAGTATCGACTGCCTTTATGCGCAGTGAGGATTTTGTTCGGTATTATGAGCCGTATTTAAACACGGAGGAAGACTAATGGGATTTTATGTCGATATTGCGGAGCTTCAGAAAGCCCAAGAGGCCTATATGAAGATGGTCGCAACTGCTCAGAGTCAGTTGGATACCGCTAAAAATGGGATGAATGCCATCATCACCAGTAATTCCATGCATGGAGAAGTTGGGAAAGCGATTACGAATGAAATCAATAATGTTCATAACCCCGTGATTGTTGGCTTAAAGAATGGCTTAGAATTTCTAGGTTCTGAGTTTTCCAAGACGATCACGGATTTTCAGAATCTTGTTGGCGAAACCTCTGCAACAGCAGTTTTAGCAGAAGAAACTTTGGATGATGCGGTCAAGAAGCTAAATGAAGCCGATGAAAAGCATAAGGTGATGGATACCAATTTCAAGAGTATCTATGATGGGATTTCGAGTCTCTATCGTCTGAGTGCTCCCTTAAGCAGCACCTTCTATACCAATACCCAGACAGCCCGGAAGTATGTTCAAGATACGAAGAATAAGGTCAATGCCTTTGATAAGATGACGACAACCAGCAGTACGGAGCAACTTTTTAGTGCTTTAAGTAGCCAGATGGCAGCTGCTGGAAGAGTGAAGAGTCTGAGTTATAGTGATCCTATTTTGACCGACTTTGTGGCGCATGAAGATCTCGGTAAAGCGATTTATGAGATGGATCAGCAGTATGCGAAAGCCAAGGCAGAAGCGATTGAGGCTGCTAAACGCAAGGCAGAACAAGAAGCCGCTGAGCGAGAAGCTTCTTATCGCCGTCATCACCCCGTCCAAGCCTGGCTGAAGGATCGCTCGAATGGGATTGGTTCCTGGTGGGGCGATGTTGTTGAGGGAACACGAAATCTGCCTATTCCACAGGACTTGAAAGATACACTCCTGTTTGCGGAAGGTTTTATTGGTTCAGCTGGAAGTATGGTTTCAGATACTGCCATCGGAGCTGTAGATTTGACTCAGATCATTGGCATTGCTAGTATTGATGGCGTCAATCGCTTAACAGGAGGTCGAACTCCAGAGTGGATGAAGCGGGACTTGCAAGGAACGGCAGATAACCTGTCTAGCCTTGCGGAGTTAGGAGTGGGAACTTACACTGCTCTGACGGATCCAGGAGCGGCTATGCGCGGTTAAGACTCTAATGCTAGTTATGCGGATAAGGCTGCTTATCGTGCTCAGCAGACAGGAAAAGCCCTCTGGGATAAGGTCACCCATATGGATGCCTATGATGCAGGAGGCTTGACCTTTGAGATTGCCAGTCTTTTTGTCGGTCCAGCAGCTGTAGGTAAGATGGCTAAGGGCACGAAACTCGGAGCTAAGGCAGCTGAGATGATTCAGTTAGCCAAGAACAGTACCAAGGCAAGAATTCTCGCAAATGTCGAAAAATGGGGATCAAAGGTTGACAATATCCTAGCGAAGAGCAATAATGTCATTGGGAAATTTGGCGAGAAATTATTAGATACCCGAATCCCAGTTGGCATTCGTAAAAAGGCATTTGCCTTTGCGGGAGGTATGGGCTCAATGCCTACCTTCAGCGTTGAGAGTAAGACTCTGCGTGATGTGATGCACTTCTCAAGCAAACATGCGGATGATGTTGTGAGAGGTTTAGGTGGTTCTGGGAAGGCGGAGAGAGTCACACAAGCTGTCAATAATATGTCGGAGTTTTTTGAAACAGAATTTGGACAAAAGATTGTGGGAAGCCTTAGAAAGACTAAGAAGAAGTATGACGGGCAGAGTGTTTATGAGGTGACTAAAGATATAGATGATATTTTGAAAAAAGGAGATAAATTGTACTTAGATGGTCTGCATAAAGATCATTTTGAGGTATTCAATAAAAGAGGTAAAGTAAAGGATGTTCTTAATCTTGATGGAACTTCTAATAGTAAAAAATTTAATTTAGCTTCTGGAAGGAGATTAAAATGATTAGTTCAGAGTTAAAAGATGTAATGAAACGATTGACTATTCTTAATGAGAACAATAAAGGTGTGCTACTTAGAGAAGAAAGTATCAGAGATATAGACAATACGATAAATATCTTTCTAAAAAAATATGAAGATCGTTTTTATGAAGGATTAAGATTGTTTAACAAGATAGACATTACTACAATTTCCTCTTCAGAGAATTCAGATTATACTATTGCTTTCTATAATCTATTAACTGGAATTAGGGGGATAATCGATTGTTTTGATGACTTTGATGATATTTTAGTTGAATTGAATAAAAACTTCATGTATCAAAGTGGCGAAATCACAAAAGAAGAATGGGAAAGTTCAGGGGAAGTAGTCTTGGATGACGAAGAAAATGAATTTGGAGATTGAAGAATAGATATTGATTCCTCGCTTTTTATGTTCACTAGGAGGAAGGCTAATGGGATTTTATGTCGATATTGCGGAGCTTCAGAAAGCCCAAGAGGCCTATATGAAGATGGTCGCAACTGCTCAGAGTCAGTTGGATACCGCTAAAAATGGGATGAATGCCATCATCACCAGTAATTCCATGCATGGAGAAGTTGGGAAAGCGATTACGAATGAAATCAATAATGTTCATAACCCCGTGATTGTTGGCTTAAAGAATGGCTTAGAATTTCTAGGTTCTGAGTTTTCCAAGACGATCACGGATTTTCAGAATCT
>CAUSRF010000019.1:0-22636 GCA_963534275.1 uncultured Streptococcus sp.
AATAAAACACCCCAAAAGTTAGATTTTTTCTGTCTAACTTTTGGGGTGCAGTTCATTCTTGCCTCAGGTTTCCATTTGTAACTAGAAAGGGATTTTATGTCCATTATTCGAAAACTCTGGTGGTTTTTCAAACTCGAAAAACGCCGTTATCTAGTCGGAATTGTGGCCCTAGTCTTGGTTTCCGTCCTCAACCTCATTCCTCCTATGGTTATGGGGCGAGTGATTGATGCCATCACTTCGGGACGATTAAGCCAGCAGGACCTGCTTTTGAACCTCCTTTATCTGCTTCTTGCAGCTTTGGGTATGTACTATCTGCGCTATGTTTGGCGCATGTATATCCTTGGAACTTCCTACCGTCTAGGGCAGATTATGCGGTCTCGTTTGTTTGAGCATTTTACTAAAATGTCGCCAGCCTTTTATCAGACCTATCGGACGGGAGACTTGATGGCACACGCCACCAATGATATCAATGCCTTAACTCGTCTCGCAGGTGGTGGTGTCATGTCTGCGGTGGATGCCTCTATCACGGCTCTGGTGACTTTGCTGACCATGCTCTTTAGCATTTCCTGGCAGATGACGCTAGTTGCTATTTTGCCCCTGCCTTTCATGGCCTATGCGACCAGTCGTCTAGGGAGAAAGACTCATAAGGCTTTCGGAGAATCCCAAGCTGCCTTTTCTGAACTCAATAATAAGGTGCAGGAGTCCGTATCAGGTATCAAAGTGACCAAGTCTTTTGGTTATCAGGCGGACGAGCTGGAGGCCTTTCAGGAAGTTAATGAATTGACCTTCCAAAAGAACCTGCAAACAATGAAATACGATAGCCTCTTTGATCCCATGGTTCTCTTGTTTGTTGGTTCCTCCTATGTGTTAACCCTTTTGGTCGGCTCTTTGATGGTTCAGAAGGGGCAAATCACGGTTGGAAATCTGGTCACCTTTATCAGCTACTTGGATATGCTGGTTTGGCCTCTTATGGCCATTGGCTTCCTCTTTAATATCACTCAGCGAGGGAAGGTTTCTTATCAGCGGATTGAGGATCTTTTGTCTCAGGAATCACCTGTACAAGACCCTGAGTTTCCTTTAGATGGCATTGAAAATGGGCGCTTGGAGTACGCTATTGACAGCTTTGCCTTTGAAGATGAGGAGACACTGACGGATATTTACTTTAGTTTGGAAAAAGGGCAAACTCTGGGCTTGGTCGGCCAGACAGGTTCTGGGAAGACGTCCTTGATAAAACTTCTCTTGCGGGAGTACGATGTGGATGAGGGAGCAATATACCTAAATGGTCACGATATTCGCGACTACCGTCTGACAGACCTTCGCAGTCTCATGGGCTATGTTCCTCAAGATCAGTTCCTCTTTGCGACTTCGATCCTAGACAATATCCGTTTTGGTAATCCTAGTTTGTCGCTTTCAGCAGTAGAGGAAGCAACTAAACTAGCCCAAGTTTATCAAGACATTGTAGCCATGCCTCAGGGATTTGATACGCTAATCGGTGAAAAGGGAGTCAGTCTATCTGGTGGTCAAAAGCAGCGTCTGGCTATGAGTCGGGCGATGATTTTAGACCCTGATATCTTGATTTTAGATGATTCCTTGTCGGCCGTGGATGCCAAGACAGAGTATGCTATTATCGACAATCTTAAGGAAACGCGTAAGGACAAGACAACCATCATCACAGCCCATCGCCTCAGCGCAGTTGTCCATGCAGATCTGATCTTGGTTCTGCAAAATGGTCAAATTATCGAACGGGGCAGGCACGAAGACTTGTTAGCCATGGATGGCTGGTATGCCCAAACCTATCAGTCTCAGCAGTTGGAAATAAAAGGAGAAGAAGATGCAGAATAAGCAAGAACAGTGGACTGTATTAAAGCGCTTGATGTCTTATCTCAAGCCTTATTGGCTTCTAACCTTTTTGGCACTAAGCTTTCTCCTAGCGACTACGGTCATTAAAAGTTTGATTCCTCTGGTTGCTTCCCACTTTATCGACCAGTATCTCAGCAATCTCAACCAACTTGCCGTGACCGTTTTGCTAGTCTACTATGGTCTTTACATCCTACAAACTCTAGTTCAGTATGTTGGCAATCTTCTCTTTGCGCGCGTGTCTTACAGTATTGTCAGAGATATTCGTCGCGATGCCTTTGCTAATATGGAAAAACTGGGCATGTCTTATTTTGACAAGACTCCAGCTGGTTCGATCGTCTCTCGTTTGACAAATGATACTGAGACCATTAGTGATATGTTTTCGGGGATTTTGTCCAGTTTTATCTCAGCAGTTTTTATATTTATGACAACCCTTTATACCATGTTGGTTCTGGATTTTCGTTTGACTGCTTTGGTCTTGCTCTTTCTCCCCTTGATTTTCCTTTTGGTCAATCTCTATCGGAAAAAGTCAGTCAAGATTATTGAGAAAACTAGAAGTCTCTTATCAGATATCAATAGCAAGCTAGCAGAAAGTATCGAAGGAATTAGGATTATCCAGGCCTTTAATCAGGAGAAGCGCCTGCAGGCAGAATTTGATGATATCAACCAAGAACATTTGGTCTATGCCAACCAATCTGTAGCCTTGGATGCCCTCTTTTTGAGACCTGCCATGAGTTTGCTAAAGCTCCTAGGGTATGCAGTTTTGCTGGCCTATTTTGGCTACCGTGGGCTTTATCTGGGAATAACAGCGGGAACCATGTATGCCTTTATCCAGTATATCAATCGTCTCTTTGACCCCTTGATTGAGGTGACGCAAAACTTTTCAACCCTTCAGACTTCTCTGGTTTCTGCAGGCCGTGTTTTTGCCTTGATTGATGAGAGGACCTATGAGCCTCTTCAAAAAGATGGGCAGGCTAAAGTCAAAGAAGGCAATATTCGTTTTGAACATGTGTGCTTTTCTTATGATGGCAAACATCCGATTCTGGATGATATTTCCTTTTCGGTTAACAAGGGTGAAACCATTGCCTTTGTGGGTCATACAGGTTCGGGAAAATCATCTATTATCAATGTCCTCATGCGCTTTTATGAATTTCAGTCAGGGCGAGTTCTCTTGGATGATGTAGATATTAGGAACTACAGTCAGGAAGAGCTGAGAAAGAACATCGGTCTAGTCTTGCAGGATCCCTTCCTCTATCATGGGACTATTAAGTCCAACATCGCCATGTACCAAAATCTTAGTGATGAGCAGGTACAGGCTGCAGCTGCTTTTGTAGATGCTGATTCCTTTATTCAAGACCTCCCTCAGGGATATGATGCTCCTGTTTCTGAGCGTGGTTCGAGCTTTTCTACTGGACAGCGCCAGCTTCTTGCCTTTGCCAGAACAGTCGCCAGTCAACCTAAAATCCTGATTTTGGATGAAGCGACAGCCAATATTGACTCGGAGACAGAAAGTTTGGTTCAAGCCTCTCTGGCTAAAATGAGGCAGGGGCGGACGACCATTGCCATCGCTCATCGCCTTTCAACTATTCAAGATGCTAATTGTATCTACGTCTTGGACAAGGGGCGCATCATCGAGAGTGGAACCCATGAGGAACTCTTGGCCTTGGAAGGAACCTATCACAAGATGTATAGTTTGCAAGCAGGAGCCATGTCCTAATACTCTTTGATTTTCATTGAGTATAAGAAGGAAATTCTTCAAATGACAGATTTCTTGCACCGCCTTTTCCATTTTGTGGTATAATGAAAAATGTTGACAAATAGTATAATAAAAACAAAGGAGAAACAGCATGCTGAAATGGGAAGACTTGCCCGTGGAAATGCAATCAAGCGAGGTTGAGTCTTACTACCAGCTTGTCTCTAAAAGGAAGGGTTCGCTGATTTTCAAGCGTTGCCTGGATTGGTTTTTGGCCGTAGTTTTGCTAATTTTGACCTCTCCAGTCTTTCTTATCTTGAGCATTTGGATCAAGCTAGATAGCAAGGGTCCTGTCATTTACAAGCAAGAGCGCGTGACCCAGTATAACCATCGCTTCAAGATTTGGAAGTTCCGTACCATGGTGACGGATGCAGATAAAAAAGGAAGTCTGGTGACTTCTGCTAACGATAGCCGCATTACCAAAGTTGGAAATTTCATCCGCCGTGTGCGTTTGGACGAACTGCCTCAGTTGGTCAATGTCCTTAAAGGTGAGATGTCTTTTGTCGGTACACGACCTGAAGTGCCACGCTACACAGAACAGTATAGCCCTGAAATGATGGCGACCTTGCTCTTACCCGCAGGGATTACCTCTCCAGCCAGCATCAACTACAAGGATGAGGACACTATCATCAGTCAAATGACCGAAAAAGGTCTGTCAGTTGACCAGGCCTATGTAGAGCATGTTCTTCCTGAAAAGATGCGCTATAATCTCGCCTATCTCCGAGAATTTAGTTTCCTTGGAGATATCAAAATCATGTTTCAAACCGTGTTTGAAGTACTAAAATAAAGTAGTCATGAGAAAATGAGTACAGATAAAAGGAGCAAATCAATGCCAAATTACAATATTCCATTTTCACCACCCGATATTACGGAAGCTGAAATTGCTGAGGTAGCGGACACTCTGCGTTCTGGCTGGATCACAACAGGTCCTAAGACAAAAGAACTGGAGCGTCGCTTGTCTCAATACACACAGACGCCCAAGACTGTCTGCCTAAATTCTGCAACTGCAGCTCTTGAATTGATTTTGCGTGTATTGGAAGTGGGACCTGGTGACGAGGTTATCGTTCCAGCCATGACCTATACAGCTTCATGTAGTGTTATCACTCACGTAGGAGCAACCCCTGTCATGGTGGATATCCAAGCAGATACGTTTGAGATGGACTATGACCTTCTTGAGCAAGCCATCACTGAGAAAACTAAGGTGATCATCCCAGTAGACCTTGCAGGGATTGTTTGCGACTATGACCGTTTGTTCCAAGTCGTGGAAAAGAAACGCGACCTCTTTATTGCTTCAAGCAAGTGGCAAAAGGTCTTTAACCGTATTGTGATTGTCTCTGATAGTGCCCATGCTTTGGGATCTACTTATAAAGGACAACCTGCTGGTTCCATCGCTGACTTTACTTCCTTCTCATTCCACGCCGTTAAAAACTTTACAACGGCTGAGGGTGGAAGTGCCACCTGGAAAGCCAATCCAGCGATTGACGACGAAGAAATGTACAAGGAATTCCAAATCCTTTCCCTTCATGGTCAAACCAAAGATGCCCTTGCCAAGATGCAGCTGGGATCATGGGAATACGACATCGTAACCCCTGCCTACAAGTGCAACATGACGGATATCATGGCTTCCCTTGGTCTAGTACAATTGGATCGTTACCCTGCTTTGCTACAACGTCGTAAGGAAATCGTAGACCGTTATGATCGTGGTTTTGCTGGTTCTCGCATCCATCCATTAGCACACAAGACTGATACTGTCGAATCTTGTCGTCACCTCTACATCACACATGTTGAAGGAGCAAGCCTAGAAGAACGCAATCTCATCATCCAAGAATTGGCTAAAGCAGGAATTGCAAGTAACGTCCACTACAAACCGCTTCCGCTCTTGACAGCCTATAAGAATCTTGGTTTTGATGTGGCGGATTATCCAAGAGCCTATGCCTTCTTTGAAAATGAAATTACGCTCCCTCTTCACACGAAATTAAGCGATGAAGAAGTAGACTATATCGTTAAGACTTTGGTGAGAATTTCCGAAGAAATCCTTGATTCTGGAAAAAAATCATAAAAAAATCTTGACAAAGATAGAACAATAACATATAATATTCTCAATAAATCAGAAAAGTAGTTATTTTTGATCTTCAGGGAGCCTGTGGTGATTGTGAACAGGTGGTTGGAAGTAGTGAAAGTGGGCTGATTTTAAAAATGAATTTGAAACAATGAAAATTCGGTGCGCACACCTTACAGTGCAACTTGTTGTTAGACAAGGCAGAGATGTAAAGGGGAATAATCCCTTTATAATTGAGGTGGCACCGCGTTACCAACGCCCTCACACGGAAGTAGATTCTGTGTGTGGGCTTTTTTCATATCTTGAAATCAATACAAAAAGAGGAAAAATTATGACAACTAAAGGTTATTTTGGACAATTTGGTGGTAGTTTTGTACCGGAGCCGATTCAGGCTTTGTTGGATGAGTTGGAAGTGACATTTGACAAGTACAAGGATGATCCAGAATTTTTGGCAGAATTTCGCCATTACTTGAAGGATTATTCCGGTCGCGAAACACCGCTTTATTTTGCGGAAAGTTTGACAGATCACTTAGGTGGAGCTAAGATTTATCTCAAGCGAGAAGACCTTAACCACCTTGGTTCTCACAAGCTTAACAACGTTTTAGGGCAAATTCTTCTGGCAAAACGTATGGGCAAAAAACGGGTTATCGCAGAAACAGGGGCTGGTCAGCACGGGGTTGCGACTGCAGCTGCTGCAGCCAAGTTTGGTATGGCCTGTGATGTTTACATGGGGGCAGAAGATGTGGAGCGTCAACGTCTCAATGTTTTCCGTATGGAGATGATGGGAGCAACTGTGCACGCAGTTGAAACAGGCACTCGTACCCTTAAGGATGCGGTCGATGCAGCCTTTGGAGCATGGATGAATGACCTTGAAGCCTTCTACGTTTTGGGATCTGCTGTTGGACCTCACCCTTATCCTACCATTGTCCATGAGTTCCAAAAGGTTATTAGTGAAGAATCTCGTCGTCAAATTTTGGAAAAAGAAGGACGCTTGCCAGACTACGTCATTGCCTGTGTAGGTGGTGGTTCCAATGCCATCGGTGCTTTTTCACAGTATGTGGCTGATGAAGAAGTCAAATTGGTTGGAGTTGAAGCTGCTGGTCATGGGCTTGACACAGACAAGCACGCAGCTACCATGACAAAAGGTAGTGTCGGAATTGTCGACGGAATGAAGACCTATGCTGTCTTTAAGGAAGACGGAGAGTTGGCTCCAGTTTACTCTATCTCAGCTGGTTTGGACTATCCAGGTGTTGGCCCAGAACACGCCTACTTCAAAGACTCAGGTCGCGTGGAATATGTGGCAGCGACGGATGAAGAAGCTGTCCAAGCCCTGCTCCTTCTCAGCAAGACAGAAGGGATTATCCCAGCGATCGAAAGTTCACACGCTATCGCAGAAGCAGTTAAACGTGCACCGAAACTAAGTAAAGATGAGATTATCATCATCAATGTCTCTGGTCGTGGAGACAAGGACGTAGCTGCAATTGCAGACTACCTAGAAGCTAAAAAATAATAGATGGAAAAATTACAGTCCTTTCTCTCACAGAGAGCTTGTGGTTGCTGGAAACAAGCAGAGAAAGCTGTAAGGTTGGGTCCATCTGAAACGAGAGAAGAAAACATAATTCTCAAGGGAGTGCCCTTTATCGCACAGCCTGTTACAAGAGGTATCTGAGACAGGAATGAGAGATAGGAGAAATCCTATAATTGAGGTGGCACCGCGAATTTCGTCCTCACGCAAGTTAGTTTGCGTGGGGATTTTTCATACAATCGCCACGGACTAGAATTAGAACTGAAAGGAAAATTACAATGGAACGAATCATTCATGGAGATGTCTTATCACCAATCTTGGCTTATATGCGCCTAAAGGGGCAACACAAGGTTATCTTAGAGAGTATTCCGAGAGACAAGGAAACAGCTCGTTTCTCTATCTTAGCCTATAATCCAGTTTTTGAGATAAAGTTTGAAAATGGAGTTCTTTATCAAAATGGGCAAGTAATTGATCGTGATCCCTTGGATTTCCTTTATCAAGTGACTCATAAGAGCCAGCACCATTCAGACCTACCTTTTGGTGGAGGAGCTATTGGCTTTGTTGGTTATGATATGATTTCGCTTTATGAAGAAATTGGTCAAATTCCTGAGGATACAATTGGGACACCAGACATGCATTTCTTTGTCTATGAGAGTTACATGGTCTTTGACCACAAGAAGGAAAAAATACATGTCATCGAGGATGCTCTCTATAGCGAGCGCAGTCAAGAAGACTTGGAAAAAGCCTTGAATCAAGTGCTTGAGGAATTACGCATTCCTGCTCCAAATGAATTTGAAGACTTGGATCTATCACCACTTGACTTCAAACCCCATATCGTTCCTCAGAAGTTTGAGGAAATGGTGGAAAGGGCTCGTGACTTGATTCGTAACGGCGATATGTTCCAATGCGTGCTCAGTCAGCGTTTCTCAGCAGAGATTACTGGAAATTCATTTGACTTCTACAGAAATCTTCGCGTGACCAATCCATCCAATTACCTCTATTTCTATGATTTTGGGGATTATCAAATCATCGGAGCTAGTCCAGAAAGTTTGGTTTCTGTTAAAAATGGCATCGTGACAACCAATCCGATTGCGGGTACACGACCAAGAGGAGCTACAGATGGAGAGGACAAGGCCTTAGCGACAGACCTGCTTTCTGATGAGAAGGAAACAGCAGAACATCGGATGTTGGTAGACTTGGGTCGTAATGATATTGGTCGTATCTCTGAAACGGCAAGTGTCCAAGTCACCAAGTATATGGAAGTGGAGCTCTTCCGCTATGTCATGCATTTGACCAGCGTGGTGAAAGGACGTTTGCTTCCAGACCTCACTGCCATGGATGCTTTGAAAGCTACACTTCCAGCTGGAACAGTTTCAGGAGCTCCAAAGATTCGAGCTATGAGACGCATCTATGAACTGGAAATGGAAAAACGGGGCGTATACGCAGGAGCAATCGGCTACTTGTCTGCGACGGGTGATATGGATTTGGCCATTGCCATCCGAACCATGATTCTCAAAAAACAAAGAGCCCATGTGCAGGCTGGGGCAGGGATTGTCTACGACTCTATCGCCCAAAATGAATACCAAGAAACCATTAATAAGGCTAAATCTATGACTAGAATTGGAGAACTAAGACCATGATTTTATTGATTGACAACTATGATTCCTTTACCTATAACTTGGCCCAATACATCGGGAATTTTGCGGAAGTGCAGGTTTTGAGAAATGATGATCCCAAGCTGTATGAAGAAGCTGAAAAAGCAGATGGTCTGGTCTTTTCTCCTGGTCCTGGTTGGCCAGTTGATGCTGGAAAGATGGAAGACATGATTCGTGACTTTGCAGGTAAGAAGCCGATTCTAGGGATTTGTTTGGGTCACCAAGCCATCGCAGAAGTCTTTGGTGGGAAGCTAGGTTTGGCTCCAAAAGTCATGCACGGGAAACAGAGCCATATCAGCTTTGAAGCGCCATCTGTTCTCTATCAAGGTATTGAGGATGGTCGTCCAGTCATGCGTTACCACAGTATCTTGATTGAAGAAATGCCAGAAGACTTTGAAGTGACAGCCCGTTCGACCGATGACCAAGCCATTATGGGAATTCAGCATAAAAGTCTACCGATTTATGGCTTCCAGTACCATCCAGAGAGTATCGGAACACCAGACGGCTTGTCTTCTATTCGGAATTTTATCGAGAAGGTTGTAAAGTGAGGAAACTAGGATGAAAGAGATTATCGAAAAACTAGCAAAATTTGAAAATTTGACAGGTGTGGAAATGACGGATGTCATTGAGCGTATCGTAACTGGACGTGTAACCGAAGCGCAGATAGCTTCTCTCCTCTTGGCCCTTAAGATGAAGGGGGAAACACCTGAAGAACGCACAGCCATTGCCCAAGTCATGAGAGGACATGCCCAACACATTCCAACTGAAATTCATGATGCTATGGACAACTGTGGTACAGGTGGGGACAAGTCCTTCAGTTTTAACATCTCTACGACGGCAGCCTTTGTCTTGGCTGGTGGCGGTGTTCATATGGCAAAACACGGTAACCGCTCGATTTCTTCTAAATCTGGCTCTGCAGATGTCCTTCAAGCCTTGGGTATCAACCTAGACCTCAAACCAGCTGAACTAGGTAAGGTCTTTGATAAAACTGGGATCGTCTTTCTCTTTGCTAAAAATATGCACCCAGCTATGAAATACATCATGCCAGCTCGTTTGGAATTGGGAATTCCAACAATCATGAACTTGACTGGTCCCCTGATTCACCCAATGGCCTTGGAAACACAGCTTCTTGGAATTAGTCGTCCAGAACTTCTAGAAAGTACAGCTCAGGTTTTGAAAAATATGGGTCGCAAACGTGCCATTGTGGTTGCTGGGCCAGAAGGACTGGATGAAGCTGGTCTAAATGGAACAACAAACATTGCTCTTCTTGAAAATGGCGAAATCACCTTATCAAGCTTTACTCCAGAGGATTTGGGGATGGAAGGCTACGCTATCGAAGATATTCGTGGAGGAAATGCTCAGGAAAATGCAGAAATTTTGCTCAGTGTTCTCAAGAACGAACCAAGTCCATTCTTGGAAACTACAGTCTTAAATGCTGGTCTTGGTTTTTATGCCAATGGTAAGGTAGCTAGTATCAAGGAAGGAGTTGCCTTGGCTCGTCAAGTGATTGCTAGTGGCAAGGCACTTGAAAAACTCAGACTGTTACAGGAGTACCAAAAATGAGTCAAGAATTTTTATCACGAATCTTGGAGCAGAAGGCGCGTGAGGTTGAGCAGATGGAGCTGGAGCAAATCCAGCCCTTGCGCCAGACCTATCGCTTGGCTGACTTTTTGAAGAATCATCAAGACCGCTTGCAGGTAATCGCTGAGGTAAAGAAAGCTAGCCCTAGTCTGGGAGATATCAATCTCGATGTGGATATTGTGCAACAGGCCCAGACTTATGAAGCGAACGGTGCAGTGATGATTTCGGTTTTGACAGATGAGGTTTTCTTTAAAGGGCATTTGGATTATCTACGAGAGATTTCCAGTCAGGTAGAGATTCCGACGCTCAACAAGGACTTTATCATCGATGAAAAGCAAATCATCCGCGCTCGTAATGCAGGGGCGGCAGTCATCTTGCTCATTGTGGCCGCCTTGTCCGAAGAACGTCTCAAGGAACTGTATGATTACGCGACAGAGCTTGATCTGGAAGTCTTGGTAGAGACTCACAATCTTGCTGAACTAGAAGTAGCCCACAGACTTGGTGCTCAGATTATCGGAGTTAATAACCGCAATTTGACCACCTTTGAGGTCGATTTGCAGACCAGTGTAGACTTGGCTAAACACTTTAGAGATGATTGCTTGTATATTTCTGAATCGGCTATTTTCACAGGACAGGATGCGCAACGAGTAGCACCATACTTTAACGGAATTTTAGTAGGGACAGCTCTCATGCAGGCAGAAGATGTAGCCAAGAGAATCAAGGAGTTGCAGATTGACAAAGGTTAAAATTTGTGGATTATCGACCAAGGAAGCGGTGGAAACAGCCGTTTCAGCAGGAGCGGACTACATCGGTTTTGTCTTCGCACCTAGTAAAAGACAAGTGACCTTGGATCAGGCTGCTGAGCTGGCAAAGCTCATTCCTGCTAATGTTAAAAAGGTTGGTGTATTTGTTTCACCAAGTCGGGCTCAACTGCTAGAAACGATTGAAGAAGTTGGCTTGGACTTGATTCAAGTTCATGGTCAGGTAGGGGATGGTTTGCTTGAGAATTTGCCTTGTGCCAGCATTCAGGCGGTGCAAGTGGATAGAAATGGTCATGTGCCAAATTCTCAGGCAGATTATCTACTCTTTGATGCCCCTGTTGCTGGGAGTGGCCAGATATTTGACTGGGGCCAACTGGATACGACAGGACTAGCTCAGCCCTTCTTTATCGCAGGTGGGCTTAATGAAGATAATGTAGTAAAAGCAATTCAACACTTTACTCCCTATGCAGTAGATGTATCAAGCGGAGTGGAGACAGATGGACAAAAAGATCATGAAAAGATTAGAAGATTTATAGAGAGGGTAAAGCATGGCATATCAAGAACCAAATAAAGATGGATTTTACGGAAAATTCGGCGGACGTTTCGTCCCAGAAACATTGATGACAGCAGTTTTGGAGTTGGAAAAAGCCTACCGTGAAAGTCAGGCAGACCCCAGTTTCCAAGAGGAATTAAACCAGCTCTTGCGCCAGTATGTAGGACGTGAAACGCCTCTTTACTATGCAAAAAACCTGACCCAGCATATCGGTGGAGCCAAGATTTACCTCAAACGGGAAGACCTCAACCATACAGGGGCCCACAAGATTAACAATGCCTTGGGACAAGTTTTGCTTGCCAAACGCATGGGCAAAAAGAAAATTATCGCTGAAACGGGTGCTGGTCAGCATGGTGTGGCAACTGCAACAGCTGCAGCCCTCTTTAACATGGAATGTACCATCTACATGGGTGAGGAAGATGTCAAACGCCAAGCCCTTAATGTCTTCCGTATGGAGCTTTTGGGAGCCAAGGTAGAGGCTGTAACAGATGGTTCGCGCGTGCTCAAGGATGCGGTCAATGCAGCCCTTCGTTCATGGGTGGCTAATATCGATGATACCCACTATATCCTTGGTTCTGCCTTAGGGCCTCATCCTTTCCCAGAAATTGTTCGAGACTTCCAAAGCGTCATTGGTCGAGAGGCTAAACAACAGTACCGCGACTTGACAGGTCAAGATCTGCCAGACGCCCTAGTAGCCTGTGTTGGTGGTGGTTCTAATGCCATCGGGCTCTTCCATCCATTTGTAGAAGATGAGTCTGTAGCTATGTATGGGGCTGAAGCGGCAGGGCTTGGTGTGGATACAGAGCACCACGCAGCTACCCTGACCAAGGGTCGTCCAGGCGTCCTTCACGGTTCCCTCATGGATGTACTCCAAGATGCCCATGGTCAAATTCTTGAAGCCTTCTCTATCTCAGCAGGATTGGACTATCCTGGTATCGGTCCAGAACATTCTCACTACCACGATATCAAGCGTGCAACTTATGTGCCAGTGACAGATGAGGAGGCCTTGGAAGGATTCCAACTCTTGTCTCGTGTGGAAGGGATTATCCCAGCCCTGGAATCTAGCCATGCTATTGCATTTGCGGTGAAATTGGCCAAAGAACTTGGTCCAGACAAGTCCATGATCGTCTGTCTATCGGGTCGTGGGGACAAGGATGTAGTTCAGGTCAAAGACCGCTTGGAAGCAGATGCAGCAAAGAAGGGAGAAGCCCATGCCTAAGACACTAACAGAAAAATTGAATGCTATCAAAGCAGCAGGAAAAGGAATTTTTGTTCCTTATATCATGGCTGGGGACCATGAGAAAGGTTTGGATGGTCTCGCTGAAACAATCCACTTTTTAGAGGATTTGGGTGTTTCTGCCATCGAAGTGGGTATTCCCTTTTCAGATCCTGTTGCAGATGGACCTGTGATTGAAGAAGCCGGCTTGCGCAGTCTAGCTCATGGTACTTCTACTCAGGCTTTGGTTGAAACCTTGAAAACTATTCAAACAGAAGTTCCACTTGTCATCATGACCTACTTCAACCCCCTCTTTCAGTACGGTGTGGAGAACTTTGTCAAAGATTTGGCAGATACAGCGGTTAAGGGCTTGATTATCCCAGACCTGCCTCATGAGCATGCTAACTTTGTAGAGCCCTTTTTGGCAGACACAGACATCGCCTTGATTCCCCTAGTTAGTTTGACAACAGGAATTGAGCGACAAAAAGAGTTGATCAAGGGAGCAGAAGGCTTCGTCTATGCCGTTGCTGTCAATGGGGTAACAGGGAAATCTGGTAATTACCGTGCAGACTTGGACAAGCACTTGGCGCAATTGCATCAAGTAGCTGACATCCCAGTCTTGACAGGTTTTGGTGTGTCTAGTCAAGAAGATGTAGAACGCTTTAATGCGGTGTCAGATGGCGTTATTGTCGGTTCGAAAATTGTAAAAGCTCTCCACCAAGGAGAGCCGATTCAGGACTTTATCAAACAAGCAGTAGCTTACCAAAAATAATCACACAAGTAGCAAGTAAGAGGAAAGGCACAAAGGGAAGTCTTTCCTTTTTCTTTTAAGGGTATAAGTTCATGAATGACAGTTGAATATTAGTTTGGGTATTGCTTATGAATGGTATCTATATAGTTGGTGAAATGTTTCAGGAAATGCTTAGGAGATATAACAGTGATGTATTTTCCAAAAGCAAGCAAGGTATTGTATCCCCAATCACTGTCGTTTAACGGATAAGTAATCTCGTAAATATCGCTATTAATAGGTTTTATGGCATTATAGCCTAAAAGTTCCACAAATCGATCAAGAACAATTTTCTGGACATGCAGGATGACAGGTACTTTGTTTTCATTCATCCAAGCACCACCATCATAGGGAAGTGGTGTAAAATGTCTTTTTGAAAAAGTATCGGAGAGAGTAAGTTCACTAATTCTAGCAACTTTAAAAACAGAAAAACGCGCTTTATCAGTATCGTAGGCGTCCATATACCAACTCCGGTCCTTATAGACAATACGGTAAGGCTCACAATTTTTTTGACTCACCAGTCCTTGTGAATTAATATAGGAAAATTTTATTTTTACTCTACCTCTGATAGCTTCCAATAACTTAAAAATCAAAGTTCGTATTTCCAAGTTCCCTTGAGATAGAGATAAATCAATTTCGAAATCAGAGTATGTATTGGTAGCATTTAATTTCAATATAGCATTGAAAGTAGAGGCATCTTCCAATACTTGATAACGGCTTTTTAAACCAGATTCGATCGAAAGCCTTTCGGATTGGGTCAGGGGAGGTTTATCAGTTTGGAAGTCTTCCATAAGAAAAATGCCTCCATTTTTTCCTTTCATTACATAGAGAGGAATGCCTGCAAGAGATAAATCATCAATATCTCTCATAATAGTTCGTGTGCTGACTTTAAAAAGTTCTGATAATTCTTTAGCTGTTGTTTTTCGTTTATTTACTAAATGAGAAATAATCCCCATTTGACGGTCGATTTTCATAATTTTCTCCTTAAATATGACATATAGTTGTCATATTACTTTTGTTATGATTATACCATAAAGAAAGGAGTTCATATAATGAAACATCAAACTAAACCATCGTTTACCTTAGTTGGCAAGAGTATTTTGATAGAAGGAACTACAGTTCATGAACATCACTATTCTAAAGAGAAAACGGCATTCTATACTCAGTTATTTAAAGAAGGAATGCTAGGAAAATTGATGCCCCATTCCATAGATAAAAGAGGCTATGCTTTGATAGTTCCTCATAAAGATGGTATACAATACTACGCAGGAGTTGCGGCAAATAATGTTGTGGCAGGTTACGAAAGCATTCTTGTCCCAGAGAAAGATTATTTAGTAAGCTCAGCCAGTGGTGATAAATCAAGACTCTTGTTTGATAAATTGGAGGATAACTTTTTTGAGGGAGAATATAGCTCGCTTTACAATGATGGAATTATCTTAGAAATACTTTTAAACGGTAATCCCATGGATGCAGAAGTTGAGCTTTGGGTTCCCAATTTAACAAACTAATAAGAACTGATAGAAAATTATTATAGTCGCAGCAAGTAAGAGGAAAGGAACAAAAGGCAGTCTTTCCTTTTTCTTTTGCAGGAGAAAGGCTAAAATCCCTGTCGCAGAAGCAAACTGGACCAAGATGAGTAATTCGGTCGCACTAAAGACGAGAGCGCAAGAAGCCAGAAAGAGAAAATCCCCTGCGCCCATGCGGATATCGATAAAATGAGCCAAAATTCCAAGGACAAGGAAGAAGAACATAATTAGATTCCAGTCAGAACAGGCCATTAGAAATAGATGGAAAGTCATCCAGACCAGTAAGGGATATTCCTGATGGCGAAAGTCGTAGATGCCCAAGGTCAAGCCAGCAGTGATTAGGATGACTTGACCCAAGGAAATCCACTCCCAAGACCAAGCTAGAAAGAGTAACCCCAAGCCCAATTCAAAGAGGGTATACCAGAATGGATAGCGAGCCTTGCAGTAGCGACAGCGAAAGCGACCAATTACTTGAGAGACAATCGGAATCAAATTTAAGGGACGCAAGCGAGTCTGACAGGAATCGCAGTGGCTAGCTGGTCGAATAATGGATTGCTCAGGAAAACGGTCAATGACCAAACCTAGAAAGGAAGCGAGAATGCTCCCGACAAGAAAAAAATAAAGATTAATCATACTTATCTATTCGTAAAAAATAGGAGAAGTGATATAATGGAGAAACATAGATAAGATAGTGAGGTCAAGATGACAATTCGTTTTGAAGAAAAGGTAAGTATAGAAAACGCTCAATTCGTATGCCAATGGTCCAACTCCCTTGGCAAATCCTTTCAAGAACAATGGATGGGAACAATGATTCCTTTTCCCTTGACAATTCAAGTCTTGCAAGATTTGGAAGGAATCTTTTCAATCTTTGATGGACAAGAGTTTGTGGGGCTTATCCAGAAAATCAGGCTAGAAGACAGGAATCTTCATATCGGGAGATTTTTTATCAACCCCCAGAAACAGGGGCAAGGCTTAGGTAGCCAGGCTTTAAGGAAATTTGTTAGTTTGGCCTTTGAAAATGGAGATATAGATAGTGTCTCTCTAAATGTCTACGAGGCAAATCAAAGAGCCAAGCACCTCTATCAAAAAGAAGGATTTGAAATCGTTCAGATGGTTGAAGAACCTATACGAAAATACGTTATGAAAAAGGGGAGATAGAAGACGAAGAAGATAGGGAAAGCGGCTTTAAAATCATAAAAAACGCATAATATCAGGTGTTAAAAAACTTGATACTATGCGTTTTATTATAGAGGGATTTACTGGATTTTCTCTACAACTTGAGTTTATATCCAACTTCTCTTTCTACTAACGATTTTTCCAAGCTTGGTAACGGGTGTCGATTAAGAGTTGGGTTAGGCGTCCCATGGTTTCTCTTTCTTCGGGAGTGAGGGATTGAGCTTGGACAAAGAGATGGTGAATGTGTTCAATGACCTTGAAGGATGAAAGATCGTTGATGGAAGAGATGCCTGCATCAAGAATGATTCCGAAAAAGAGGTCGAAGTAGAGCTGCAGTTCTTCGTCAGGAACTGTTTCAACCCATTCCTTGAAAGTAGTATCGACTTGCTGGCTGTCACTATTGGTCTCATCCAGTTGGACAAAGTGTTTGTCTGCAACCTGCCAACTAAAGGTGTCGTGCTGGGAAATACCACCTAGGGCAGTGCTTCGAACGACGATTTTTTTATCAGGAATTTCCAGCATCATCCCGATGATAGACCCTTGTGGGACAAATACTTTTGTTCTTTCCATCATGTTTTGATAGCCAGCTTTTTTGGTTAGTTTCTTGTGAAGTCCAGGCGCATCAAAAGTATAGACGGCGACAATGCTTTTTTGTAAGAGTGGGTCGAGTTGACTGGCAGCGTAGACGGCTAGATTGCCCCCTTTTGAATGCCCTGCCAGAATAACCTTTTGGTTAGGATGTTGAGCCAAAAAGTCCTGTAAATACTGGAGGGCGTGTTTTTGAGCTGGAATTTCCTTCATATAGGTCATATGGAAATCTTCTTTCCAACCAATAATACTATCATCGGTACCGCGAAAAACAAGCAAGTAGGTATCGAGGCTGATACGATAAGTCATAGCTGCAAACTGTTTTTGCAATTCAGGATCAATATCATTGATAAAGTTTGAGAGCTTACAATTTTTAAAACGTTTGTGTTGAGAGAGTTGATCCAACAACTGGAGGCGGTTCTTATTGGTCAGCATAGTCGTTTCTCTAGGGATTTGAGGTGCTAGATCTATGAGACGCTGGGGTTCTTGGGTGACTACACCATCAAAAGGAAGATAGGTTAATTCAGTCAAAGCAAGGACATCTAACTCGTTCACGGGAAGGTCATAAAAGGAATCGTATGCTACATCATTCAAGTAGTCAAAAATATTGGCCATAAAAGCTCCTTTCTCAATGTTTATCTTACCACATTTACCTAGAATTAGCTAGTAGACTTGTTTAGCCGCTCTACATAATGACCTAGTAGTTAGGGATTGGTTCAGATATACAGAAGACAGATTGCTTTTATTTCAATCCTCTAAACGAGCTAACTTGGATATTATTGCTATCAATTCCATTTTCCTTTAAAAAATTCTTCATCTCATTTACATCATCAGGCTGTCCTGTGATAAGATAGCTGGCTTGATTGCCGTATTCATCAATAGCACGTTTTAAAAATTCTTGACTTTGAGAAAATTCATCGCTAGTTTTATAAGTAAAATTCGATGTTTTTTGAGCCAGTTCCTTCATCTCATTATCGAAAATAGTAACTCCTTTGTCAAAATGGTTGAGAATAATTGGAGATTTACCAGCCCATTCTTTGATAAGGGGACGTAAAGCAGAAATGCCAACATCAGATGCAAAGCAAACTAGTGGCTGATTCGTATCTTTAACGGTTAAAGAGGAATCCAGCCAACTCATCTCAATCTCACTGCCAGCAGATAAATGTGTTAAGGTTTCCTTAAAGTGGCTACCACTATTATGCGTTAAAATGAGGATCTCATCTTCATCAGGTGTGGAGGCAATGGTTAGCCATCGACTGGTCTGCTCTCCCTTAGCTTCGTTTTTCCTAGAAGCGGACGACGTATCAGGGAGTGTAAACTTAGCATAAGCCCCAGCTTTCCAGGTTTGATGACTCGGCTTTGTGATATGAATTAAATACAGATCTCCGCTGGGGTTTTCGATGGATTTTATCGATAATGTCTGACTTCGTCCAAGATAGGCGATGGTACCCCAAGTTATAAGGGCTAGTAATCCAAGTGTTGAAAGAATGATAATAAACATTTTTTTACCTCTTTTCATTTTTTTATGACTCCTATTCTTAATTGTTGAATGAACTAGAATTAAATTCATTCACAAGTTTCCAAAAAATAAAGAAAACCATTTTCTTTATTTTAGAACTCCTTTTATGAAGTTGGTTACAAGTATTTCGACAGTTTTGCCAATATCTGGAAAATCTTTTTCCGTGATATGCATATCCATGTAGTAAAATAGGTTGTAAACTTGTAAAATCTCTTGAATTTTTTCTGGAGAATACCCTTCAGCCTGCATACGATTTGTAAAAGTTTTAACTAGAAACTGATGAAATGGATTTGCGACTTTGCCTTCTTCTGAGGAATAGTAGCTATGCAACTCATCTGCTATGGCAGGATTGTACCATTCTGCAAGGATTTTATTGGAAGAAACGAGTGCTCTGGACTGAGCAAAGAGTTGACTAATAAGATCAATCATATCAATTTCCCAATCCAGTTCTTCGATCATAGCTTGGCGAACACGGTTGTTTTCATCTATATAGATATCTAGAAAAATGGCTTCTTTGCTCTCGTAATAGTTATAAAAAGAACCAACTGCTACACCAGCTTGCCTAGCAATTTCTGAAATTCCTGTCGCCTTGTAACCCTTTTTCGAAAAAACGTCATAAGCCGCTGTTTTTAAAGCTTGTTTTTTGTCCAATCTGACTTTACCTCCTTCAAGTATGAATGAATAAATTAATCCGTTCATTCATATTCTAACAAATCCTAGCTGGCTTGTCAATAAGAAGGATAAATGAATTAGTTTAAGGCAATTACATTTATAAACAGAAGAGTTACATAAGCTTACAAGGCATTTACTTTGATGAGATTGCTTATTTTAAATCTATTCCTTAAGTAAAAAAACACGGACCAAATGAGCACAAAAAAGGGAAAATATAGGATAAGGCTGGAACTATAGTTAAAAATAAGGTATGATATCAATGGGATTATTCTCTATTTAGCTTTCGCTTCCTAATCTGGATTTGAAAAATAGATAGCCGAATAGTTGAGATACTAATCCATAGATTTTTTTATTAAGGCATTTGATATTTTGAACAAGAGTAAAGGAGGAGCGCATGCACAAGATTTTACTGGTAGAAGATGACCAAGTCATTCGGCAACAAGTTGGGAAATTGCTCTCTGAGTGGGGATTTGAAGTCGTTTTGGTAGAAGACTTTATGGAAGTGCTGAGTTTATTTGTCCAGTCGGAGCCTCATTTGGTCCTCATGGATATTGGTCTGCCTCTTTTTAATGGTTATCACTGGTGCCAGGAGATTCGCAAGATTTCCAAGGTGCCTATCATGTTTCTGTCTTCGAGAGATCAGGCTATGGATATCGTCATGGCGATCAATATGGGAGCGGATGACTTTGTGACCAAGCCTTTTGACCAGCAGGTCCTCCTTGCCAAGGTTCAGGGCTTATTGCGCCGCTCCTATGAATTTGGGCGGGATGAAAGTTTGCTAGAGTATGCAGGTGTAATCCTCAATACCAAGTCTATGGACCTGCACTATCAGGGTGAAGTCCTGAGCTTAACCAAGAATGAGTTTCAAATTTTGCGGGTTTTGTTTGAATATGCGGGCAATATCGTGGCGCGTGATGACCTGATGCGGGAACTCTGGAACAGCGACTTTTTCATCGACGACAATACCCTGTCTGTCAATGTTGCTCGTTTGCGCAAAAAGTTGGAGGAACAAGGATTAGCTGGCTTTATCGAAACCAAGAAAGGGATAGGATACGGACTGAAACATGCTTGATTGGAAACCATTTTTTCTAGCCTATCTGCGCTCTCGTAGTCGGATCTTTGTCTATATTTTTTCGTTGGGTTTTCTTGTCCTACTCTTTCAGTTTCTGTTTGCTAGTCTAGGATCTTATTTTCTTTACTTTTTCCTGCTCAGTAGTTTTTTGACCTTTTTATTTTTGGCTTGGGATATGTTTGCAGAAGCTCGGACTTACCGACAGGAAGTTCTCTATGCTGAGAGAGATCCCAAGTCTCCTCTGGAATGTGCGCTGGCAGAGAAACTTGAAGAGCGAGAGTCTGAATTGTATCAAAAGAAGTCGGAAGCCCAAAGCAAGCTGACGGATTTGCTTGATTACTATACCTTATGGGTTCACCAGATTAAGACCCCCATTGCGGCGAGCCGTCTCTTGGTAGCAGAAGTCTCTGATCGGGAGGTCAAACAGCAGCTGGAACAGGAAATTTTCAAGATTGACTCCTATACCAACCTGGTCTTACAGTACTTGCGTTTAGAGAGTTTTCATGATGACTTGGTATTTGAACAGGTCCAAGTGGAGGACTTGGTCAAGGAAATGGTTCGTAAGTACGCACTTTTCTTTATCCAGAAGGGGTTGACGGTCAATCTACATGATCTCGACAAAACCATCGTGACCGATAAGAAATGGTTGCTAGTCGTCATTGAACAAATTCTTTCAAACAGCCTCAAATACACCAAGGAAGGTGGGTTAGAGATTTATATGGAAGGCCAGGAGCTCTGTATCAAGGATACGGGGATCGGGATAAAAAACAGCGATGTCCTCCGAGTCTTTGAACGTGGCTTTTCAGGATATAATGGGCGTCTGACCCAGCAGTCATCTGGACTTGGCCTCTACCTATCCAAGAAAATTTCTGAAGAACTCGGCCACCAGATTCGTATCGAGTCTGAGGTCGGAAAAGGGACGACAGTAAGAATCAAGTTTTCCGATATGAATCTGAGAATTGAGTGAGGATAATAGATAAGAGCCCAGGATAAGACAACTGGGCTTTTTTATCTTTAACTGTGTATCCTAGTAAATTATTTGCTTGGGCGTTTCCGGTTAAAAAATAAAAATCAACCAGACTTTGTGAAAGGTCATCTACAAAATCAAGCTATTCTTTTAACATCAGACTATAATTATCTAGTCGCATTCAATCTTCAATCCTTCCTAAGAACTGGGTTCAACATCAAAATGCAGAAATTACTAGTGGACTCGCTGGTGGGATGGATGTGACTGTAAGCAAAGAGGGACAGTTGAAACTAGCTGATGATTATCCAGACTATCTTAATAAATCGATATTGCCTCTTGAAGATCAGGCTAGTCTTGTTTACGGCTCTATTCGAGCAAGTACCAGTGAGCAAATCAATGAGATTTTTGGTGAGTTCTTCTTTATCGGTCTCTTCCTATTTATTATTTTTATGGTTGGTGCAGTATTAATTATCCACTATAAACAAATCTCTGAGGGATATGAAGACCACGAATGCTTTATCATCTTGAAAAAGGTAGGTCCTGATCAAAAGCAGATCAAGCAAACCATTAACAAGCAAATCTTGACCGTTTTCTTTCTTCCTGTAATTTTTGCCTTCCTCCATTTGGCCTTTTCTTATCATATGCCTAGTTTGATTCTCAAGATCATTGAAGTAGTTGATGCGACCATGATGTTAACGATAATCTTATCTATCTGTTAAATTGATAGATTTCTTCAGGAAAAACTGTAAAATTTTTGATATAATATCAATGATGGACTGATGGATATTTAAAAGATAATCTTCAATAGAATGACAGATGAGGATTAAAAATATGTAAGATTGGACAGAAGTCTCTCTACCATCATCCATGCAGAAACAAGATTATATGAAATAAAAGGAGTAACCAATGACCGGAAACTATTCAACACGTGAATACCGTGAAAAATTATATGATGATCTTCATGTTCGATTAAGAGATACATTGATTTTGATGTGTTCGATTTTTATTGCCTCTATAGGTCTAAATATGAATTCAACAGCTGTCGTTATTGGAGCTATGCTGATTTCCCCTCTTATGACACCGATTGTTGGACTGGGATTCGGTTTAGCTATTTTTGATACGCGTTTAATCAAGCAATCTCTAGAGGTTTTATTGACTCAAGTATTGGTCAGTTTGCTTGTATCGACTCTGTATTTCTGGATTTCTCCCTTATCTTATGCAAGTAGCGAGTTGATCGCACGAACCTCTCCAACCATTTGGGATGTTCTCATTGCTATTGCTGGTGGGATTGCTGGTGTGATCGGTTCAAGGAAAAGAGTTAGAAAAACCAACAACACCAAGTCTTGAAGCTTTTTGGGATTTACGGCAA
>CAUSRF010000020.1:0-21417 GCA_963534275.1 uncultured Streptococcus sp.
GGCCAGCAGCTTCTTCGTAACCTGACGTTCCATTTGTCTGACCAGCAGTGAAAAGGCCTGAGATTTTCTTGGTTTCCAGAGTGGCACGTAGCTGGTGAGGCAAGACCATGTCGTACTCGATAGCATAACCAGTTCGCATCATCTCCGCATTTTCCAAACCTTTAATGGAATGAACCAAATCACGTTGTACATCTTCAGGCAGACTGGTTGAAAGACCTTGAACGTAGACTTCCTCTGTATTGCGCCCTTCTGGCTCAAGGAAGAGTTGGTGGCGTTCCTTATCTGCAAAGCGTACAATCTTGTCCTCAATTGATGGACAGTAACGAGGTCCTACTCCCTTAACCACACCTGTAAACATAGGTGCACGGTGGAGGTTGTTTTGGATAATCTCATGACTGGTACCATTGGTATAGGTCAACCAGCATGGCACTTGGTCCTTGACATAGTCCTCATCTCGTGAAGTGTATGAGAAGTGATTTGGCGCCTCGTCTCCTGGCTGAATCTCTGTCACATCATAGTTGATAGATGAAGCCTTGACACGTGGAGGGGTTCCTGTCTTGAAACGACCAATTTCGAGTCCCAGTTCCTTGAGATTGTCAGCAAGGTTAATCGAAGCCAGACTGTGGTTAGGACCTGACGAATACTTGAGATCCCCGATGATGATTTCTCCGCGGAGGGCAGTCCCCGTTGTCACAATTACAGCCTTAGCAGCATACTCTTGATGGGTCGCCGTCCGCACACCAACAACCTTACCATCTTCCACCAAAATCTCATCAATCATGGTTTGACGAAGGGTCAGATTTTCTTGATTTTCAACTGTCTTGCGCATTTCCTTAGAGTAAAGCTCCTTGTCAGCCTGCGCACGAAGGGCGCGAACAGCAGGTCCTTTCCCTGTGTTGAGCATCTTCATCTGGATGTAAGTCTTGTCAATATTCTTGGCCATTTCACCACCGAGGGCATCGACTTCACGCACAACAATCCCTTTGGCAGAACCACCGATAGAAGGGTTACAAGGCATAAAAGCCAGCATTTCAATGTTGATGGTCGCAAGCAAAACCTTGCAGCCCATACGGCTGGCAGCTAGAGAGGCTTCTACCCCAGCGTGTCCCGCACCAATTACAATAATATCGTATTCTTCAGTAAAATTATAAGTCATTTCTTAACCTTTCAAAAATTTCTCGTAAATAAGGAACTAACTTCTCCTCCTCTAGAGCTTGATCCATCGTAACCCATTTAAAGTGCGTATGCTCTTCAGGATCTAATTTGATGATTGGCTTCTCCCCAACCCACCCTGCTTTATAAACTAAGCAAGTAAAGACAGTGTCCTTAGAGGTATCCAGTTGACTATCTTCATGAAGAAGTTTGAGCGAACTGCTATCTAGCCTAACCCCCGCTTCTTCAACACATTCTCTAAGAGCTCCATCTCGCGGAAGTTCACCCTTTTCAACTCTACCACCAGGAATATCCCAGTAAGTTGGATAAACGTTGGGTTGTCCTCTTTTAATTTCCGAACGCTGAATGAGCAAATAATCATCACCACTTTGAACAAGTACATGGGCAATAAGCTTAACCATCATTTTCTCTCCTATTCCTCAAGATGAATGTATCTTAGTTGACCGTCCCAATCTGGAAGGGCTGATTTTAAAAAGGCCGGAACCAGCTGGAAATCCTCTAACTCATCCAAATCAATCCACTCACAGGGCAGCATTTTCTCACCTTCCTGCATGGTCAATGGGGCGTCTTCAAGCAAGTTCACCAGATAATGAAACTTGATGTTGTGATAATAGACACCGTCTTGTTCAAAACGATTTTCAACCACAAAAGCTAGCTGTCTAGCCTCAGCTTTGACACCCAGTTCTTCCCTCACTTCGCGGACTACCGCTTCTTCCGTTCTCTCATTGACTTGAATCGCACCGCCAATAGTGTAATACTTGCCCTTATCTTTAGTGACTAGAAGCTTGCGATTTTGGACAATCAAGGCTGTCGCCCGAACACCAAAAACAGTATTTCCCACTTTTGTCCGAAAGTCTTGTTGAGTCATTTTTATCCTTTCCCTTAAACGACACAAAAACAGTCAAAACTCGTAAGAAGTGCAGGACAAAAAAGCCTGCAACATCCATGAGCTTTGACCATCATTTCTATTGCTTTTATTATTGTAGCAAATTGAGAAAATTTGTCAATCTAAATGTACTGACAAACTTGTCCATCGCGGTAGGCATTGTCAATCAAACCACCACCGAGACACTCTTCGCCATCGTAAAAAACAACCGCCTGTCCTGGTGTGATCGCGCGCTGCGGTTCCGCAAAGATGACTTCTGCCTTGTCTCCTTTGACATGGACCGTCACCTTAGAGTCAGGCTGACGGTAGCGGAATTTAGCCGTGCATTCGAGCGTAAACTCTTCTGGCATCTCACGAGTAAAGTGGACTTGGCTAGCCTCTAGGCTGGTTGACATGAGCGAATCATGGTAGAAACCTTGTCCGACATAGAGGATATTCTTGCTGAGGTCTTTTCCGACAACGAACCAAGGGGCATTGTCACCACCGTGTTGCCCACCGATACCCAGTCCGCCACGCTGACCAATTGTATAGTACATAAGGCCTGCATGCTCCCCCATATCGCGACCATCTACGGTCATCATGCGACCAGGCTGGGCTGGCAGGTAGTTGCTGAGAAAGTTTTTAAAGTTCTTTTCTCCGATAAAGCAAATCCCTGTCGAGTCTTTCTTCTTAGCAGTCGCAAGACCTGCTTCTTCTGCTAGTCTGCGAACTTCAGGCTTTTCCAAATGTCCCAATGGGAACATAGTCTTTTGGAGTTGTTCTTGCGAAAGTTGACTGAGGAAATAGGTCTGGTCCTTGCCATTGTCTACGCCACGAAGCATGTGAACGATGCCATCCTCATCACGCGCCACTCGGGCATAGTGCCCAGTCGCTACATAGTCTGCTCCCAAGGTCATGGCATAGTCCAAAAAGGCCTTGAACTTGATTTCCTTGTTACACATAACGTCTGGATTTGGCGTGCGTCCTGCACGGTATTCCGCTAGGAAATACTCAAAAACGCGGTCCCAGTACTCTTTTTCAAAATTGACAGAGTAGTAGGGAATGCCGATCTGATCTGCCACCGCAGCCACATCCTTGTAATCTTCGGTCGCCGTACAGACGCCGTTTTCATCTGTGTCATCCCAGTTCTTCATGAAGATACCGATCACATCGTAGCCCTGCTCCTTGAGCAAGAGAGCCGTCACCGACGAATCAACACCACCACTCATCCCCACAACAACACGTGTTTTAGAGTTATCACTCATGGTAAGTCTCCCATCTTATTCGTTTATTCACGATTGAAGGTCGTGTGTGCTTAACGATTGAAGGTCGCTTGAGCAAGACTCATTATAGCACGCTTTAAAGAAGAAAACAAGAAAGAGGCTGATAATCTACCAACCTCTGTTTTTATTGATAAAAACTTTAGTCATCATCGTCTCTATAAAAATATTTTCTATATACTCTTGATAATACCAAAATTAATGCCAATATCATACCAAGAGCTATAATAATAGAATTTATTAGATTTATTTTAGTATATCCAATCACTAGTCCAATAATTGGACTAGTAGACATGCTTAGATATAATAAAAATGACAAAAAATGAATTTCACCAATTCCAGCAAAAAAATGTTTCATGTAACGATTCTCCATTTGCTCCATTAAATCAGTTTTATTTTAGACTATCATAAAACAATCAATCCTTCAATAAAATCCATTAACGAAATACTATTCTAAAGCATTGATAACTCAGATTTCTCAGAATAGAGCTGTCCAAACTATCGAACAGACTAAATCCATACATATCCACGCAATTCTACGTTTAGAATTGCTATAAAATAAATGTTTTAGGGATATTCTAAGTCTTTGAGTGCTTAAAATTTTACGTTCTGAAGGATTCTAAAGCTAGAATAGCATAAAAATCATGAAAACTGAACTATTCGAAGCTTCAGAGTCATACAATCTCCATAGGAATTATCGTTTTAATAAGTGTGGTTAGGATATACTCTAACAAGTTATCGTCGACTGTGTTTATAGCACTCAGTTACCTAGATAAGATGGGGTGCTTTGTCACAGACAATACCTACTGCAAATATTATCCAATCAAATTATTTTACGAAGAGCTATGGATGCTTTCCACCATAAAACAGTCAATATTAATAATTACGTACTCACTAACACAAAATTTATTTTTTTTGACTTAGTAACGCAATTCCAATTAGCAATACACCTAATATAAATAAAAGTATTTCCCAAAATTTATTCTCAGTTTTAATAAGAGGAATAAAATACATACTGACTAATATGGAACTTGCTCCTATAATAGCAAATATTATTCTGGCTTTATCACTTAGTTGAATCATGTTATATCCCACCAACCATTTCTTGGATATTTATCCCCAGAATCCAACCAGTTTGCAAGCATACCTCCCACGCTTAAACCACCGGATTGAAGAATAAATCCAACAACTGTTCCAGAAATTCTATTAGCCGCTTGTACCCCCACGAAGCTTATTAATGCTCCCCTAAGTTGCCTTGTAAAAGTTTGTCTTCCAACTGCCTTAATGGCTGCTCTAAATAAAGCAATACCACCTCCACCCCCCATGAAATAAGCCAGGGTTGCGTTTACTGCAGCGTTTATCCCAAAAGAAAGTACTCCGTTGTGTATGGATAATCCCCCATCAAGATACATCATCTCTTCTTGCTCAAGAGCAACATAATTATTTGGTAATACTAATTCCATAAGTTTTCTCCTCCTTAACGTGGCATGACTAAGATAGTGTGCTAACCGTAGACAGCTTACTTTTTATCTCTTCATTTCCTAATTAAGACACTCTCTCTTTTAGCTAATCATATTATATAGATGAACAAATTTGCAAACCTAATTAGTTGAAATTATTTCATTTGTTTTACAAATAGGACGAACTTAAACTATCTTTTTATTACTCAGTAATAATTTCCGAGATTTCATTTTATCGTATTCTCTATTCATACAGAAATCAAAATTTTGCCTTAACCAACTTGTATAATAGAAAAAATCTAATTGATTTATTCTGATGAACTGTATTCTAATTTTATCAACCTTTTCTTGCCAGTTGTTATTGTTACTAATAGAAATCTCATACAGCAGTAACTCGACAAGACCTGTACACAGAAAGGTGTTATGAGAATCTTCGATTTTTTTCAAAATATCCTCAAAGAGTTCACTATACGTTAAAAAAGTGGATTGATTAATCGCATCATACAACAGAATACACATTAAATCAGAATAACTCAACTCTGATTTTTGTATTTTATCCTTTAACGTATTTGTCAAATCACTTTCAAATGAATCTTCTTTTTCCCATTTATTTTGATTGAAAAGAAATTCCGTCTTATTAAAAACGAGATGGTTGATATCCATTATATTCCAAAAAAATATTGTAGTAAGCATAATGATGGCAAAAGGAATTTTTAAAATAAATACTAGGATAATAGCAATTTCAAGAATAAAACTCCATATAATTCTAGATTTCAAATCATCAGTAGACAAACTTTTACGATGGAATGAAAAATAGGGTGAGAATCTCACATTTACTCTCTTCCTTCTTATAAAAATAAAGGGAAAAATCGTAATAAGACCTTCTTTCTTGTATAAATCTTTCAATGCATATAGTAGGTCTAAAACTATTTTTGAGAAAATCAAACTACAGAAAGTAAGACCCATACTGATAACAAAATCAAGGGGAATTTCTAGATTCAATGGCAAGTTATTCACTAGGACATGCAACTCTAACCACAAGACCAAAAAAGGGAGCATTAGCAAGAAAACAATTAGTTTACGCATTATAACAATTAGTAAAATTTACGCGTCCACAAAGCATACGTAATTCCTGCAACTGAAATTCCTCCAATTACAGCTAGCGCTGCATTGACAGCAGCTACTGAACCAAGTATGGGAGCAAAAGCAGAAACAACATAAGTATATGTATATACCCTTGTAGACCATATTGCAGTCCATAGACCCGTTTGTCTTGCGGCGAATCTAAATCCAGCAGAAGATCTTGCTAAACCTTTTATATTATTTTTAAATGTGTTCCAATCTCCCCCATCAAGATACATCATCTCTTCTTGTTCAAGAGCAACATAATTATTTGGTAATACGAGTTCCATTTATTTTCTCCTTTTTTATTAAGCATGGTTAGGATAGTTTCCTAACAAGTAATCGTCGACTTTGTTTATAGCACTTAGCTACCTAGATAAGGTATCTTTCCTTTATCTTACTTTATTTTATAGGTCACCTAATATTTAAAACCAATTATTGCTTGAAACTTAACATTTCTAAAATCCAATCAAGATAGATTTCTTTGTCACAGACAATACCTACTGCAAATATTATCCAATCAGATTATTTTACGAAGAGCTATGGATGCTTTCCACCATAAAACAGTCAATATTAATAATTACGTACTCACTAACACAAAATTTATTTTTTTTGACTTAGTAACGCAATTCCAATTAGCAATACACCTAATATAAATAAAAGTATTTCCCAAAATTTATTCTCAGTTTTAATAAGAGGAATAAGATACATACTAATCAATATAGAACTTACCCCTAAAAGAGCAGAAACCACTCTATCTTTATCACTTAGTTGAAACATGTTTGATCTCCATATACACTTCAAGCAAAAGTTGGATTTCTGAAATAGCTAAAGATAAAGATAATGGTTGCGAGCCATTTAAACTATCATCAATATTCTGCTTGATTAAAACAAAGTCTGGTCTCCCCTCTAAAATTTTATTTAACAATGTTTCTACTAAAATTATGACAATCTCCCCCATCAAGATAACTTCTTTATCCTAGACAATGCTTACTGCAACAGTATAAATAAAATTCATCAGCCATCTTTTCTGACAATCATATGGGTAGCCTAGTGATATTTCTAGTTACTCAAAAATATCTAGCTATACTAGAGTTATTTCTAATCCTTAGGACACTTGTTAATCCAAATGTAACAAATTTTCACCCCTTAATAGGACTCTTTCTGGAAAAAATATAAGGTTTATCTTTATAAAAAAATCTATCATATTGTGATGGCATGCATCTAGAATTTAAACAAGCTATAAATTCATTTATAACTACTATTTGTTTCGAGGCAACAGCATCTTGTATACCGCCCTCGAAAGAACCATCTTGTAATTCCGAAATATTTCTGTTTAAATATTGTTTTGACAAATCTCTTAATGCTTCATTATCGTAAATGATTCCTAAAAAACCAACCTTATACAGTAAATAATTTAAACTTATAAAGTAATTGAATCCCATAGTATATTTTTCTTTATAAAGCAAAGGTAAAATTTTATAAAAAATATCTAAGTCAACCTCACTCTGATTCTGAAGCAAGTAGGAGTCAAGCAAATTTTCAAAAATAGCTAACAATATGATTGGTGTAAGGTTTTTGTATTCACATGTCAAGTATTCTGAGTATCGTGCAGATGATATTTCTTTTATATAACTTTTTGAAAGCAAGATTTTTTCAAATTCATCATCTATTATTAATCTTCTATTTCCAATCCAAGCGGTATTGCTACCCAAATAAGATTGTGCAAATATCAATATGTAAGAAAACATGAACGTAAATACTGAAAGAGGTAGAATTCTATGCGTAAAAAAATAGACGATAATGGTAGCGAGGAGTAAAGCTATCTCTCGTGACAATCGAATTCTTTTCAGCATCTTTTTTAACAGTCCGTAAGATTGTCCTTGGCAATATTCTTGAACTAAATTAATCGGAATGACATCTCTCACCATTTCTGGAAAGTAGAGTAAGTTTATAGGTTGAAATCTCCAGCTCCCATCATAAGTAAATGGATATAGAACCAAATACTTAAAAGATTTTTTTCTTATAAACTTAATTATCATAATATGAATGACTGTTCCAATGAAGTATATTAAATATAAAAGTAAAACCGCCACCAATATACTTACAAAAATCCCCTTGGAATCAATCAATGGAAAATAAAATATTGCAACTAGAAGCGAATAAGATCCTGCTAATAAATATTTCTGATCATCTTTCATTCAAAACACCTTATCATTTTCAATGCCACAGAGCACTTTCTGTAAGTCAATATTTGATAAAGCAGAGTTTTAAACCCTGCTTTGTTCTAACTATATAGAAAAGTTTCTACTAATAATATACTCTGTTGTTCCATAAATAGTGAACAGCTGCAGCTGTTCCTAATGCAGCAAGTCCTATAACTATAGGATTACCTGTCATAGCTGTTAATTTAGTAGTAATTCCTGGAAAATATGCCATCGCTGTCCAATACCCCCATTTCGCAATTGTGAGAGTAGAAGGTAGTCCAGCCGCTACTCTGTTAGCTGCATTAACTCCCAGTTTATATAAAAGGCCTCCAATATTGCGTGCAAAGTTTTGTGCATCTCCCCCATCAAGATACATCATCTCTTCTTGTTCAAGAGCAACATAATTATTTGGTAATACGAGTTCCATTTATTTTCTCCTTTTTTATTAAGCATGGTTAGGATAGTTTCCTAACAAGTGATCGTTGACTTTGTTTATAGCACTTAGTTACCTAGATAAGATATCTTTCCTTTATCTTACTTTATTTTATAGGTGATCTAATGTTTAAAACCAATTATTGCTTGAAACTTAACATTTCCAAAATCCAATCAAGATAGGTTTCTTTATCATAGACAATCCGCACTTCAACTGGCATATCTTTTTGGAGGACGACTGTCTCGCTTTCATGTTTTAGAGTTAAGGTTTCTAATTCTATCATGACTTTATAAAGACTGATATTCCCTTCTTTCGTTTCTTGGGAAATTGTTCCTGAATCAATCTGTCTGACTTGTCCCTTTAGTGTTCCATATTTTTGACTATTTACACCAGTAATAGCAACATCAGCTTTTGCTCCTTTCGAAACACGAGAAATATCGCTTGCAAGTACAAAAGCTTCTACATAGTAACCTTTTTCTTTCCCTGAAACTTCTGCTATCGTTTGCCCCTGCTGAATAGCCACTCCTTGTTTCAAAGGCACCATATAATGCAGAGTGCCATCGCTTGGCGCTAAAATGCTATGAGCTTTATCTTGACCTGTTGCCACTCCAAGATTAGCCTCAAGTTCAGTAATACTTTTATTGTTGTTTGAACGAGCAGTACCTAACTCACTAATTAATTGGGCATAAATATTATAAGCCTGAGAAGTTGGATCATTATAGGTACGGTTCATATCCTTAATATTGCTTTGTTGACTATCAATCTCGCTATTCTTAGAAGTAATACTTGTTTTTAATGCTTCGATTTTTGTTGTTATTTCTGATATCTTAGCTTCTAACTTAGCTTTATCATCAGCTGATGTCGTATCTGATAGGGGGGATGAGTCTGATTGTTGTTGAAGCTGAAGTAATTCATTTTGTAAAGCCTGCAAGTCGGTATTTAACTGATTTCTTTCAGTCGTCATTTTATTCAACTTCGTATACTCATCCTGAATCTTTGAATACTGGGTACCATTGTTATAATTTTCTGAATTTAACTGAGACAGGTAGTATTCAACTTTCCCATAATATTCCTGTTCTTCGCCCGAATTGGACATATGGTTGTATTTCTCATTTAATGATTGTTCAAATTTTTGAAAGATGGCTTCTTTTGCGCGTAACTTCTCCAATTGTTTATTTAAAGAGCTCGCTTGTAAACCTTCTTGTCCACTTGATAACGAAACAATGACATCTCCTGCTTTTACAATATCCCCTTCTGACTTATGTAAAGTAACTACCTTCCCTGAACTAATTGCTGATAGGAACTCTGTACCTGTTATAAGTGAATTCCCATTCGCTTTTACAATATAGTTCTTGGGTATATAAGCTGCGCCAATCAAGGCTCCAATTAAGATGATAGCAGTTGAAATAATGAGAATGAACACAAAAGCTGGTGGTTTCTTATCAAAGAAAATACGAGAATAACGTAATTCTGATTTACTATATAATTTCATAGGCTTACAATTGGTCTAAAAATATCTACTACCATTTTTTCAGGAGAAGAATCAACATAAACTGTATACACAATTCCGTCCGTTTGAATATCATTTTCATAGATATGTAGATCCAATTTAGAATACGCATACTGTAGATACTCTGGACTGTCTTCAAAACGAACATATAAACAATATGGAACAGAGATGGAATCCTGTACATCATAAATGTTACTGTACTGTTGAGCATTATGGGCTTGGATATAAAACTCAAAATCAGTCGTTATCAATCCATCATCATGAATAGTTGTACCACAACTTTTTACAATTAATGGACCAAAAATTTGTGCTTTTAATAACTGCAAATGTTGATAAAACTTTTCAATCTCCTGATTTATATTTTCTACTTTTATATCATACAACTTTTTACAGATAACTGACTTTAGTACTAGTTTTTTATTATCTTGAATTTCTAGTTTAGCCATAAGTAACCTCCTCTGCATCTAACATAACCGACGGTTCTACTTGTTGCTTCATATAAATACTTTGTAACTCGACCATTCTAGCATATTTTCCGTTTTTCGCCATTAATTCCTCATGAGTTCCATATTCCACAATGGAACCATTCTCCAAAAAACATATCTTATCACATCGAAGAATTGTAGACAGCCTGTGGGCTACTACAATTGTTGTCTTATCCATTATTTTATTAAAGATTAAATCCTGAATAATCTGTTCACTAAATGAATCTAAGTTAGAGGTTGCCTCATCAAATATATACAAGTCAGCTTTACTCAGTAGTGCTCTTGCAATAGCCAATCGTTGTTTCTCTCCACCCGAGAAATTTTGACCACCTTCTTCTACAAAGGAGCCATAACGATTTTGAAGACGTTGAATCGTATCATGAATACCAACAATACGACAAACTCTCACCATATCCTCATATGTGACAGAAGGATTACCAATTTTTAGATTATCAATAATTGTCCCTGTAAAGAGTTCTATGGTCTGTGGAATGTAGGAAATTTTCTTACGTAGTTTACCATAGTCAAGATCTGATAAGTCATTTTCTCCTATACAAATTTTCCCCTCACTCGGATTTATAAATCTTAATAACAAACGAACTAGCGTACTTTTTCCTGCTCCGCTTTCTCCAACAAAAGCTATTTTTTCTCCTTGTTTAATTCGCAAATTAAAGTTTTTGATAACAGGAGGGCGTGAACCATAGGCAAATGTTACATCTTTAAATTCAATGTCATCACATAAGGTGAAGTCTCTAATACTATAATCCAAGTCAAGGTCTTCACGATCTACTTCCATCAATTCTTGAAGCCGACTAACCGCAACCTGTACCTCTTGAAAGGTTAACTGCAAACCAACTAGATTCTGAATAGGTTCTGTAAAATATTGACTTAATGTCTGAAAAACCAAGAGGTCCCCAATGGTCATTTTCCCATCAATGATAAATAAGGCGCCCACTCCCATAAATAATAACCCACCCATGGTTGAGGTCATTGAAGATATTGTAGACTGAATATTCTGCAAAACACCCTCTTTATAACCAATTTCTAAAGTATGAACAAATTTTTCTTCAATTTTGTTTAAACGTTGTTCCTCGTCATGCTGAGACTTAATGGTATCAATGTTACGAATGGATTCAATTAACTGTGAATTAAGAAGTCCATTTGCTTCCATTTGTTCATGATTAATTTTTTTATAAGGCTTTTTAAAACAGTATATAAGAATGATGTTAACAATAACCATAAAAACCAATATCAGAAATAAAGATTGATTAATAGTCCAAAGGACAACCGCACTAATAACTGACAAGGTGATATCCATAACTAATGAAATAGAGACTGACGTAAACACATTCTTTATCGTCATCGCATCCTGAAATCTCGTTAAAACATCACCAACTCTACGACTTCCAAAAAAACTATAGGGAAGATGAATAATATGGTCATAATATCCCATTAAAACCGGTATATCAATTTTTCGAGATAGAAACAAAAGAACGTGCTGACGAAATGCAGATAGAAGAGTCTGTAAGAACGACACTATTCCAAATACTATCAAAAACATATACAGACTATTTTTTAAAGCATATGGAATCACCTCGTCCATGATAACTTTTGAAAAGAGACTCGATAAAATACCAATGATACTTAAAACAAAGGAAGCTAATATGACTGTACTAATCAATCCTTTTTGATTAAAAATTAACGTTCCAAATAAATCCAGAAGTCCTTTTCCCTTTAGTTTCCCTCTTTCAAAATCCGAATTTGGAACCATAAAAAGAGTAATACCTTGATAAATTTCTCCCAGTTCATCACTTGACATCTTGCGTATACCACTAGCAGGGTCTGCTACGTAGAATTTACTATTCATTTTGATACTATGTAATACCACAAAATGATTTTGACCTAAATCGTTCTTAACTTGAAGAATCGCAGGAAATGTTAATTTCGGGGTCAAATCTTCCAGAGCTACTCGGACAGCTTTTACCGTAAAATTCAATTTGTTCAGACCTGAAACAATACCACTTACAGTCGTTCCATACATGTCTGTCCCAATAATTTCCCGAATCTTCATGATTGATAGTTCCTTTTTGTAAGATAAAAGAACTGTTGAAACAACTGCCGCAGCACAATCTGACTGATCGTGTTGCATCGTACAAGGATATTTTTTTAACATAGAAATACTCTATTCTTTAGAATTAGTCTAATTTGTATGCCATATATGCTAAATAGCTACAATATTATGATATCTGTCATGGTGCTATAACTTATAAAAGGTTAATTTTTGACATGTAGTTAATCAATTCATTCTAAATCTCTTTCCTAGAAAGGCTTCGTTTAACAAAATGATTCTATCTCTTGAGTGCTAAAGAGTGCACATTTATCATGAAATATTATCATGAAACTTTTCTTTGATGTCACCCAAACCTCAATCACTATCCAGCAGTTCTGGAGTTGGTTTATTCTTAACCGTAGTATTTTTGAGTTCGGTATCGTTTCAAGCACTACAGCACAGTAGATACTTTCCCAAGGACTACCTTCTTTTTATCTCATCTCATTCTTTAATCACGAACTTACTCTTAACTAGAAGAATAGTACACTCCCGTATCAATACCTTTAACAACTAGATTCGTACTGGTTAAACTCAGACTAGCACTAAATAAAAAAAGTACCATAAGTCCAACTGACAGCGTTTTCAAAAAGGTGTTGCGCATTTTTTCTCCTCCCTCCTTCTTTTTCCTATATTATAAAGCAATCTATATTCGCCGTCAATCATTTATAGGTTTATTTTGAATATTTTTTAAAAAAAGCATTATAGTTATACTTGATACATGAATAAAGATAGCTTCTGCTATCCTTACACATTCTCTGACTACTTATCTGTCAGATATTGTTCTACCTTGAGAGCCATGACTTCATTATTTTCAATTAGATAAAGCACCTTAGCTCTCATATAATATTCCTTAGCAACAGAGAGATCAAGATCTTCTGTTACATTTCCCAACAAGCAATATAAATCTGCCAGCCTAAAGCTACTATGATATTTGTTACAAAATTCAATTGTCTCCAATAATAGCACCCTAGACTTGTCCATCTCCTCGTGTTTCCAAAGGTGGTAACAATAATTATATTTTATTTTGATGTACAACTCAATTTGTTCACGCACACTAGTATCGATTTTTGAAAGAGCCACAGAGACCTGCTGATAACGTTGCTCAAATTTTTCATTATCATCATAACCTAAAAAAATTAATAATGTGTTCACAATATATAAGTAGTCCACCTTATCAACATTTATTTTAATTAGAATATCTTCTATTTTTGAAATTGCTAATTTTAACTGATGTTCACATTGATAGGTTAGAATGGCATCTATCCAGTCCAAATAAATTTTTTCATCAAAACACAGAGAAGCTTGTTGTCTTCTTTCTACCTCAAAAGCATATTTCAAAGAGGTATAATCTTGATTTTCCAACAATGTTTCAGATAATCTCTTAAAAGAAGATAAGTCTAGAAAATTTTTGGAAATCTCTTCTGAAAAGAAATAGTCCATACTTAAGCCCAATTTTTCAGACAGTTTATATAACAAATCGGCTCCAGGCATATATTTACCTTGTTCCATACGGCTTATCTGAGTTTGTTGGCAAATTCCATCTGCCAATTCTTTTTGTGACCACCCCAACTCTTTCCGTTTATTTTTTAATCTTGTTGCTAATAATGCATGCATACTAACCACCACTATTCATATTCTATAAAAACATTATACTACTTTTTTCATAACATTATGTCATATTATCTACAAAGTGTTAAATCTCTTTTCAAAAAGTACACAAAAAGGGTCTTGAAGACCCTTTTTCTATTTCTTAATACCAACCGTTGTTAAGCCAGAAGTTCTTGGCAGCTGTCCATGAACCGTAACGTCCTGCAACGTAAGCATCTGCTACACGTTCTTGGTTTTCAGCTGAGTAGTCACCGTTCAAGTATGAATCTGTCAATTGGTAACGTCCGATGTAACGTCCGTTTGTAGCTGTGTAGCTACCGCCTGATTCTTTTTGAGCAATCCATTCTTTGGCTTCTGCTTCTGAACCGCTAACAGTTGCTGCTGGTGCAGTGTAGCTTTCTTCTGCTACTGGAGCTGCTGGTGCTTCGTAAGTTGTTGTTTCAGCAACTTCTTCATAAGTTGTAGCTTCGCTTGTCTCTTCTGTAGCAACTGGTGCTTCATAGGTTGTCGCAGAAGCTGCATCTGTTGCAGTTGCTGTCGATGGAGCTGTTCCTTCGATGACCAAAACTTGATCCACAAAGATTAAGTGGATGTTTTCAATCTTATTTTTTTCTGCCAATTTTTCAACAGTAGTGTTGTACTTCTCAGCGATTTCTGAAAGAGTGTCACCTGGTTTAACTGTGTAAGTTACCGTTTCTTGCGCAGAAGCAAGTGCTGGTACAAAGAACGTAAGCAAGGCTGCTGCCCCTGCAAGAGTTGATTTGATTTTTTTAGTTGTTAATGTCATTTCTGAAATTTCTCCTTTTTATCTATGATACTATTTTACTCCTCGAATGTTACTATTTCTTGACGGTTTTGTGTAGAAATATTACAAAAATGTTTTATGTTTACCATTTTAAGGAGATTTTTGTCACAAAAGGCCTTATTTTATACTATCTTTCATCATTTTGAGGTTTTGATAAGGGAAATAAGCGTAGAGGTTCATTCTTTGATATAATAGATATAAGAATCTTTGTAAGGGGAAACAGATGCAATCACTTCGTTTTCAATCTGTCTTTGACATTATCGGACCTGTCATGATTGGCCCATCAAGTAGCCATACAGCTGGTGCCGTTCGTATCGGAAAAATCGTCTCTTCTATCTTTGGTGATAGACCAACAGAGGTAGAATTCCAATTATTTAACTCATTTGCCAAGACCTACCGTGGTCATGGAACGGATCTTGCTCTCGTCGCTGGTATTTTAGGCATGGATACGGATGATCCCGAAATCCCAAACAGTCTCGAGATTGCCCATAAGCGTGGTATCAAGATTGTCTGGACCATTCAGAAAGACAGCAATGCTCCTCACCCTAACACCACTAAAATCACTGTGAAGAATGAGCATAAGTCCATTAGTGTGACAGGGATTTCTATCGGTGGGGGAAATATCCAGGTCACGGAACTCAATGGCTTTGCCGTCTCTCTCAATATGAATACCCCGACCATCATCATCGTGCATCAGGATATTCCGGGAATGATTGCCCATGTTACAGAAGCCCTCTCTCGTTTTGATATCAATATCGCCCAGATGAATGTGACTCGGGAAAAAGCTGGAGAAAAAGCTATCATGATTATCGAAGTCGATAGTCGAAGTTGCGAAGAGGCGGTTGAAGAAATCCGAAAAATTCCTCATCTCCACAATGTCAATTTCTTTAAGTAGGAGGAAACATGTTTTATTCCATCAAAGAATTGGTCGAGCAGGCAGATCTAGACTTCCAAGGAAATGTCGCAGAGCTCATGATTGCAACAGAATATGAGCTGACCGGTCGGGAACGGCCAGAAGTTCTCCTCCTCATGGAACGCAATCTAGAAGTCATGAAAGCCTCTGTCGAGCTCGGTCTCAGCGAAAACAAATCCCGTAGTGGTTTGACAGGCGGAGACGCGGCCAAACTAGACCGCCATCTCAAAAGTGGCAAGGCCTTGTCTGACTTTACCATCCTATCAGCAGCCCGAAATGCCATCGCGGTCAACGAACACAACGCTAAAATGGGCTTGGTCTGTGCCACTCCAACCGCAGGAAGTGCTGGCTGTCTACCAGCTGTTCTCACTGCAGCTATTCAAAAACTTGACCTCAGCCATGAAGAACAGCTCGATTTCCTCTTTGCTGCGGGTGCCTTTGGATTGGTTATCGCAAACAATGCTTCTATCTCAGGTGCTGAAGGTGGCTGTCAGGCCGAAGTCGGCTCTGCCTCTGCCATGAGTGCCGCAGCCTTGACCTTGGCTGCAGGTGGAACGCCCTATCAGGCTAGCCAAGCCATCGCCTTTGTCATTAAAAATATGCTAGGCCTCATCTGCGACCCCGTCGCTGGTTTGGTTGAAGTTCCCTGTGTCAAACGAAATGCCATGGGAGCCAGCTTTGCCTTTATCGCGGCTGATATGGCCTTGGCTGGTATTGAATCTAAGATCCCTGTTGACGAAGTCATCGATGCCATGTACCAAGTCGGATCCAGCCTCCCAACTGCCTTTCGTGAAACGGCTGAGGGTGGACTCGCTGCCACCCCTACTGGCCGCCGCCTACAAAAAGAAATCTTCGGAGAATAACCTTATCTAATAGGAGAAACTATGTCATCAATCTCAGCTATCTTTTTCGATCTAGACGGAACTCTCGTTGACAGTTCCATCGGGATCCACAATTCCTTTACTCATACCTTTGAACAACTGGGAGTTCCGTCTCCTGATGCTAAAACCATTCGTGGTTTCATGGGGCCACCGCTTGAAAGCAGTTTTGCGACCTGCCTTCCAAAAGAACAAATCTCAGAAGCTGTTCAAACCTATCGTTCTTACTACAAGAAAAAAGGGATCCATGAAGCAGAGCTTTTCCCTCGAATGACAGAACTGCTTCAAGAACTCTCTCAAAACTACCCTCTCTATATCACTACAACAAAGAATACTCCGACTGCCCATGATATGACTAAAAATCTGGGGATCCATCATTTCTTTGATGGCATTTACGGTTCTAGTCCTGAAACGCCACACAAGGCGGATGTCATCCGTTACGCCTTGCAAACGCATCAACTCCCTGCAGACCAAGTTCTCATCATTGGCGACACCAAGTTTGATATGATAGGAGCTCAAGAAACTGGTATTAAAAAGTTCGCTGTTACTTGGGGATTTGGAGAAGAAGCTGATTTACTCAGCTATCAACCTGACTGGATCGCCCATACCATTGACGATATCATTAAGCAACTATGAAAGATACAACATACAAAAATACTCCTAACACTAGCAAACTAGGTTAAGGAGTATTTTTGTGTATAGGGTCATCCTTAGCGAATAATCAAAATGAAACGGAAAGATAGATTAACTGATTTGTAGCATACATCCACCAGTAGTCCGAACGAGTCGAAGACCAGTAAAGTTTACATACACCTTCCAAAAGTTCTTATAAGCATTGAACAGACAATAATAGCTTTCCTCTTCATAAAGCCTACCATACAGCATCATGATTGACAAATCCTGAAACGACTCAGCCGTTTTTAAATAGAGTAAAAATATCTTAATATTTTCGTACCATGTCTTCAAATATAGAGTCTTCTGTATTCTTTTCACTATTTTCTATCACTTTTTCTCCAAAGCGTTGGCTTGGCATAGCGAGCATAATTAACAGTGTTAATGCACCCAAAGGGACAAATACAATAAAGATATAAGCCCAATAGACACCCACATCCCGTAAACGGCGTTAATTAAAAACGCTCTCTTAAACACTGAACAAACCCAGAAATCAACATTTTAAGACAAAGCAAAAAGCCCACTGTTGTAGGCTTTCTGTAAGATATTTCTTAAAATTAAAGCATTTTGTTGTAGAATTCAACGACAAGTGCTTCGTTGATTTCTGGGTTGATTTCATCGCGTTCTGGCAAACGAGTCAATGAACCTTCCAATTTTTCAGCGTCGAATGATACGAATGCTGGACGTCCAAGAGTTGCTTCTACAGCTTCAAGGATTGCTGGAACTTTCAATGATTTTTCACGAACTGAGATCACTTGACCTGGAGTTACGCGGTATGATGGGATATCAACGCGTTTTCCGTCAACAAGGATGTGACCGTGGTTTACGAATTGACGAGCTTGACGACGAGTAGTCGCAAGACCAAGACGGTAAACAACGTTATCCAAACGACGTTCCAAAAGAAGCATGAAGTTGAAACCTAGGATTCCGCCTTTGATTTTTGTAGCTTGTACGAACAAGTTACGGAATTGTTTTTCACCTACACCGTAAGTGAAACGAAGTTTTTGCTTTTCAGCCAATTGCAAACCGTATTCTGACAATTTACAACGGTTGTTTGGTCCATGTTGACCTGGTACGTAGTTACGACGTGCCAATTCTTTACCTGTACCTGTAAGTGAAAGGCCCAAACGACGAGCTTGTTTCCAAGATGGTCCTGTATAACGTGACATATGTATGTCCTCCTGATATAAATAATATTTGGCGGAAATAGTCACTTAGAAAGCCCTGATTCGTGCAGATGCCCTTCGCCTAAACAGCCAAGGTTACTTATCATAAGACACCTGTTGACGAGCTTCATGCTTTCCTGCTGCTATTTCACACAAAGGCTATTGTACCATGAAAAACTAGATTTGTAAAGGGATTTTACGGCTTTATTTCAAATTGAGGCTGAATGTAAACTTGCTACCTAAGCCATACTGACTTTCTGCTGTGATGTCGCCACCAAGCTGATGGGCTAGTTCTCGTGCAATCGCAAGACCTAAGCCATGACCACCTGTTTTCATATTGCGTGAAGTTTCTACACGGTAAAGTCGTTTAAAGATCTTTTCCAAATCCTCAGGATGAATCCCCTGACCCTCGTCTTTCACACTGATTGTCAGCTCTTGTTCTGTTAATTGGGCAAGAACCTCGATTCTGGTTCCTGGTTCTGAATATTTAAAGGCATTGTTTAACAAATTGACTAAAATGCGAGAAAGTTTATCAGAATGGCTCTTGATTTTCGCTGACTCAGGTGATACTTGAATGTAAACATCCCGCTCCTCTTGTTCAATCTGGAGTTGAAATTCACTCATTGACTCAATCAACAACTGATCTAAAAAGACCTCTTCGACTTCTTCATCAGCAGTATCTTGAGGTTGTGTGTTCAGAGTCAAAACATCCAATTCCTCCACTAGCTTGTTTAGACGCTCAGTTTGCCGACCAATCGTGGCTAAGTAGTGGAGCCGCTCCTCTTCCTTAATCACTCCATCTAGAATTCCCTCCACAGTAACCTGAATGGAGGTAATGGGAGTTTTAATATCGTGAGAGAGTTGCGCAATCATCATTCTCTTTTCTTGCTCGCTCTCATCAAGTGATTGAAAGGTAGCCTGCAAATTGTGAGACATGTCATTAAAAGCCTGCCCCAGCTCTTGAAATTCTAATGGTCCTTTGGTTTCAATTTCTGTGCTGAAATCCTTGCTTGCTATATCCTGAGCTTGTTTTTTCAAATGTTTCAGAGAAGAGAACACAGGCGACAAAAGAAAGATGCTCACTGCAGCTCCAATGAAACTAGCAATCAAGGTCATTCCAACTAGAAAGTAAACTTCACTTTTCTCGATCAACATTCGTTGGACTGCCCAGAAAACGACCAAAATCGTTAGTAGAGTCGACACTAGATACCCCACTAGAATATAGTTTTTTAATTTCATTTTCTACCTCTTGGTCTTTCCATCTTATAGCCCAAACCCCAAACAGTTTTGATAGCAGGAGCATTTGAATTTGTATACTTGGTCAACTCTTGCCTCAAAGCATGGATATGAACATTGAGTGTATTGGTATCATCCACATAGTCCTCTTGCCATACCTTCTCGTAAAGTTCCGTCTTTGAAAAGACTCTCTCAGGATTGCTGGCTAATACCCATAGAAGTTCAAAGGATTTTACTGTCAATTCCAATGGTTGCTCCCCAATGCGAACCTCATGAGTCACATGGTTGATTACCAAGTCACCAAACTCGATCTGTTCTGTCTCTCCTCCACGGCTAAGGCGACGCAAGATATTATTCACTCTTAAAACCAATTCGCGTGGGCTAAAGGGTTTGACTATAAAATCATCTGCCCCCAAACTTAATCCATAAATCTTATCCTGTTCGCTTGTCTTAGCAGTTGTAAAGAGGAAGGGTTGATCCGGAGCGATATATTGAACTTCACTGATAAAATCATAGCCATCCATATTGGGCATCATGATATCTGTGATAATGAGGTCGATAGATTTTTTTCTGAAAAGCTCTAATCCCTCCTTACCATCATGGGCGACCAAAACATCGTAACCTGCCTGTATAAGATAGCGGTTTTGAATATCTAGAATATCTATCTCATCATCAACCAGCAAAATTGTCTTTTTCATCTGACACTCCTTCGATAAAAACAGTGTTATACTTGCTTTAGTATAACACTATTTTCCCTAATGTTTAAGTGATTTGAATCTTAATCTTCTCGTTTGGTTGTCAAACCCAAAAGTCCAACAAGACCTGCCAAGGCTAGACCAAAGATACCAAGGCCAGCTGTAGCCGTTTTAGCTTCCCCAGTATTTGGTAGCATCGCTTTATCATCTTTTTTCATCATATTAGCCATTGGGCTAGAAGCTGGTTGATCGACCTTCATATCTGACATATGGTGATTTGTACCCATCATACCCTCAGTCATACCTGTAGAGCCTGTTTCAGAAGGCTTCGTATTCATCTGACCTTGTTGAGATGGTATTGTCGCCATTTCTTTTCCACGAAGCTGAATCGTTACTTGACGAGTAGCAATCAGATTGGTCAAATCAGGTTTGCCGTCTTTTGCACCGTACACCTTGACAGTAGCTTGGTAAGTGTGAGTGCCATTGGCACGAAGTTGGTCTAGAAGGGCTTGTCCTTCTTTGCCTGTCGTGTTGCCATTCAAATCCACTTCATAGAAATATTGGCCTTTAGCTAAGCCTTCAAGTGGCAATAGAGCGGGATTTTTCGCTGTTCCATTGTCAGACCATGGAGCTTTATCTGAGGCCTTTAACAAGAGGCGAGTCAACATGCCATCACCACCAAAAGCTTCGTATGGGATGACTTGGTTGACGCCGGCCAAGAATGGACCTGGAACATTTGCTTTGTCAAGGTAGCTAGCTGGAACATCAATCATGTCTTTGACATTGTTAACAACAGACT
>CAUSRF010000021.1:0-20066 GCA_963534275.1 uncultured Streptococcus sp.
TTGGTTGGGGCTTGCCTGGTATTTGGGCTGGAACCCTTTTGGATAATGGTTTTCGATGGTTATTTCTACGCTACTGTTACCAAAGTTATATGAGCTTGAAAGGATAGGAAATGCAAAAAACAACTTTTATTTGGGATTTAGATGGAACCTTATTGGACTCTTACGAAGCGATTTTGTCAGGGATTGAGGAAACCTTTGGTCAGTTTTCTATTCCTTATGATAAGGAGAAAGTGAGAGAGTTTATCCTCAAGTATTCGGTACAGGATTTGCTAGGGCAGGTGGCAGAAGAGCGAAATCTGGATGCGGAATTGCTCAATCAGGTGCGTTCCCAGAGTTTGGCTGAGAAGAATGCCCAGGTGGTTTTGATGCCAGGTGCGCGTGAAGTGTTGGCTTGGTCAGATGAAGCAGGGATTTTGCAGTTTGTTTATACCCATTAAGGAGACAATGCCTTTACTATTCTAAGAGACTTGGGTTTGGAATGTTGTTTCACAGAAATTCTAACTAATCAGAGTGGTTTTGCACGCAAGCCCAGTCCAGAAGCGGCGACATATCTGCTAGACAAATATGAGTTGGATCCTAGGGCTACCTATTATATAGGGGACCGGACTTTGGATGTGGAATTTGCCCAGAATAGCGGAATTCAAAGCATTAACTTTTTAGAGTCATCTTATGAAGGGAATCAGAGAATTCAAGTACTAGCAGATATTCCTTATATTTTTGAGGACAAGTGACGAGAAGATTGTGTCAGTTTTGTGACAGAAGGCTAACAAACTATTTCAACTAATCTAGTTTGTTACAAGGAATGGACAGTTCTGTTAAATAGGCCCGAGAGGGCTTTTTTTCTGCTTTTTTTGTGTTATGATAGACAGGTACTCATTTGAAAGGAATATGAACGAATGAAGAAAAGAATTATTTTAGCCTCAACTGTAGCCTTGTCTTTTGCTCCAGCATTGGCAACTCAAGCGGAAGAAATTGCATGGACAGCTCGTACCGTTGAGCAAATCCAAAATGATGTGACGAAAAACGAGAACAAAAACAGCTATACAGTTCAGTATGGTGATACCCTGAGCACGATTGCAGAAGCTTTGGGAGTAGATGTGACCGTTCTTGCTAATTTGAACAAAATCACCAATATGGACTTGATTTTCCCAGATACTGTCCTCACTACAACTGTCAATGAGGCAGAAGAGGTGACGGAAGTTGAAATCCAAACTCCTCAAGCAGATTCTAGTGAAGAAGTGACGACTGCGACAGCTGATTTGACAACCAACCAAGTAACAGTTGATGAAGAAACGGTTCAAGTGGAAGACCTTTCTCAACCAATTGAGGAAGTACCAAGTGCAACAGAGACTGAAAAACCTACAGAACTAACACCAAGTTCAGAAGTTTCTGAGACAGCGACAGTTGCTGAAGAGACGCCATCTACAGAAACACCTGTAGCTGAAGAAACAGCAGAAACAACTCCAGCGGGGGCACCGGTGGCAGAAACAACTAGTCCAGTTGAAGAAGCTCCTCAAGCAGAAACTTCAGCTACCGAAGCAACGGAAGCGACGACTTCGGCGGAAACATCAGTAGCAGCTGCACCAGTAACAGAAAGGCCTGCTGATACAAGAGGAACAAGTGCAACAGAATCAACAGCAAATTCTGACACTGCAACTTCGACTTATCAAGCAGAGCAAAGCCAAACTCCTTCAAGAACTTATTCAGCTCCAGCTGCTCCTGACTATGCAGGACTTGCTGTAGCTAAGTCTGAGAATGCTGGTCTTCAACCACAGACGGCAGCCTTTAAAGAAGAAATCGCTAACTTGTTTGGCATCACATCCTTTAGTGGCTACCGTCCTGGTGACAGTGGTGACCATGGTAAAGGTTTGGCCATCGACTTTATGGTTCCAGTGAGTTCAGCACTCGGAGACCAAATTGCAGAATATGCAGTCCAAAACATGGCTAGCCGTGGCATCAACTACATCATTTGGAAACAACGTTTCTACGCTCCATACGATAGCAAATATGGGCCTGCCTACACGTGGAATCCAATGCCAGACCGTGGTAGCGTAACCGAAAACCACTATGACCACGTTCACGTTTCAATGAACTAATCATTAAAATGGAAGTTGGGAACTGATTGAGTTTCCACTTCTTTTTTGTGTGTGATTGCTTCAGGATAAAAGGAACAAATATGAGGAAACGACTAATATTTCAAGAGAATTGAAGCATATTACTTGATTTATTGTTGAGCTTATATTATACTTGATAAATCAATTATTGATAAATCATATATATTAGGAGGAAATGATGGTAGCAATCCAAGATTTACTATATCAGCTACGGTTGGCAGATCAGTCTATGACACAACTATTCGAACGACAATTGGGAATTAGTCTGACTCGTTATCAAATCTTATGTTTCTTAATTGATCAGTCGCCGTGTAATCAAATAGCGGTTCAGGAGCGTTTGAAGATTGATCAGGCTGCCTTGACACGGCACTTTAAAATTTTGGAAAAGGAAGGTTTGGTCAAGCGACGTCGGAATCCTGAAAACCAGAGGGAGGTTTTGGTGGAAGTGACAGACTTTGCAAGAGAACAACTAGTAACCAACTCTCCCCAACAGCATATAAACATAAAGAGTCAGATGGAGAGTGTACTTACAAAAGGAGAGCGAGAAGAGTTCAGTCGCTTGTTAGAAAAGTTGCTATCTGGCTTAGAAGAGATAGAAATTTAAGGAGAAGAATATGTCTATTTTTACAGTTGTTTTAGCAACTATCGTTGCTTTGGAGCATTTTTACATTTTTTATCTGGAAAGTGTAGCTACGCAATCAGACACCACTAGTCGAGTCTTTAATGTGGATAAGGAAGAACTGGCTCGTCCTTCAGTGAGTTCACTGTTTAAAAATCAAGGGATTTATAATGCTTTGATAGGGGTCTTTCTCTTATATGGAATCTATTTCTCACAAAGTTTAGAAATTGTTACCATATTTGTTTTATTTGTACTTGGTGCATCGACCTACGGTTCTCTAACAGCAGACAAGAAGATTATTCTGAAGCAAGGTGGGCCAGCTATTTTGACTTTGCTGAGTATTTTGTTTTTGAAATAAGAAAGTAGCGTTTTTTTGTTACCTACAAAAGTTAGATTTTTCTATCTAGCTTTTGGCTTTTAGACATAAATCTCTCATTTTTCTAGATTAAACTGTCAATGTCAGCTTGTCAGCCATTAGATGAAATTGCAATTTTAGGTACTCTATAAAAGTTATACCAATTTTTATCCTTGACAAGTGAGAGAAACAAGTATATACTGTTTTTGCTGATTCTGTAAAAGGGAAATCAGACTATACCAATTTAAGGGGAAAGCACAGCTGGTCTGTGTCGTATATACTATGTGTGGAATTGTCGGTGTTGTTGGAAACACAAATGCAACTGATATTTTGATTCAAGGGCTTGAAAAACTTGAATACCGTGGCTATGATTCTGCGGGGATTTTTGTCCTAGGTGGTGCTGAAAATCACCTAGTCAAGGCTGTAGGTCGTATCGCAGAATTGTCTGCTAAAACTACTGGTGTTGAGGGAACAACTGGTATCGGACATACGCGTTGGGCAACTCATGGGAAACCAACCGAGGACAATGCTCACCCACATCGCTCTGAGACTGGACGTTTTGTTTTGGTGCACAATGGGGTCATTGAAAACTACCTTGAAATCAAGGAAGAATACCTTGCAGGTCACCACTTCAAGGGGCAAACAGATACGGAAATCGCAGTGCACTTGATTGGAAAGTTTGTGGAAGAAGATGGTTTCTCAGTTCTTGAAGCCTTTAAAAAAGCCCTTCACATCATCCGTGGTTCCTATGCTTTTGCCTTGATTGACTCTGAGAATCCAGATGTCATCTATGTCGCTAAGAACAAGTCACCGCTTTTGATTGGTCTCGGAGATGGTTACAACATGGTCTGCTCGGATGCTATGGCTATGATTCGTGAGACCAACCAATACATGGAAATCCATGACCAAGAATTGGTAATTGTCAAGGCGGATAGTGTCGAAATTCAAGACTATGATGGCAATCGTCGTGAGCGTGCTAGCTACACTGCTGAGCTTGATTTGTCAGATATCGGTAAGGGAACTTACCCTTACTACATGCTCAAGGAAATTGACGAGCAACCAACGGTCATGCGTAAACTCATCCAAGCCTACACAGATGAGGCTGGTCAAGTAGTGGTAGATCCAGCTATCATCAAGGCTGTTCGAGAGGCAGACCGCATCTACATCCTTGCAGCTGGGACATCTTACCACGCAGGATTTGCTTCTAAGAAAATGCTGGAAGAATTGACGGATACACCTGTTGAACTTGGAATTTCATCTGAGTGGGGCTACGGTATGCCACTTCTCAGCCAGAAACCACTCTTCATCTTTATCAGCCAGTCTGGTGAAACAGCGGATAGCCGCCAGGTTTTGGTTAAGGCTAATGAAATGGGCATCCCTAGCTTAACTGTAACAAACGTGCCAGGATCAACTCTTTCACGTGAAGCCAACCATACCATGCTCCTTCACGCGGGTCCTGAAATCGCAGTGGCTTCAACTAAAGCTTATACAGCGCAAATCGCAGCTCTTGCATTTCTTGCAAAAGCAGTCGGAGAAGCAAATGGCAATGCTAAAGCTCAAGACTTTGACCTGGTTCATGAGTTGTCAATCGTGGCTCAGTCTATCGAATCAACTCTTTCAGAAAAAGAAACAATCGATGCTAAAGTTCGTGAGCTTCTTGAAACAACTCGCAACGCCTTTTACATCGGACGTGGTCAAGACTACTATGTAGCCATGGAAGCCAGTCTCAAGCTCAAAGAGATTTCTTACATTCAATGTGAAGGTTTTGCGGCAGGAGAACTCAAGCACGGAACCATTGCCTTGATTGAAGAAGGAACACCTGTATTGGCCCTCTTGTCAGATCCAGTCCTTGCTAATCATACTCGTGGAAATATCCAAGAGGTCGCAGCCCGTGGTGCCAAGGTTCTCACTATCGCTGAAGAGAATGTTGCTAAAGAGACAGATGATATCGTCCTTACGACCGTACATCCTTACCTCTCACCAATCTCAATGGTCGTACCAACGCAATTGGTCGCTTACTTTGCAACCCTCCACCGTGGTCTTGATGTGGACAAACCACGTAACCTTGCTAAGTCAGTAACAGTAGAATAAGCTAAGAAAGTCTAGTCCTCCTAGACTTTTTTGCTCTTCCTTGTTATACTTGAGATAGGAATCCTTGTGTTCCAAAGGCAGTTTTTTATAAGGAGAAGAAAATGAAGAAGAAAAAAATATTATTGCTATGGTGATTGGTATCGTCTTATCAGGTTCTTTCTTAATCCGAACAGTTTTGATCCATCAGGCGAGACAAGCGAAAAAGCAAAATCTGGAACGGATTGCTGCTGTGCAAGAGACGGTTCAGTCTCAAGATCAAAAGAAAGCTGAAGAGCAGAAAGAACACTTTAAAAAGGCATTTGAAGGTGTAGATAAAACTTCCATTCTAATGAAAAACTATGATAGCCACACGCCGATTAATGGAGACTACAGTTTTGGTACCAAGGATGGAGTACACTACCTAGTAGAATTAAAAACAGGGAATAAAGTAGCTCTGGAAGGTGTGGATAAGGCCTTTCCTTTGTCTGTCAAAAACGAGGACACAAATAGTACGGAGCTTGCCCTGATTGTCCGTAAAGACAAAGCCTGGTACATGATTGATACAAAGGGTGAGACGATTTACACTTTTGAACAAACAGAATTGACAGAAAACTCGAAGTTGACTTTGAAAGACAATAAACTACAGGTAGAATAAACTAAGAAAGTCTAGTTGATCTAGGCTTTTTCTAATGAGCAAATTTATTGAAAGTGAAACTAATTAGTGATAAAATATCCTGAAAACTGAATAATATAACGAGGAAACAGGATGGTGGAATTGGGAATTTCAACATTTGGGGAAACAACGGAGCTTGAAGGGACTGGGCAGATTTACAGTCATGCTGAACGCATTCGTCAGTTGGTAGCAGAGATGGAGCTTGCTGACAAGGTTGGTTTGGATGTGTATGGGATTGGTGAGCACCATCGAGCAGATTTTGCGGTATCTGCGCCAGAGCTTGTCCTTGCAGCTGGTGCGGTTAATACCAAGAAGATTCGTTTGACCAGTGCGGTCAGCATTCTCTCGAGTATGGATCCAATCCGTTTGTTTCAACAGTATGCCACTATCGATGCTTTGTCAAATGGACGTGCGGAGATTATGGCTGGAAGGGGTTCTTTCACGGAATCTTTTCCCCTGTTTGGTTATGATTTAAAGGACTACGAAACTCTCTTTGATGAGAAATTAGACTTGCTCCAGTTGGTCAATGAAAAGACCAAGATAGACTGGCAAGGTCGATTGACTCAAACAATCTCTGAAAGAGAAGTTTATCCTCGTCCAGTTCAGGACAAATTACCCTTGTGGATAGCGACAGGTGGTCATGTTGAATCAACAGTAAAGATTGCTCAGGCAGGTCTACCGATTGTCTATGCCATTATTGGTGGTAATCCGCGTTATTTTAAAAAGTTGATTCAGGCTTATCGTGAGATTGGGAGCGAAGCTGGCCATGCCAGTCATGAACTAAAGGTTGGAGCTCATTCTTGGGGGTGGATTGCGGAGGATGGCGAGCAGGCGGTGAAAGATTATTTCCATCCGACCAAGCAAGTAGTGGATGCTATTTCCAAAGACCGTCCCCACTGGCAGGAATTGCGTTATGAGCAATATTTGGAGCAAGTTAGTCCAAATGGTGCCATGTTTGGGGGAAATCCAGACCAGGTGGCAGAAAAATTGATTCGCATGATTGAAGACTTAGGTTTGGATCGTTTCATGCTCCATCTACCGCTTGGTTCCATGCCTCATGACCAGGTTCTGAGAGCTATTGAACTCTTCGGTACACAAGTGGCACCCAAAGTCCGGGCATATTTTACCATGAAAGAGGCTTAATAAAAAATCCTAATCAAGCTGATAAAAAATCTATATAACAACTATTTTAAAAAAGCAATAAACAGAAAAGAATCTCTGAAAGGCCAGTAAAATCAAGCTTTTCAGAGATTTTTTTCTTTATAGATATAAAAATTTTCAATCGAGTTGATAGTCAATATATATTGGGAAAAGGGAAAAAGGAGTGGTAAGATGGTTTCAATCCAAATGGAAGGAGAAAGGTGTGGCAAGTAAAAGAGATTTAGTCTTTAGAGCGATTCGAGGCGATGAAGTGGAAAGAGTTCCTGTCGGATTTTGGTTTCATTTTGTAACACTCGAAGAAAAGGGGCAGGGATTAAATAATCCACGTATCTTTCAAAAAAGTGTTGATGGGCATCGCAACTATGTGGAAAGAATTCACCCTGATTTTGTCAAAATCATGAGCGACGGTTTTTTCCTTTATCCAAGTAATGTCTACAGTTCTAAGGTTGCAAGCATTCAGGAGCTGGCTGCTATTGAGTCTATTGGTGAGGGACACCCGTGGATTCAGCAACAGGTGGAAGTGGTACAAGCGATTCGAGAGACCTTTACTGAAGAGATCGCTTCTTTCTACAATATCTTTTCGCCGATCTCCTACCTTAAGCGTTGGTTCCGTACAGAAACTTCACGGGGAGATGAGGAAGTGGCTGATCTATTGCTTGAAAATCCTGAGCGATTCAGAGCTATTCTAGATGTGATTGCAAAAGACATTGCTTTCTTAACTCAGAAAATCATCCAGGAAGGTGATGTTGATGGAATTTACCTCAGCACCCAGGAAATTCAAGATGAGCGCATCACACCAGCACTCTATCAAACCTATATCGAACCGAGCAATATAGCTGTTTTAAAGGCGGCTAATCAGGTTGGTGGGACTAATATCCTCCATATCTGTGGTTTTGAAGGTGCGAGTAATGATGTGACGATATTTAAGGATTATCCAGCTCAAGTTGTCAACTGGGCGACTCATCATGAGGATGTTAGTTTGACACGGGGTCAGGGGTTGTTTCAAGGCAAGGCTGTTTTAGGTGGTTTTGAAAATGGTAAGAAAAGCTTGCTTTATCGAGGTTCTAAAGCGGAATTGCAAAATGAAACAAGGCGATTACTGGCTGAAGCTGGTAGTAAAGGAGTTCTTCTGGGAGCTGACTGTACCGTTCCAGATGATTTTGACTTAGAGAGGTTGGACTGGATTCGACAGGCAGCGGTTCTCTAAAAAGGAGGAGCTATGAAAAGTAAAAGATGGGGTATCTTCACTGTCGTTGTCGGTTTGCTGGCCTTGGTCGCCATAAGCATCGTAAAAAATGAGCACTGCAAAAATGGAGAGAGATGTCGTGGAGTTCAGGATTTTTCCAAGTCCAGTCTCCCCTTTCTACGCTCAAATGATATCGCAAGCAGTTTATTAGTTGAAAAAGTAAGAAATGGAGAATAAGAATGTCAGAAAAAAGAGAATGGGTTTTAAAAGCATTTAGAGGTGAGAAAGTTGATTGTGTGCCAGTAGGATTTTGGCACCATTTCACATCAGAAGACGAATGGCTACACGGTTTCTCAAATCCAGCCATTATCGAGAAGAATATCGAGGGTCATAAGCGCTTTATTCGAGAAGTTCAGCCGGACTTTATCAAGCTCATGAGTGATGGGTACTTTGCTTATCCAAATCCAGTGATTGCCAAAGGAAAATCTCTTCAAGAATTGGCGACCATTCAACCACTCGGACCAGATCACGCTTGGATAAAAGAGCAGGTGAACTTGGTTCAGAAAATCAAGCAAGAGTTCACAGAAGATATCGTTGCGATTTACAATATTTTTGCTCCTGTGACCTATCTCAAGTGGCTACTAGGGGAAGTGTCTGGCGGAGATGACCTCATTGCTGACTTTCTGGTTGAAGACCCTAAAGCCTTGAAGAAGGTGTTGGATGTGATTGCAGAAGATATTGCGAGTCTCAGCCGAGCTGTCATCGAAGAGGCTGGTGCAGATGGGATCTATCTCAGCGTGCAAAGCATCCAAGATCGACGAGTGTCGGCAGCAGATTATCAAGCTGCCATTGCACCTAGCGAGATAACTATTCTAGAAGCGGCTAGTGCTGTTGGTGGTGTCACAGTTCTTCATATCTGTGGCTACGAGGGAGCGCGAAATGATATTCACCTTTTTGCAGACTATCCAGCCCAAGTCTTTAATTGGGCTGTAGGACCAGAGGGAATCACTCTCAAGGAAGGTCGTGAGATTTTCAAGGGACGTACGGTTCTTGGAGGATTCGAAAATGGCAAGACGGGCTTGCTGTATACTGGTGGCAAGGATGCCATTCAGGCTGAGGCAAAGAAACTAGTTGCAGAAGCTGGGAAACAGGGCTTGGTACTTGGTGCAGATTGTACCATTCCAAGTGATATTGCAGTTGAACGTATCCAGTGGGTGAGAGAAGCACTTGAAAACTAAAGGAGAAAAAGATGAGTAAAAAAGCATGGATTATTGGAGGTGTAGTAGTTGTTGCAGTAATTGGGGCAACGATTATCGGGAGAAGTTTAGCTGGCGCTCCAGCCAAGGAGGGGGAAACAACTTCATCTGGTGAGGTCATAACCTTGAAGGTTGCCCATACACAAAACTACGTACCTTATGACTTTGTCAATGAAAAAGGGGAGTCAGATGGTTATGAAGTAGCTGTTTTGAAGGCTGTTGATGAGAAGTTGGCAAACTATCAATTTGAATATACGGGTACCAGTGATGATGACCTCTTGATCGGTCTGGAATCAGGCAAGTATGACATCGGAACCAAGGGAGCTTGGTACACAGATGAACGAGCTAAAAAGTTTGTCATTCCATCTGAACCAGTCGGAGCAAGTATTATCGGATTTACTGTCAGAAAAGAAGACGAACAGAAATACAAAACCATTGATGACTTTGCCAAGAATAAAGGGAAATTGGTTCCTATCTCTCCACAGAATGCTCAATGGAATGTCATCACAAGCTACAATGAAAAACATCAAGATGCACCAATTGAGCTAACTGCAGCGGAATCCTTTAAGGTATCAGATGCCTATGCCTGGGTCTTAGAAGGACGTTATGATGCCTTCTTTGATATCAAACTGTCCTTTGAAAAAGCAGTTACCGCAGAAGATGGCCCTTACCACCAATATGCGGACAAACTCAGCTGGTTCCCATATAAGGGCATTCCAACTTATCCCTTGATTCACCGTGATGAAAAGGGTGAGAAATTTGCTAAAGAATATGAAAAAGCAATCAAAGAGTTGAAAGAAGATGGCACGCTTGCTAAGCTATCTCAGCAATACTTTAAAGAAGATGTCTTTAGTTACGTAGACAAAGACTAGACCAGAAATTCCAAGACTAGAAAGGGTTTTGCATGGTTTCTTATGATTTTTCCAAGGTCTTTCAGTTTTTGCCGACCTTATTGCAGGCACTTCCTATGACCTTGTCCATTCTCTTTTTTACCACTCTTCTTGGTTCCCTTTTTGGAGGACTCTTGGCCTGGGCGCAAGTAGGAGAAGACAAGAGTTTTGCAGCAATTTCTAAAGGTTATATCTTTACCCTTCGTTGTACACCGCCGATTGTCTTGCTTTTTCTAGTTTTTTATGGCTTACCAGAATTTCTGAAATGGTGGCTGGGTTTGGATATCAACAACTGGTCTAAAACTATTTTTGTTCTCCTTACGATGATTCTCTTGTTTGCGGCTATTGTTGCTGAGGTTTTCAAGGCGGCCTATCAAGCTATTCCAAAGGGGCAGACAGAGGCTGGGCTTAGTATTGGTTTGACTCCAAGTCAGACCTTTTGGAGAATCATTTTCCCCCAAGCTTTTCAGGTTGCTCTTCCCAATATAACGACCGCTGTTCTCAATCTCATGCGGGATGCTGCCTTGGCCTATACGATTGGTTTCGTTGATGTTATGGGGGCAGGCAATCTCTTGATCAGTCGCAATTTAGGGAACTACTCTCTGGAAACCTATACGGCAGTTGCGCTTCTTTACTGGGGGATTGCTTTGGTTATTTCTGGCTTGAGTCGTTTACTTGAGAAGACTTTGGAAACAAAAGGGAGGTAAGAAATGGACATAGACTATATTGTAAAGACCTTTCTGGAGACCTTGAAAGGTGTGCCAATCACCTTGGTCATCATGATTGTGGCTATGGTCTTAAGCTTTTTACCTGCTCTATTTTTAGCCTTGGGGCAGATTTACAAGGTTCGAGGGGTTAGAAGTTTTTCTCTAGTCTATCTGGCTTTTATCCGAGCGACTCCTCCGATTTTATTGATTCTCTTCTTTTATAGTTTGTTTCCAAGTCTGCTGAATCAATTTTTCAAAAGTATAGGAAGTGACTTTGATATTTTCAAGCTTGATCCTCTCTACTATGCCTTTATCATTTATAGTCTGATGACGGTCGGGAGTTTGTCGGAGATTTTGCGTTCAGCTATCTTGACGGTGGATAAGGGACAATTAGAGGCGGCGCATGCGATTGGCTTGACCACGACACAGGCCTATCTAAGGATTGTTTTTCCTCAAGCCTTGCGCTCAGCCTTACCTAACTTAGCCAATCTGGTGATCAATATCGTCAAAGGGACTTCCTTGGTCTTTGTCATGACTATCAAGGATATTACTGCGATTGCCCGTGTAGAAGCGTCCTACGGTTACCAGTATTTTGAGTCTTATTTTGTGATCTTTTTGCAGTATATTTTGATCTGTGGTTTGATTCAGTGGGGTTTCTCCCTACTGGAGAAAGGCTATGTGAAAAAAGAAAAGAGAGCAAAAGCATCTAGCGCGCGTTTTGTATAGGAGGACAGGATGTTACAAGTAGAACATATCGCAAAAACATTTGGTGAGAGGCAGGTCCTGGAGGATGTCAATCTTCAGGTCGATCAAGGGGATGTCGTCGTTATTTTAGGACCATCAGGTTCGGGGAAAACGACCTTTCTCCGCTGTCTCAACCACTTAGAAAAAGCTGACAGCGGTCAGTTGACCTTGGCAGGAAAGACTTATGATTTAGCCAAATTAAGCAAGAAAGATATTCTAGAAATCCGGCAAAAAACAGCCTTTGTTTTCCAACACTACAATCTCTTTGCAAATAAAACTGCTCTGGAGAATATTCTAGAAGGCCTAATCGTGGCTCGTAAAGTTCCCAAGGAAGAAGCGCTCAAACGTGCAGAATCTGCCTTGGAAAAAGTTGGTTTACTAGCCTATAAAGACTACTACCCTTCCCAGCTATCTGGAGGGCAACAACAACGAATAGGAATTGCGCGTGCCATTGCCGTCAAGCCCGAGGTGATTTTGCTAGATGAACCAACATCTGCACTAGACCCTGAGTTGGTTGGTGATGTCTTGGATCTTTTGAAACAACTGGCAAGAGAAGGTGTAACCATGGTAGTCGTCACGCATGAGATGGGATTTGCTAGAGATGTTTCTAACCACGTTATTTTCATGGATGGAGGCCGTATCGTAGAGGAGAACAATCCACACGATTTCTTTAGCCGTCCACGAGAAGAACGAACCAAGCAGTTCCTGGCTCGTATCTTATCAGACGCTAGCTATAGTGTAGAATATATGATTTGATAGATAAGCCTACCATAAAATAACAACACCCCATTGGCTAGAAGATTCTTCTGACCATGGGGTGTTGTTTCTACAGGAGGGCTAGTTTATACTCTTCGAAAATCTCTTTAAACTACGTCAGCTTCGCCTTGCTGTACTCGAATATAGCCAGCGGCTAGCTTCCTAGTTTACTCTTTGATTTTCATTGAGTATTATTGCTTTTTCTTGTTTTTCACCAACCATCCAAATCCGAGAAGGGCAAGGATGCTGAATCCAGCAAGGGCAAGAAGGGATTTGCTCTCAGTTCCTGTGTTTGGAAGGACTTTCTGAGGAAGAGATTCTGCAGCAGTTTCTTGAGTGTCAGGATTTGCTGCTAGGTTTTGGGCTTGGCCCGGTTCTTGTTCAACTTCCAAGCTAGAAAGATCAAATTCTGGCTTTTCTTCCACAGCTGGAGCAACGATGGCACCACCTTGAGACAAGCGGAGAACAACAGCAGTTAGGGCATTCAATTGCAACCCTTTTTCAGTCCATTCGAGACCTTGAGGTTTAGCGATTCCTACTGGTCCTGCTTGGTTTTCGTCTGCCAGGACTTCAGCCTTTCTCAAGTGAGCAAAGGCAGTTCCCAAGTTGAATTCGCGGGCCTTATCATCCGCATTGACAAATACTGCGTAGACATCGCCGTTTGGAGCAGTGATTTGGTAGCCGATGACCACGTCCTCTTTTTCCACACCATTTTGGCCTGGGACAGTAATGAGTTGGACGCGTTCTTTGATATCTTGTAGACTCTTGAGTCGGAAGGCGTCAGTAGATTGACGAAGAGCAATCAACCCTTTCATATAGTTACGGCTCTTGACATTTTCAGGGAAGGCTTTACCATCTGTTGCCTTGGTCCAATCGAACTTGTTGACAGCGTCACTAGAGTCATAAGAGTCATGGATAAAGTAAGGATAGACAAATGGCTTGCCGTCCTTGTCGCGCAACAAGTGAGACTTGTTTGGAACCTTATCTTCTGGAACAGGAGTCTTGTAGGCTGGGTCAAGGAATTGTTTGGTACGTCCATATTCCTGACCAGAGTGGATAAACGGAGTTCCTTGAGCAGTCAAGACCATGAGGTTTCCAAGTCGCAAACGGCGATGGATTTCAGCATAGTTCTCAGCCTTGCTTGGGTCTTTTTTGATCGACTGGGCAATGATATCAAAGAGGGTCAAGTTATCATGGGCTGCGATATACTGGATAACATCTCCAGGGTTGTCTGCTTCAAAGTTGGTTGGTTGGGCAATGAGATTTTTAAAGATGGTATTGATATCGCGTTTGCCACCTGTGATAAAGGCAGGTTGACCTTCGTTTGGATAGCCAGACTTGAGGTTGTTGCGGATGTCGTCTGAAAAGACAGCGACAGTATCTGTTTTCTTCATCCAATCTTGGTCAGCAGGTTGTACAGGCGTATTTTCATCACCAGTATAGGTTCTCCAGCCTTCACCTAGCATGATCAGATTTGGATTGAGGGCGCGTGCAGCCTTGTAAGCTTCTTCGATTGAAGCCGCATCGTGGTCACCCATCATATCAAAGCGGAAACCATCTACTTTGTAGGTTTCAACCAGATACTTGATGGAGTCTACCAAGACACGTTTAGACATGTAGTGGGTAGTTCCCAAACGGCCGCCTCCAAAGCTAGTACGTGGAGTTCCGTCTGCGTCCATAAAGTGGTAGTAGTTTGGCTCTAGGTCTTCAAAGATATCGAGATTGGCAGTATGGTTGTAGACCACGTCCAAGATAGCTCCCATCCCACGTTTATGGATTTCGTTGATGAGATTTTTGAATTCCGCGATACGTTTTTCTGGATCCTTGGGATTGCTAGAGTACATACCAGTCAAGGAGAAGTAGTTTTGAGGGTCATATCCCCAGTTGTAGTTGCTGTTGCTTGAAGCGTAGGCAGACAAGCGTTCTTGGTTCTTCAATTCATTGACAAAGTAGTAGGACAAGACTGGAAGGAGTTGGATATGGGTCACACCCAAGTCTTTGAGATAGTCTAGTTTTTCGATAAAGGCTTCAAAGGTACCAAATGGCTTGGTCAAATCTTTTGCGATGGCAGGATCGGAAGTAAAGTCACGGACATGAGCCTCATAGATGACCGCATCTTCGCGCGATTTGAAGTTGCGAATCTTACCGTAGGTCAAGTCTTGTGGGCCTAATTTGGATGGATCGACAAAGGCGGCTTTAGCTACCTTATGAGCTGCATCTGTTTTTGCTAGATCACTGTTCCAAGCTGCTAGCGATTTGGCATAAGGGTCGAGAACGAGAACGGTTTTACCTTGGCGCTCGATCTGGTAGTGGTAGTAATAGCCAGTGTAGTTGCTGATGCCTAGACCAGAGTTTGCGTCCAAAGTTTGTTTCCAGGTTCCTTTTTCTCCTTTTTCAAGGGCGACAGTTCCGACCACTTTTTCAGGGTCTTTCTTGTCGTAGACGACAACTGAAACCTTATCAGCACTTGGAGACCAGAGGGTAAGGTCGACACGCTTGCCATCTTCTTTTAGGGTTGCACCGAGTGGACCGTCGTAACTGTAGGTCTCATCCTTGAGGCGCCAGCTTGAACGTGTGGTAAAACGATCTGAATTGTAGCTGACAGTGTAAGGGTGTTGGGTGTCGGAGAAGTCGCCGATGTAGGTCACTTTCTTACCAGCTTCATCTACTTCCACGTCTGTGATGGCTACTTTGTTCCCTTGATGGTCAGTGATGTTGGAGTGTTTAAGAATGTCTTCTTTCTTGGCTCCGACTAGGGTAGAAAAGCTGCTTTCGATACGAGATTTAGCTACGTGTTGAGCACCAGTCATGCGGATGTCGTGCACGTAATAGGGGTTGGTGTAGATGGTTTCGTCATCATCTTTGAGGAAGATTTGACTGTGATTTTTTAGATCTGTGAACTTATAATCTTCTTTTCTGATTTTCACATCATCTCCTTTCTTGCTTTCGTCTAGTAATAAAAATCCAAATTCTCTAGCAGCTTCATTGAGTGGAATATCAATGTAACGGCCATATTTTCCAGTTGCAGTAAAGTCTGTCCCGTCAGGCCATTCTCCACTGCTTGGATTCTTGACATCGCCCCAATACCAGAGAGATTTTTTGTCATAGTTCCCATCTGTGCGGTAGTAGTTGACACGGACAGTTCCTGCTGGTTGAGGACGGTAGTTGTATACCTTATAGTTTTCATCTAGCCAAGCCTCATTCATTTTTGGAGAAAGGCGCTCTACTGAACGGTCTCCAGTAAGGTTATCTCCTTTGGTGTTGTTTATGAGGAAACTGACCTTCTTGGCTTGATCATTCTTGAGTTTGACGTCCAGGTAATAACCGTAGTCATCTTGCTTGGCATCCTTGAAGGACTTGGCTCCATTGGGCCAGTTTTCAGAAGGTTTTTCAACATCGTCCCATGTCCAAAGACCTTGAGAACCCTTGTTTTCTTCAGGGAGTTTTTTTACATGGATGCGGAAGTAGTTATCCTCGATTGGTTCTTCAGAACTAGTTTCTGTTCGTGGTTTTTGATCAGAACTTGGCGTCGAAGTGCTGGTATCTACTTTCTCTTCCTTGCTGTTAGGTTGGCTTGGAGTAGCGTCATCTTTTTTAGGTGTCTCAGCTGTTAGAGCCGTTTCAGTTGCTGGGGTTTCTTTTTTAGCATCAAGGGAAGCGTTTGCATTGTTTTGTTCAGAAACTGAACTTTGCTCTTGTGTTTGACTTGCTTCAGTCTCGGTAGGAGCCTTAGTCACAGCACTAGTATTTTCCTGAGCTTGAGGAAGGTTTTCGTTAGCCGAAATGGTTGGCATTGCAGCAGAAAGTAGGACAATGCTGGCACCGATGAGGACAGAGCCTGTTCCATTTTTCAAGGAACGAATACCGTAAATCATTTTTTTCTCAGCTTGAGATGGGTTCTTTTTCATCACAATTCTCCTTGTGTAGTTATTCCTTATCAGTATAGCATGAGGTAAACATTTGTGCAAGCGTTTTCTCAATTTTTGAGAGAAAATTTTATGATTAATTCTTTTGAAAGGTTAAACCATTTTATAGGAAAAGATTGTTTGAAAAATGGTAAAAAAACCTTGAAAAATCTTGTCCAATAAGGTATAATAAGAGTAATCATTTGTCGTAGGTTTTGTCTGAAATATTGTCCAGACAGGACTCACAGCAGTTAAATCTCCTGAAAAAGTCGGATTTAGCTGCTCTTTTTGTGCTTTTTTTCGGCTTTTTGAGTCTTTGTAACGAAGATTTAAAGATTCTGAAAATTTATCAAAAGGACGAGGTGATAGAGGTTTAACAACCATTTGACGATAATCAATAGCCTGATTGATAAGGCTTGGAACTTTATTTACAAAGGAGAATCATCTTGGCAGGACATGACGTTCAATACGGGAAACATCGTACCCGTCGTAGTTTTTCAAGAATCAAAGAAGTTCTTGACTTACCAAATTTGATTGAAATTCAAACGGATTCATTCAAAGCTTTCCTAGACCACGGTCTTAAGGAAGTGTTTGAAGATGTATTGCCAATTTCAAACTTCACAGACACAATGGAGTTGGAATTTGTTGGATATGAAATCAAGGAACCAAAATACACGTTAGAAGAAGCTCGTATCCACGATGCTAGCTACTCAGCACCTATTTTTGTAACCTTCCGCTTGATCAACAAGGAAACTGGCGAAATCAAGACCCAAGAAGTTTTCTTTGGTGATTTCCCAATCATGACAGAAATGGGCACCTTCATCATCAATGGTGGTGAACGTATCATCGTATCTCAGTTGGTTCGCTCACCAGGTGTTTACTTTAACGATAAAGTAGATAAAAACGGTAAAGTGGGCTACGGTTCAACTGTTATCCCTAACCGTGGAGCTTGGTTGGAACTTGAAAGCGACTCAAAAGACATCGCCTACACTCGTATCGACCGTACCCGTAAAATTCCGTTTACGACCTTGGTTCGTGCGCTTGGTTTCTCAGGTGATGATGAAATCTTTGATATCTTTGGTGACAGCGAATTGGTTCGCAATACTGTTGAAAAAGATATCCACAAGAACCCAATGGACTCTCGTACAGACGAAGCATTGAAGGAAATCTACGAACGCCTTCGTCCAGGTGAGCCTAAGACTGCTGAAAGCTCACGTAGCTTGCTTGTAGCTCGTTTCTTTGACCCACGTCGCTATGACTTGGCGGCAGTTGGTCGTTACAAAATCAATAAAAAACTCAATGTTAAAACACGCTTGCTCAACCAAACCATTGCGGAGCCATTGGTAGATCCTGAAACTGGTGAAATCTTGGTAGAAGCTGGTACCGTTATGACTCGTAGCGTGATTGAAAGCATCGAGAGCCACTTGGATGGCGACTTGAACAAGATCGTTTATATTCCAAACGATGCAGCTGTTCTGACAGAACCGGTTGTCCTTCAAAAATTCAAGGTTGTTGCGCCAACGGATCCAGACCGTGTTGTAACTATCATCGGGAATGCCAATCCAGATGACAAGGTTCGTGTTGTCACTCCTGCGGATATTCTTGCAGAGATGAGCTACTTCCTTAACTTGGCGGAAGGTATCGGACGTGTAGATGATATCGACCACCTTGGGAACCGTCGTATCCGTGCAGTTGGTGAATTGCTTGCCAATCAAGTACGTCTTGGACTTTCTCGTATGGAACGTAATGTCCGTGAACGTATGTCTGTTCAGGATAACGAAGTCTTGACACCACAACAAATTATTAACATCCGTCCTGTAACAGCTGCAGTTAAAGAATTCTTTGGTTCATCACAGTTGTCACAGTTCATGGACCAACACAACCCACTTTCTGAGTTGTCTCACAAACGCCGTTTGTCAGCCTTAGGACCTGGTGGCTTGACTCGTGACCGTGCTGGATATGAGGTACGTGACGTGCACTACACTCACTATGGTCGTATGTGCCCAATCGAGACACCTGAAGGACCTAACATCGGTTTGATCAATAACTTGTCATCATACGGACACTTGAACAAATATGGTTTTGTTCAAACACCATACCGTAAGGTTGACCGTGAAACAGGTGTTGTTACGAACGAAATCGTTTGGTTGACAGCCGATGAAGAAGATGAATTTACTGTAGCACAGGCTAACTCTCGTCTCAACGAAGATGGTACTTTTGCTGAGAAGGTTGTCATGGGACGTCACCAAGGGGTCAACCAAGAGTATCCAGTAGAAGTGGTTGACTACATGGACGTGTCACCAAAACAGGTAGTTGCCGTTGCAACCGCATGTATTCCTTTCTTGGAAAACGATGACTCCAACCGTGCCCTCATGGGTGCTAACATGCAACGTCAGGCTGTGCCATTGATTGATCCCAAAGCACCTTACGTTGGTACTGGTATGGAATACCAAGCAGCCCATGACTCTGGAGCTGCTGTGATTGCTCAGCATGGTGGTAAAGTTACTTACGCAGATGCTGACAAGGTAGAAGTTCGCCGTGAAGATGGTTCGCTAGATGTTTATCACATCCAAAAATTCCGTCGTTCAAACTCAGGTACTGCTTATAACCAACGTACACTTGTTAAAGTTGGCGATGTCGTTGAAAAAGGCGATTTCATTGCTGATGGACCTTCTATGGAAAAAGGGGAAATGGCGCTTGGACAAAACCCAATAGTTGCCTACATGACTTGGGAAGGTTACAACTTCGAGGATGCCGTTATCATGAGTGAGCGTCTGGTGAAAGACGATGTCTACACCTCTGTCCACCTCGAAGAATACGAATCAGAAACACGCGATACAAAGCTTGGGCCTGAAGAAATTACTCGTGAAATTCCAAACGTTGGTGAAGATGCCCTTAAAGACCTTGACGAAATGGGTATTATCCGTATCGGTGCTGAGGTTAAAGAAGGCGATATCCTTGTAGGTAAAGTAACACCTAAGGGTGAAAAAGACCTTTCTGCTGAAGAACGTCTCTTGCACGCTATCTTCGGAGACAAATCTCGCGAAGTTCGTGATACTTCCCTTCGTGTACCACACGGTGCTGATGGTGTCGTTCGTGATGTTAAAATCTTTACACGTGCAAATGGTGATGAATTGCAATCTGGTGTCAACATGCTGGTTCGTGTCTACATCGCTCAAAAACGTAAGATCAAGGTCGGAGATAAGATGGCCGGACGTCACGGAAACAAAGGGGTTGTCTCTCGTATCGTTCCTGTAGAAGACATGCCTTACCTTCCAGACGGAACTCCAGTCGATATCATGTTGAACCCACTTGGGGTACCATCACGTATGAATATCGGTCAGGTTATGGAGCTTCACCTTGGTATGGCGGCTCGTACTCTTGGTATTCACATCGCGACACCAGTCTTTGACGGAGCAAGTTCTGAAGATCTTTGGGATACTGTCAAAGAAGCAGGTATGGATAGCGATGCTAAGACAATCCTTTACGATGGCCGTACTGGTGAACCATTTGATAACCGTGTGTCAGTTGGGGTCATGTACATGATCAAACTCCACCACATGGTTGATGATAAGTTGCACGCGCGTTCAGTCGGACCTTACTCAACCGTTACTCAACAACCACTCGGAG
>CAUSRF010000022.1:0-19368 GCA_963534275.1 uncultured Streptococcus sp.
GTGACTCTCGCTTGCTGAGATAAAGTCTGAAACACTTTCAGAGATTGATTCTGATACTAAAACGCTTGGGTCTTCACTCTCTGAGACATAGTCTGATGTGCTGGTGGAAACAGAGTTGATGTCCTGCTCCAATTCGGAGTCGCTGTGACTCTCGCTTGCTGAGATAAAGTCTGAAACACTTTCAGAGATTGATTCTGATACTAAAACGCTTGGGTCTTCACTCTCTGAGACATAGTCTGATGTGCTGGTGGAAACAGAGTTGATGTCCTGCTCCAATTCGGAGTCGCTGTGACTCTCGCTTGCTGAGATAAAGTCTGAAACACTTTCAGAGATTGATTCTGATGCTAAATCGCTTGGGTCTTCACTTTCTGAGACAAAGTCTGATGTGGTGATGGAAACAGAGGTGATGTTTTGCTCCAATTCGGATTCACTGTGACTTTCACTTGCTGAGATAAAGTCTGAAACACTTTCAGAGATTGATTCTGATGCTAAATCGCTTGGGTCTTCACTTGCTGAGATAAAGTCTGATGTGGTGATGGAAACAGAGGTGATGTCTTGCTCCAATTCGGAGTCACTGTGACTCTCGCTTGCTGAGATAAAATCTGAAGAAATTTCAGAGATTGACTCTGGTTCTAAAACGCTTGGGTCTTCACTCTCTGAGAGAAAGTTTGATGTGATAAATGAAGCAGAGGCGATGTCTTGCTCAAATTCGGAGTCACTGTGACTCTCGCTTGCTGGGACAAAGTCTGAAACACTTTCTGAAATTGATTCTGAGTCTAAATCACTTGGGTCTTCACTCTCTGAAACAGAGTCAATGACTGACAAGGACTGCGAAAGACTAGGCGATTTTGACTCAGATACACTAGAGCTTTGGCTAGACGAAAGATTCTCTGAATCAGGTTCACTCTGATTCGAAACTTCACTAGAATCAGTATGACTAGCAATACTTTCACTGCTTGATAGCATGCTCGTACTCACCGAATCAGAAACATATAAACTATGACTCACAGATTCTTGAATAGACGTAGCCGTAAGCGATTCTGACACCGAAACAGAATCACTGAGTGAGTTAGCCTCAGACATTGAATTACGCAGAGAATAGCCTTTTTCAGAAATACTTTGACTATAAGATTCACTGTAGGAAATCGCGATGAAGTCGCTAAGAGAAGCGAGCGCACTAGTTGATAAACTCTGGCTAACATTTTTTATCAACTCGGCCATGTTTAAACTATTTTTCTCCTGAAAAGCTTCTAAAACTTCCATAACCGAAACAGACTCTAGTGGTAATTCAAAGTCCTCACTGGCCTTCCTCACCATTTCTTTCTGTTCCTTCATCTTTTTGCTAACAGGTTTCAGTTCGACTGCATCAGAATGATGATCATCATAATCGTTATCTTCCTCATTGACCAATTGCTTAATCTTCGATAACAGGCGTTGAAATCCTGATAACTCTTCTTTTTTGCTCATTATATTATTATTTCTCCCAAAAACTATTTATCACTACTATTATAAGGGTTGAAGTTCAATCTGTCAAAGCATTACCCAGAAAAGACCGCTAATTTTCTTTTGTTATCCATATCAATATAGAATTGACTCTCATTTTACACAGTGAATAGCATTCTGTTTCTGTTTTTTCATTCACAAAATTCATTAAAGCCTTTCAACATCAAAAGGTGTAAACTGTCGTGACAATCTGAACTCTAATTTTTATATTGACTACATTTTGCTAAAATCTGTCATACACAGATTAGACTTTCCTACTGGTTTTCAGGACAAGTGATTCATAGAAAGGCATTCTTAGGTTACATTTTCCCTCATCCACTCTTCAGTTGTCTCTAGATTTATATTTTTCAACAAAGCTGACTGATCTAGTAGATAGACAAAATTAGATAATCCCTGAGATTCCATCTTCGAACTTCCATATTCTTTAACTCTTGTTGAATCAAAGCGATATAGCAATAAATCCCTAAAAATCGGATAATTCACTCGTTTTCGATGACGTTCCAGTAAGCGATGATAGTCTAATTCAGCTAGAAAACTATCTGTCACTAAAGCATAAGAAGTTGAAAATTGTTTTGAGTAAAACAGGGCCGCAATATTTGAAATGGGTCCATAGCCAATAAAAGCTACTTTTTCAAAAGAATACTGTCTTGATAGGCTTTCAATTTTTTCGAGTAAAATTCCAAAAAACTCTTTTTCCATATATAAAAGTGAACTTTTGTAGGAAGAGTTCACCATTACCAAATTTGGAAAATGTTCCTGCACTATTTCTGGAACAAAACCTGTCCGATTGAACTCAGGTTCTGTAAAGCAAACGTAAATGGTATTCTTCTCATTGTTCTTATGAAGCAAATCTGAAATCCAATAGCGATTAACTGTATAGTCTGCCACACCTTCTTGGGCAATATAAATCCCCTCAAACAAGAAGCGCTGACAGCCTCCACTGACCAATTGAATTTTATAATGATGGGTGTCAGTTGGTACATAAACACTTGCTGTCTCCTCTGGTTTCACACTATGAGAAAAAATCTCCTCATCAGCCGAATCCATAAAGATAACTTTTAAGTAAGTTGAATTCTCAGGAAGAGTTTCTAGATAGCTTCCAATGACATACTTCTCTCCCCGCTTCAAATCAGGAAGTTGACTTGTATTTCTCAGATCCTGATAATTGGCTTTCGAGTACCATTCGTGAATAACTGTCCCAGACGGCATAAATTGATTCTCATATAAAACTCGACCATCCTCTAAGACTCTGACAGATGAACCATATAAATACTGAGATACACTTTGCATATCCCAATAAGCAAAATAGACTTCCTCCTTATATCTCACGAATTAAACTTCCTTTCAAAACTATTCATTAGCAGTGCTATGTATTGATTAAAAAACCATCCGACGACACCCTGTGTATCATCATTATGTCGTCCCTCAAAGCCCTTGCTAATCAGGCTAACCTTATAATTACGATTTTCGAGCTCTTCCTCCAAGGTAGAATAGGCACGGCCATCATAATCATCCTGACACATATAAGCCATGATAAATTTTGTTCTCGAAAAATCAGCAGCTCTAAAGGCTTTCCAAAAATACTCATTTAGTTTTGTTGCTGTCTCATCAGATAGCTTGCCCATCGTACGATAAAGGATATCCAAAGACGTTGGGAATCCGCCAGGACGAAGGGAAGACTCATTTACAGCAATATCACCTAAATTTACCAAGGGTTTACCGACAATAACGGCGTGAGGTTCTAGTTTAGAAGCATAGTACAGGGCGCCAAATGTCCCCATTGATAAGCCAGACAAAACTAGCTGATCGGCTGTAAATTCTAACTCATCCAAACAGTGGCGAATCACTTGAATGAGCTTTTGTTCTAACTCATCCGATCCAAGATAAAAGCCACCGCCCTCTGAACGCGGATCTCCAATCAGTAAAAAGGGAGCTCCCATACCAGCCATCATATCGAATCCTTCAAAGCCTTCTGCTTGACGATAACCTGAAAAATATACATTAAGAGGTGGTCTCAAATCACCTGGATGAAAGAAATAAATCAGTTCTTCCCTATGTTTATCGATAATGCGATTTCCACCAACTAACAAGTCACCATAGCCTAAATGAGAATCTCGATGATGAAGGGGACCTATTTTCACGATTCCTTGTCCCTTAGCTTGAATACTAATGCTTAGATAGTAGGAATCCTGCGTGTCTAAAATTAGAGGTTTGTCATAGACCGTTTCATCATAAACCCATTCTTGCATTGGTGAAGGCGCGACAGGATACCCTTTGATGACATAGCGGACTGAGCAGTCACCTGAAATTCTAAATTCTGGCCACAAATCCAAAGGAGTATCTGCATCCAGATAGATATTATACTGATAGTTCGCTAGGGTTTGATAGTCCTCTCCAAATTCCCCTGCCAAACTGAGATAATTGCTTCCTTCATAGTTAATCTGTCCACTAAAGAGAGAATGAACTGCTAAATGATTTACTTTGAGCTTGGAACCACTTTGCTGAGGAAAGAAAGCACGAGAAAAACGATACAAAATCTGCTCAGGACTTTCAAATTGAGATTTGACTGCTTTCTTACGAAACAAGAATGTTTCCAAATCTTTCGTAGTAATCTGGCAACGTTCATGGTAAAACAAACGATAAGGCTGAATCAGGCTATCCAGAACAGTGATGTATTCGAAATGTTCTAGCGTATCCACCAATATAAGGTCATAAATCTTTGCAAGCCTTGCCCTATCTTCTATGCCCCCACTCAACATCTCAATATCAGTAGGTACAAGTGATGCCATATCCTCTGGCTTAACAAATCTCCACCTTATATTACTAGGAATATCATATTGCTCTTGCCAGTTCTCATCAGCAATTTGTAGAACACTAATCTCTCTCATTTTCCCTTAATTCCTTTATTGAGTTTTTCCACATTTCGACAATTTCTCCCCTTTTGTACTGCTCCATCCTACTCAAAGAATGAGCCTTGCATTTATATGCTGACTCTATATCCGTCAAATAATACAATATTACATTTTTTAGGATAGAAATGTCAGTTATAATCGAACCATTTTCTGCATGCTTGACATAAGAGGAACTATATAAATTAATCTGAGGAATACCCCTACTTAGCCCTGCAATTTGCAGAAGCATATCTGCTGGATTTCCCAAATCAAGAAGGACACGAACCTCCTTCAAAATTTTTGCTAATTCAGTAGAACTACGATGTGTCTTAATCTCCATTCTCTCTCTGAGAGTTTTTCCTCGTTCCAAAAGAGCCTTACTCTCCTTAGGCTTTATATCTTCATGGATCTGTGCTTTTTCTTCTGAACCTAGCTGATACGATAAATACTCTTTGAAAAATTGTCTGATAAATACTGCCCTTTCAGACTCCAAACTCTGAGTTCCAATCAGTAACTTCATCCATTCCTTCTCTAGCATCATATCAAATATGGTTCTAAAGACAGTTTGAAGATGTTCTTGAGGTAAAGTATCAACATTGACATAGACAGTTGCTGGCTTTTCCTGCTGGCTTTCTTCTGCCTGCAGACGAATGTCATAAGGAGCCACCTCATAATAAGGGGGAAGCTGGGCTTTGCCAATCAGTTCATCCATCTTTTGAACCTTACTAAAGCTATCAACAATAAAGAATGGTGTACCCTGCAAATCCCCTAGGATTTCTTCTTTATCCTCAATTGGGTAGCGTTCACCAAAGAAAGAGAAGGTAAGATTGTAATGCCTCTTAGCCTTATGGAAAAGATGGTTATGTTGAGGATCTGCTGAAACAATAAGCATATCATCTCTTGTTAGGGCAGAAGATAAATACTGGTCCAGTTTTTCCTTGATTAGCTCCTCAATGTCACTATAAACATCCTTTGCGAATGCTTCTTGGACTTCAGGATTGACAAGCACTTGATGATTATCTCTTGTCAAGAATTCCCTAAACTGCCACTGACCTTGTGGATTCAGATAATCTTGATGGTCTGGCTGATTATTTTCAAAATAAATCACACTAGAAACTATGCCCCGATCATCAAAGACCAAACGGTGATCCATCTGATTATTTTTAAAATAGATAATATCGAAAATATTGCCAGTCTGAGAAAAATTAATCTGGGCATAGTGGTTCTGATTTAAATAAACATCCACAAGAAAGGGAGTATAAAAGAATTCCGCTCCCTGTGGCCATTTCAAATCATCCAAGCCGAGCTTTCGAGGCAAAACATCTGTCAAACCTTGTAGATTATCAAATAGATTCCACATACTAGCTGGCTCAATTCTCTCTTGATAAAAAAAGGTTCGAATATGGGGTGAATAGTTCAAAATTAAAATTGTACTATCTTTTTTCTCTGGTTGAAACATCTGTAATAAATTCATAGTATCATCAAACATCATCTGGTTTGATGAACAATAAAAAGGCAAAGCTGTAGAATACCATTTCCTGCCTTGACAATACCAAGATGGTACAAAGTAAAACATTTCCCTCTATCTCCTTAGCATTCAATTTTTCATTGTAGTCAGTTCTAATTCTCAAGATAAATCCCTTGGTTGTCAAGCATTTTCATCTAAGAAATGACATAAAAGTCTCTGAAAGACGACCTATTTTTGTTAGATTTATTTCTTAATTTCCCTGAGTGAATCGTTCTATAAAAATCTACTAATTCCTTTTAGTATAGCATATTTAGCGGCTTTCTTCAAACATCACTTGGCTCTTTAAAGCTACGCCGATTGCAGAGTTAGCAGAATCATTCGCAGTTCATCTTCTTATTTTAAGCCAGTAAACAGAATCACAAGAAATCTGGACAACTTTATTAGAACAACAGATAGAAAGACCAGAGCATCACTCTGGCCTTCTACTATTCTGTTTAGTTTCTAACCAAACTTAGTCTTCTTTTTTACGCATAGATGCTACAAGTCCTGTACCTAAGCCCAAGAGAGCCAATCCTGCTGCTAATATTGACATAGAGGACTCACTTCCTGTATTTGGAAGATGGTCTTTTCCAGTCTGACTAGCTTTTTCTTTTTGCGGTTTTGGTTCCGTCTGTTTCTGTTCATGCTCATCTGGCTTAACAGGTACTTGCGGTTCTGGTTTCTCTTGTGCTACAGCAGTTCCAACTTCCACGATACGATCTTGCGCAACTATCTTATCAAAGGTTTCTTTCAGTGTACGCTTACCATTTTCGACTTCTACTAGGTGGACACGAATACCTTTTTGACCTTCTTGAAGAACACGGGTCTGACCTAGTGGGAGTTTATCGTTTTTACGTTCTTGCACTTGGAAATCAATGTTTTCTTCTTCTACTAGAAGTTCTGGTTTTTCATGAACTAAACCTGCAGCTCCATCAAGTGGTTGGGCTGTGCCTCGCTTAGTTCCAACGAGAAGAACCCGGTTAACAGGAGCCTGAAGCACTTCACGGAGTTTCTCTTCACGAGTTCCGTCTGGACTTACAGATGTAAGAATGCGTTCCTTACCAACTTGCCCTTCTTGTTCTACACGGCTTTCTCCTATATATAGACTTGAATCTTCCTTTTCAACAGTCTGGAAGGCAAGTTCTTTTTCGACAACCTCAAGACTTGGATTTTCTTCTTGAATAGCAGGGGCTGTTTTCTCAGAAACTGGTTTTTCCTTGACTAGTTGGATACGATATTCCTTGACTTGTTTTCCACTTTCTGAAACAAGGCGAACAAGTACTGGGAGGCTATCGTCTCCACTATCTACAACTGTTGAAGCTACTTGATTGCTTTCTTGAACGGTCACTTTTGGACGTTGTCCATTATAGGTGATTTGATAGTCTTGACGATTTTCAGCGAAATCAGCAAGTTCTTTTCCATCTACAAGAATCTTCGATTGAGTGCTTTCTTGAGGCAATTCGCTTGGCGCAAGGAAGGTCATCTCAATCATCGCAACACCACTCTTATCGGCCTTGCGCTCCATACGCCATCTCATAGCTTTGGCTTTCACAGCTTTAAAGGTAACGTTAATTTCATCACCGGCTTCAATGTCTTTGTCCGCACGATAAGGAACAGCTTCCCAGTTATCTGGATTGTTGAATGGATGGCCTGATTCATAGGCTTGGTAGTTTGAATAGTAGGTTGGCACGTCAAACTCTGGACCGATATAGCGTTCTAAAACAAGTTTAGATGGTGCATCTGTACCACTATCTGCAAAGAAGTGAAGTTTGGCTTGCGCAACAGTCCGTTCGACAACCTTACCATTCTCACGGAAGATCACACCTGCCGATACTTCTGGGTTAGAAGATGGTGTTGGAGACCAGTTTGTCCAACGACGATTTTCAGAATGATCTCTGTCATTGATATAGTCTACACGGTCATGAGAACTGTCGTCAATATCATTAGTTGCTGAGGCAAAGGCTTGGTTACTGTTTTCATCATAGTCAGGGTTATCTGAGAGAGCTTCACCAAGTTTGTCTGTCACTCGTACAGTGAACTCCGCAATGAGGTCACTACCAAGAACACGGCCTCTTACAGTAAATTGACCTGCTTTTGTTAGATTTTCTGCTGGAACTTCTTCCCATTCTACTGCCAAATCTTTGATTTCATAGCCGTCTTTACCTGTGAAGTAAACCGGAACCTTCGTTGGCAATTCAAGCGGTTGACCTACTTGTACCAAACGAGCTTGTTTAACCGCAGCAACTGGTTTACGAGAAAGTAAGTCTTTGTCCTTAGTGAAGTGTAGACGGTATTCACCTAAGATGTCACCATTTTCAGCTTTCGCAATGACACGACCCGGCTCACCTTCACGAACGCTTGGAACAACCGTCGCAAGACCATTGTTGCTAACACTTGCTGTTACTGCTGGAACTTTTCCATCTACAGACTCAAGGTAGTAGTCTGTCAAATCAGGGTTGAAGTTTGCCAAGTCTTTACCGTCAACTTGGATTCTTGTTTGTCCTTGTTTAGCTGCTGCAACTTGTTTCGCAAAGATCTGTACTTCTGTGATAGAAGTTCCCCGCTTATTATCTGCTTTAACCATGCGAATGCGAACAGCATAGGTTTCAACTTTATCAAAGCTAAAGTGATTCATTTCTCCAGCCTTGAGTTGAGCAGGAGCTTTTAGATTTGTAACAGGTTTCCAGTTAGCAGGGTCGTTAAAGACATGTTCTTCATCGCCTACAAAGCTAGGGTTTTTAGGAGCTGTTGGAACAGTCTTACCAACATAATACTCAATCACATAAGACTTCGGTGCACCGACTCCATGGTCTTCGTGGAATCCGACACTAAGATTATCAATTGAACGTTTGCTCAAGATACCTGAATCTCCAAACAGAACACCAACTGAAGCTTCTGGATTACTACGATTCCAGTTCGTCCAACGGTTGGCTGGTCGGTCATTAAAGGAAATCAATTTATCGTTGACATTTGAAACAGGGTCGCTTGGATTTGAGTCTGAAGCAAAGGCAAGTGGCAATTCTGAACCTGTCCATTGGTCAGAGATATTCGCTCCTTGCTCTGTTTTAGCAGAAACGCGAACATGAAGTTTGGTAGTTAATTGGGTACCTTCTAGGCGACCAGTGACTGTAAAGACGCCTTCCTTAGCGTATTGGTCTGGATGAATCGCATCCCATGCAACCTTGGCAGATGAAACGTGACCATTTGAATCGTAGGTACGAACACTTTCTGGTAATTGTGGCGCTTCTGCGATTGGTGTTGTCACACTGACTTCTTCAACCGAAACGATACCCTCTACAGAGACTTTAGCACGCGCCTCAAGGTCAAGGCCTTCAACTTTACCTAGCACTTCAAAGGTTTGATAGTGGTCTAGTTTTTCTTTTGGAATAGCTTGCCATGTGACTTTGTGAGCTTTAGGGAAACCTTTGTCATACTCAACAGTTACTGTTGCTGGAAGACTTGGTTCTTGATGCAAGTCTGTCACTACATTTACTGGACGGATGGATTGCGCAACCTTCGTCTCAGTATTGGCTTGGATGGTGAGGGCGATTTGACCTGTAGCCCCCTCATATTCCGATTTCAGAGTGACTGCTCCTGGTTTATGCAACTCAAGCATTCCTTTTCGAACTGCAACTTCCCCTTCACCGCTTGTAGAAAAGTTTACTTTATCCGCTGGTAGAACTGCCTGTGTTCCGTCTTGATAGTGAGCGAGTACGGACAATTTCACTGTTTGGTCTTCTTTAAGACCGTTAGCTTGCTCTACTTGTAAGCTCAAGTGGTCAATTTTTGGTGCTTCTTCAAGGAATTGAATTGCATAGGTTTGAAGAGGTCCACCATCTTTTGGTTGAACATAGATGCTTGCACGCATGCCGTTTGCTGCACTTGCTTGGACTACAGTAACATCCGCATTTTCAGTACTTGCTGCGACTTCTGGCAAGGATGCACCATAAGCAAGAGTGCGGTATTGCATTGGATGTTGACTAGTAAGGCCTGTGACAGCTTCACCACCAACACTTACAGTCGGTACTACAGGTGTTGCAGGATTGCCTTCTTCTACTACAAGCGTAGCATGAATAGTCTCACCGCCCAGTTGACCAGTCATTTGAATACGTGATCCTGCAACTGACAGTTTAGCTTTATCAGTTTCCGCAATCTCCCACTTATCAACTTCGTATTCTTGTACGCTTCCATCCGTAACGGCAATAGAAACATATTTGTCAACAGCACTCAAGTCTGTTCCTGGAGCAACACGTTTAACAGTTGGTAGTTCTTTCGCAATTGCTAGAACTTCTACACGAGCCTCAACTTCACGTCCGTCTGCCATACCTTTAACAGTCACAACTCCTGCTTGGCTCACATCAACTGAAGACCAGGTTACTGGACGTTTTTCACGACTGCCATCACTGTAGATAAAACCGACTGTCTTCGGCATTTTTGGCTCTTTTTCAATAACAGTACGTACTTTTGGTACTTCTGTTCCGAGAACAGTCTTTTCTTGGTCTTCTTTTTTACCAGTAAAGACAGTTACTTGACCAGATTTCAAAAGATCAGAGTGGGCAGTAAGGGTGAATTTCCCTGCTTGCTCAGTTGATTTCACAATGGCAACACCCTTACCGTTAAAGGCTCTGCGAATCCAGGAACCATCTGGTTGGGCCTTATAACGTTCACGGCTGGCTTGTTCCCCATTATCGACACCGACAAGTTGACCTTGTCCGTGCAATTGGAAGCGAACCAGATTATTTGCAGTTGGGACTACATTTCCTTGGCTGTCAACGATTTCATAGTAGATGTAGGTCAAGTCTTTTCCATCTGCGGCGATTGCGTGATCTTCCTTGATGAGACGAACACCGGCTGGTCGGCCTGCAGTGGTAATCTTGTCACGTGCAATTTCTTTACCAGCTTCATCACGAGCCACTGCTTCTAAAGTACCTGGTTGATAAGCAACCTTCCACTCAAGGTAGAGTTCCTTGGCATTGGCACCTTCTTGGTAAGTGCGTCCATCGCTGGTTTGTTTTTTGTTGAAGGTCTTGACTCCGAGAGATTGACCGTTCAAGAACAATTCTACGCTTGCAGCGTTTGAATAGGCGCGAACTGGAATCTTACCTTCTGCATCAGCTACATTCGCTTTTAGAGTAGGATTTTCCCAATTCCAGTGAGGAAGGAGGTGAACCATCGGCTTCTTCTTAACAGAAACCCATTGGCTTTGGTAAAGATAGAAGTCATGTTTTGGAATACCTGCTGTATCTACAATACCAAAATAAGAGCTCTTAACAGGAGTTTGGTTTTGGTTATGCCATGGCGTAGGCTCCCCGATATAGTCTGTACCTGTCCAGATAAATTGTCCAGCATAGCCAGCATTGTCGCGGTCAAAAGTCCATGAATCTGTTGCAGTTTTACCCCAACCAACACGGTCATTACCATAGTCAGACTGTTCGTAGTTACGCTCAGGTCCGTTACTATGTTTCAATTCCTGTTCAGGGCGATAGTAACTTCCACGTGTACGGGTTGCTGAAGATGTCTCAGAGCCGTAAATCAACCAGTTTGGATGTTTCGCACGAAGGGCTTTGTAGTTGTCTTCAGAATAGTTGAATCCAACCGCATCCAGTTCATCAGCAATTTTCTCATGTCCACCACTACCATTACCGAAACGGAACTTGTCTGCTCCCATGGTAACGTAACGAGTCTTATCAACATCCTTGATAACTTTGACCAAACGTTTTACAGTTGCTAGAGAATGAGCATCACCGTTGGCTTCACCGATTTCATTTCCGATTGACCACATGAAGACAGCTGGGTTATTTTTATCTCTTTCGACCATAGTACGAAGATCGTAGTCGGACCATTTTTCACCTTTTCTAGCTTCTGGGTGAGTGGCATCTTTTTCAAAGAAACGACCATAGTCATAAGGTTTCTTGCCATTATACCACGTATCAAAGGCCTCTTCCTGAACGAGCAAACCAAGTTCTGCAGCGATTTGCAAGGTTTGCTCACTAGCAGGGTTGTGGGTTGTACGAATAGAGTTAACCCCCATCTCCTTCATTTGTTTGAGACGGCGATATTCTGCCTTATAGTTTTCTTCTGCTCCGAGCGCTCCGTGGTCATGGTGCAAGGAAACCCCATGGAATTTAATGCGTTCACCATTTAAAGAGAAACCATCATTTGGAGTCCAGTGATAGTAACGGTAACCAAACAAATCCTTCTTAGCATCCACCAATTGACCATCACGATATACACGCGTAATCAATTCATACAAGGCAGGTTTGTCATTTAAAACTGTCCAGAGTTTTGGTTTTTCAACTTCTAAAATAGCATCTAGGCTTGTTGACTCATGTGCTTTCAAGGTACGACTTGCTGTACGAACCACGCCTGTTACGGCCTGACCACCACGTTCAACGATTTGATACTCTGCCACAAGTTCATGGTCTTTATCGTCTGTATTGACGATTTTGCTGGTCACATGAGTTTCAACCTTGCCGTGTTGCTGTTCTTCCAGTTTCGGAGTTAAGATAGTTGTACCATTTTTCTCAACATGAACCTTATCTGTCACTTGCAAGGTCACATCACGGTAAATACCACTTCCTGAGTACCAACGGCTACTTGGTTGTTTGTTAACAGCATGGACAGCAATCACATTCTCACGACCATCTTTGTGAAGGTATTTGGTGATATCATATGAGAACTGGTTATAACCATTTGGATAATGCCCCACTAACTGGCCGTTGACATAGACTTGAGAATCCATGTAGACACCATCAAAGGTCACACGAACATTCTTCTTGAGGTCTTTTTCATCAAGTTTAAAGGTCTTACGATACCAAGCTTCACCCCCATTGAGCTGTCCACCTTCGTTTTGGGCAGGTGATTGATGGTCAAAATCGTTAAAGATACTCCAGTCATGTGGAAGATCCAATTTTTGCCATGACGAAACATCTGCATCTGATTTCACAGCTTCTTTAGGATTCGCATTGAGTTTAAAGTGCCAATTTTGATTAAAATTCACTTTTCTATCTTCAATCATTTGATTCACTTCTTCATTTGTCGCAGCTTTAACTTCTTCCTTGATAGGTTTTTCTTGACTAGAAGCTTCTAACTCTACTTTTGTGTCCTTTTCAACAGATTTAGAAATCTCTTTCGCCTCCTTAATAACTTGGCCTTGTTCTTTCTTTTCTTTTGCCACAGTCTCCTCTACTGTACTTGTCTGACTTGTATCAGCGACTTGTTCCAGAACTGCTTCCTCAAGACCCTTCTCTGCATTCACAGTAATCGGCGTTTCGTCCGCAAAAACAGGGCTTGTTCCAGCAAGATTTGCACCAAATAGAACAGCGCAAGTTCCAATCAGTACTGAGCATGTCCCAACAGAAAACTTCCGAATACTGTAGACACTTTTACGATTCCAATAGCTTTTATCCATAAAAACCTCCTTTAGTAACCGCTTCCATTTTTATGTGATAGCGGATAACTCTCCTTTTGTCTTTTATATCTATTCTATAAAATAATATAGATAACTTCAATCCTTAAAACTAAAAAATCATAATTTTGATTGTTTTTTCTAAAATTTGGAGAAGATTCAAAAAATGTGAATGTAGATTTAGGACAAAAACAAACATTTTTTTGACACTCCGTTAAATATTATAAAGAAGTTCCTTTTGTAAGGAACTTCTTTTACTTATAATTAAAGGTCTCCCCTGCCAACTTATCAGCTAGCTTGGGGAAGAGAGTATAAAATTTGTGGGCTAGGTTCAACAAAAGTGGAAGATTGAGTTCCCGTTTATTTTTTCCTATGGTTTTAACAATCTTTTTAGCGACTGCATCTGGTTCTAAGAGAAATCGGTCAACCGACTTGAGGTAGCTACCATCCGGGTCTGCCTGGTCAAAAAAGGCAGTGCGAATCGGTCCTGGATTAACCGTCGTTACATAGATACTATAGGGCATAAGTTCGAGGCGTAGAGCGTTGGAAAAACCAATAGCCGCAAACTTGGTCGCTGAATAGAGACTGGACTTGCTAGTCGCTATCAAACCTGCCATACTGACGATATTGATGATATGCCCTTTTCCTCTCTCCTTCATGCGAGCTCCAAGACAACGAGACAGATTCATCAGAGCAAAAGTATTGATCTCAAACATCTGGTGAATGTCTTTGTCAGAAATCTTGTCAAATTCTTCAAATATTCCGTAACCAGCATTGTTAATCAAGACATCAATCTTGCCATATCGTTGATAGAGTTCAGCTACTAAAGTTTCTAGGGCTTGGTCATCAGTAATATCAATCTCAACTAATTCTGTATGAGAATGATTTCCGTAGAGTTGTCCTAGTTTTTCCTTGTTTCTACCTAACAAAATCAGTTGGTCATTCGGCAAAAGCTTGACCATTTCTTGGGCTAGACCACCACTAGCACCTGTAATGAGAATCGTACGCATACTTATCCTTTTTCAATCTTTTAGACTTCCACTTCTTCCAAGTCTTTGACCACATGAACATTTTCAAAAACACTAGCAGCGTCTTTCTTGAGCTGGCTGACATCTTTTGAAAGGAAGCGGGCGCTGATGTGGTTGAGTAAAAGGCGTTTGGCACCTGCTTCTACTGCAACCTGAGCAGCCTGCATATTAGTAGAATGACCATGGTTGCGAGCAATTTTTTCATCGCCCTTGCCATAAGTGGACTCATGGATCAGGACATCGGCATTGACAGCAAGACGCACACTGGCATTGGCTTTTCGAGTATCACCCAGAATAGTAATAATCTTACCAGGACGCGGTGCTGAGATATAGTCTGCAGCCTTGATTTCAGTCCCATCTTCTAGAACAACGTCCTGCCCGTTTTTGATTTTTCCAAAAAGCGGGCCAAATGGGACGCCAGCAGCCTTGAGCTTTTCAGCATCCAAGGTCCCTTCAAGATCCTTTTGCATGACACGGTAGCCAACACAGAAAATAGTGTGATCCAGCTCCTCTGCATACACAGTGAATTTATCAGTCTCAAGGATTTTTCCTAAAGAATCTTGGTCAAACTCATGGAAATGGATGCGGTAAGGCAAACGCGAACCTGACACACGAAGACTGGTTAAGACAAATGACTTGATCCCTTGAGGTCCATAGATTTCCAAATCTGTCTGCTCTTCATTGGCCTGAAAAGCACGGCTAGAAAGGAAACCTGGTAAACCAAAGATGTGATCTCCATGCAAGTGAGTGATAAAGATTTTGCTGATCTTTCGTGGTCGAATCGTAGTTTCTAGAATACGATTTTGCGTTCCTTCGCCACAGTCAAAGAGCCAGACTTCGTTAATCTCGTCCAAGAGTTTCAGAGCAAGACTTGAAACATTACGGGCTTTGGAGGGCTGACCAGCCCCCGTTCCTAAAAATTGAATATCCATTCGATACTTTCTAATTAATCAATATATAACATGGCCGTGCGGTTTTCCGATCGGAAATAGCGCTTGCCAGAAAAAGCTCTAGCTTCCTGTAGTAAATCCTCTTGACTATAGCCTTTGAGACGCTTGCGACCATCAGCCAAGCTTTCTAAATCTGTCAAATCTGTAAGATTTTCCACGCTAACAACTTCCTCATCTCCGGCAGCCTTCATGTAGATCTTGCCAGACTCCTCAAAGACTAGCTGATGGGGGAAAATCTGCGCAATTTCAAAGAACAAGTCAGCAGTGATTGCTTCCTCAGCTTCTGAGAAAATCCGACCAAGACCTTGACTCTCATAGCAAAAGCCAAAGGATTTTCCTGATAGGTTGAGGCGAATAAAGGGCTTGTTTTCTAGAGTAAAACTTGGTTCAGCATTGTAGAGATTTAGTTCCTGACTGACTTCTGCAAAGTAATCAGTCGCAGCTTCAGGACTCTTTTTCTGGTAGAGCTCAGCAAAGTAGGCATTGACGACACTAGGTGGAGGGGTAATGAGAGCCAACTGCTCCTGTTCTGTCTTACCAGCTAAAAGCTGATCTAGATAGACCCTGTCCAGACTTGTATAGCCACCATATTTTAGAGCTAAGGTTTTGATATCAGTCATAAAATTCTTCTAACCTCCATTTGTTTTTCTCCGAAATGTAGCCTGTGATGAGTTCTCCGTCCTCTTGATAGTCACGATCTTCAAGAATCGCAACACTTTCCAAATCATGAATCTTGTAGGACTTAGAAAAAGGCACACGTAGGGTAAAGGGTTCGAAAATATCTTTGATTTTCTCTAAAAATAAAGCTTGCAGCTGCTCACGACTATCCTCCGACTTGGCAGAAATGAGGGCATAAGGTGTTTGGGTAGGCGTGAAGTCCTCCACCAAATCCGCTTTATTATAAATGGTCAAGCGAGGAATATCTTTCATGTCCAAGTCTTTCATGATGGAAAGAACTGTTTTTTCATGCTCTTCGTGGTAAGGATTGCTGGCATCAATGACATGAACCAGAAGGTCCACATGCTTACTTTCTTCCAAGGTCGACTTAAAACTGGACACCAACTCTGTCGGCAAATCTTGGATAAAGCCAACAGTATCTGTCAAGGTCACCTGAAGATTACCCCCTAGATGAATACTCTTAGTCGTCGCATCTAGAGTCGCAAATAATTCATCTGCTTCATACTGGGTCTTGCTGGTTAAAGTATTCATAATAGTCGATTTTCCGGCATTAGTGTAACCAATCAAGCCAATCTTAAAAGTACCCGACTCCAGACGTTTTTCTCTGACCGTAGCTCGGTTTTTCTCCACTACCTTGAGCTGACGCTCGATATCCGTGATTTGATTGCGAACGCTACGACGGTTCAGCTCAAGTTGGCTCTCACCTGGTCCACGGGAACCAATTCCCCCTGCCTGACGACTAAGCATAATTCCCTGACCGACCAAGCGTGGCAAGAGATATTTGAGCTGAGCTAGGTGGACTTGGAGTTTTCCTTCATGGCTTCGAGCCCTCATGGCAAAGATATCCAAAATTAGCTGCATACGGTCAATGACTTTGACACCGAGAATTTCCTCCAAATTGACATTCTGCCTTGGTGTCAGACGGTTGTTGACAATAACAGTTGTGATTTCTTCCGCATCTACCATGAGCGCAATCTCTTCCAACTTACCAGAGCCAACAAAGGTCTTAGAATCATACTTTTCACGTTTTTGTCTGTAACTATCTACTACGACTGCCCCAGCTGTCTTAGCCAGACTGGCCAACTCTTCCATGGAGAGGTCAAAATTATCCATGCCTTGCAGTTCCACACCAATGAGCAGGACTCGTTCCTCTTTTTTCTCCGTTTCAATCATTCAAAAACTCCTCAATCTGGCTTAGAATGCGGTCCTTCACTCCAGACTCTCCTATCTGATAAAAGGTCACCTGCATGCGATTACGGAACCAGGTCAACTGGCGCTTGGCAAAACGACGCGTCGCCTGTTTGAGACTCTCGCTGGCTTCCTCCAGAGTCTGCTCCCCACGGAAATAAGGAAAAAGTTCCTTGTAGCCAATGCCTTTGGCAGCCTGCACATCTGGATAATGGTCAAAAAGCCACTTAGCCTCATCCAAAAGCCCAGTCTCAAACATCAGATCCACTCTGTGGTTGATACGTTCATAAAGCTGACTTCGTTCATCATCTAGGCAGATAATCAATGGTTCATACAAGGACTCTTGATTTTCCAAATCCTGAGCAAAATGGGCGATTTCCAAGGATCGCATAGCACGACGACGGTTAAACTGGGGAATTTCAAGATTTGCTTGCTCCACAAGATGGGCTAATTCTTCATCTGAATAAGGCTCTAAACTAGCTCGATAGGCTAAAATCTCCTCATGGGGCGTCTCTCCACCCAGATGGTAGCCTTCCAGCAAGCTCTGGATATAAAGCCCTGTTCCACCAGCAATAATAGCCAGTTTTCCTCGACTTTGAATGTCCTCTATAGCCTTTTTAGCTTCTGAAACAAAATCAAAAGCCGAGTAAGACTCGGTCACCTCTCTGACATCAATCAAATGATGAGAAACAGCAGCTTGCTCCTCTGGGCTAGCCTTGGCCGTCCCAATATCCAGCCCTCTGTATACTTGCTGACTGTCACCGCTGACTACCTCTCCACCAAAGCGCTTGGCTACTTCAATAGCAAGGGCTGTCTTTCCAACAGCAGTCGGTCCAACAATTACAATTATTTTTATTTTCATCTTTTTTCCTTGAAAAATTCCCATTTTTTCGTTACTATTATTATATCACAAAAAGGTCAGTCAGAAAAATGCTACCACTTAAGGAGCCTGGCTGATCGGGAAGATAAAGGAGGAAGACTCATGGCTAAAGGATTCGCTAAAGGTCTTGTAACAGGTGTCGCAGGAACTGTCGCTGCCGTTGCAGGTGCAGTATACGCAATTAAAAAGAAAGTGATTGAGCCAGAAGAGCAAAAAGCAGCTTTCATCGAAGAAAACCGCAAAAAAGCAGCTCGCCGTCGCGTATCACATTAAACAACAAAAGAAGTTGAGAAATCTCAACTTCTTTTGTTGTTATTAAATAGCCAAATCAAACTTCAGCTGTGGCTTGACTGGATCATAGTCAACCAACTCAAAGTCTTCTGCTTTGATATCAAAGAAATTGGTCCCATCTGGCACATTCAAGACCAAACGTGGTTGGCAGTTTGACGGCTCACGACCAAGCAATTCCTGAGCTTGTTCAAACTGATTATCATAGATATGGAGGTTGTTGATGAAGTAAAAGAACTTTCCAACCTTCCAACCAAAATGCTTGGCAATCATCATCTGAAGAGCCACATACTGCATAGCGTTGATGTGGTGAGCAACTAGCATGTCATTAGAACGCTGGGTCAAGGTTGCATCCAGATAGATTTCCCCATCTACTCGACGGACATCAAACATGGTCTGAAAGGCGCATGGAAGAAGGCCATCTGTCTCCTCAAATGCCTGATAATCCCAAAGAGAGATGATATTACGGCGATTCCAAGGGTTAGCCTCCAACTGCTTGAGAATCTTATTAATGATGTCGTGTTTCTTAACGACCGCCCCATAGCGCTCACCAATAGTTCCCGTATCTCCCACTTCCCAGTCATTCCAGTAGTGAACATTGTACTTGCTATTTAGCACTTCTAGGCTATTTGACTGGTCTTGGTAAATCCAGAGAACTTCTTTGATAGCTGATTTGATGGCAATTGGACGTAGGGTTGTAATGGGAAATTCACCCTTTGACAAATCATACTCTGCAAAGGCACCCGTTACGTACTTGGAGTTGGCAACAGTCCCATCCTTGTATTTGGGACGTGCTTGTTCAGAAAAGACACCGTCTTTGAGGATTCGTTCAATATTCTCTTTAAAAATCGTATCTGCTTTTGTCATTTACTCTCACCTCATTTATTGTCCTAACTAGTATAGCATAAAAAAAGAAAGGAGGAAAATCACTCGCTTCTGGAAAGCAATTTTCTCCTTTTTTATTTTATTGCAATACAAGTGATGCTGCTCCGATAACTCCAGCGTCATTTCCTAGAGTTGCAAGAGCCAATTTAGTTGTTGTGCGTA
>CAUSRF010000023.1:0-18317 GCA_963534275.1 uncultured Streptococcus sp.
AAGGAGAAATCCTTTTGGAAATCATGACTGACAAAGTCAGCATGGAATTGGAAGCCGAAGAAGATGGATACTTGATTGCCATCCTTAAAGGAGATGGTGAAACTGTTCCAGTAACTGAAGTTATTGGTTACCTTGGAGAAGAAGGGGAAAACATCCCAACAGCTGGAGCAGCTGCGCCAGAATCAAAACCTGCACCTGCAGCTAGTGCCTCAAACGACGATGGTAAGAGCGATGATGCCTTTGATATCGTTGTGATTGGTGGAGGTCCTGCTGGTTATGTGGCGGCGATTAAAGCTGCTCAACTTGGTGGTAAGGTTGCCCTTGTTGAAAAATCTGAACTCGGTGGAACCTGCTTGAACCGTGGATGTATCCCAACCAAGACCTACCTTCACAACGCTGAAATCATCGAAAACATCGGTCATGCAGCAAACCGTGGTATTGTCATTGAAAATCCAAACTTCACTGTAGATATGGACAAACTCCTTGAAACCAAGTCTAAGGTTGTCAATACTTTGGTAGGTGGAGTTGCAGGTCTTCTTCGTAGCTACGGAGTTACTGTTCATAAGGGTGTTGGTACTATTACTAAAGATAAGAATGTCTTGGTTAATGGTTCAGAATTGCTTGAAACCAAGAAAATCATCCTTGCTGGTGGTTCAAAAGTCAGCAAGATCAACGTTCCTGGTATGGAATCTTCACTCGTGATGACCAGTGATGACATTCTTGAAATGAACGAAGTTCCAGAAAGCCTTGTTATCATCGGTGGTGGAGTTGTCGGTATCGAACTCGGTCAGGCCTTCATGACCTTTGGTTCAAAAGTAACTGTTATCGAAATGATGGACCGTATCGTTCCAGCTATGGATGCTGAAGTTTCTAAGAACCTTCGCTTGATCCTTGAGCGTAAAGGAATGACCATCTTAACAGGTACAAAATTGCAAGAAATCATCGAAGAAAATGGTCAACTTCGTATCAAGGTTGAAGGAAAAGACGATATCATTGCAAATAAAGCTCTTCTTTCAATCGGTCGTGTACCAGATCTTGAAGGAATTGGCGATGTTGAGTTTGAATTGGATCGTGGTCGCATCAAGGTCAACGAATACATGGAAACTTCTGTTCCGGGTATCTATGCTCCAGGTGACATCAATGGTACCAAGATGTTGGCTCACGCAGCCTTCCGTATGGGTGAAGTTGCCGCTGAGAATGCGCTTAAAGGAAACCATGTCGTAGCGAAACTCAACTTGACTCCTGCAGCCATTTACACTCTTCCTGAAGTAGCAGCAGTAGGTTTGACAGAAGAACAAGCACGTGAGAAATACGATGTTGCTATCGGTAAATTCAACTTCGCGGCTAACGGTCGTGCCATCGCCTCAGATGCAGCTCAAGGTTTTGTTAAAGTTATCGCTGATAAGAAGTACGGAGAAATCCTTGGTGTTCACATCATTGGTCCTGCAGCTGCAGAATTGATCAACGAAGCGTCAAGCATTATCGAAATGGAAATCACTGTTGAAGAAATGCTGAAGACTATCCACGGACACCCAACCTACTCTGAAGTGATGTACGAAGCATTTGCAGATGTTCTAGGAATGGCCATCCATTCACCTAAGAAAAAATAAATCGAAGATAGAATAGACTGGAAAGGTATTTTCCAGTCTCTATCGTATAAAGGGATATCATGAAATATATTATCAATCATTCGAACGACACCGCCTTTAATATAGCATTGGAAGAATATGCCTTTAAACACCTTTTGGATGAGGATCAAATTTTCCTACTTTGGATTAACAAACCATCTATTATTGTTGGGCGTCACCAAAACACTATCGAAGAAATCAACCGTGATTATGTTCGAGAACATGGCATTGAGGTAGTCCGCCGTATCAGCGGTGGTGGAGCTGTTTACCACGATCTAAACAACCTCAACTACACAATCATCTCAAAAGAAGATGAAAACAAGGCTTTTGACTTTAAGAGCTTCTCAACTCCAGTTATCAATACCTTGGCTCAACTTGGTGTTAAAGCTGAATTTACAGGACGTAATGACTTAGAAATTGACGGTAAGAAATTCTGTGGAAATGCCCAAGCCTATATCAATGGACGTATCATGCACCATGGTTGCTTGCTCTTCGATGTTGATTTGTCAGTCCTTGCCAATGCTCTGAAAGTTTCAAAAGATAAATTTGAGTCAAAAGGTGTGAAATCCGTCCGTGCCCGTGTAACCAATATTATCAATGAATTACCAGAAAAAATCACAGTTGAAGAATTCCGTGATTTGCTATTGGAATATATGAAAAAAGAGTACCCAGAGATGACAGAATACGTTTTTTCTGAGGAAGAATTGGCTGAAATCAATCGCATCAAGGATACCAAGTTTGGAACTTGGGACTGGAACTACGGTAAATCACCTGAATTTAACGTCCGTCGTGGAACAAAATTCACTAGTGGTAAAGTTGAAGTCTTTGCTAATGTTCTCGAATCAAAAATCCAAGACATCAAGATTTATGGTGACTTCTTTGGTATCGAAGACGTAGCAGCTGTAGAAGATGTCCTTCGTGGAGTGAAATACGAACGAAAAGATGTCCTTAAGGCACTAGAAACTATTGATATTACACGCTACTTCGCGGGTATCAGCCGAGAAGAAATCGCTGAAGCAGTAGTAGGATAAAAAGAAAAAAGAAGTTGCTAAAATATACAACTTCTTTTTTTGTGGCGTAGTACACGTAATTATAAATTATGTATTATTTCATAAACTATCCAAAGCATTCTTTTGTTCATCATTGACGATATGGGTATAGAGGTCAGTGACTTGTGTGCTGGCATGTCCTAGCTGATGGCTAACCAAAACTTGCGATTTAGTAGCATCATAGAGCCTGGTTGCTAGCGTATGGCGCAGTTTGTGGGGAGTCACACGCACTTTGAATTCCTCAGAATACTTAGCAACCATTTTCTCAACACTGGAAGCATCGATACGATTAGGAACTCCTCGGTAGAGTGTCAGAAAGAGTGCTGTATCTGACTTTTCTGTCTTATAGCGCTGATTTCGAATGGCGAGATAATTTTCTAGATAAGGCTTAGCAAAGGCAGCAACATTGACCGAGTCACGTTTTCCCCCTTTTCGAGTGACATCAATGACCATCATCTTCAGATTCAAGTCTCTTAGATCCAGATTAACTGCTTCAGATAAGCGAACACCAGACGCCAAGAGAAGGGCGATAATAGCCAAATCGCGTTCTTTATTTTTATTGAATGATGAGAGAGCACGGTTAGAGAGCTGTTGAGGGTACTCCTGATTGATATAAGTTAGAAAACCTTCTGTTTCATCACCTAAAAAAAGTTTTTGCTTGATGTTTTCAGCTCTGGCAGCAAGGGTTTCTTTCTTTTTCTTGGTTGAAACTTTCTTCATTACATTGCGATAGAAATAAGGCTCTCCTTGGTCATTTTCAACTTCCTCGGTCAGATACTTATAAAGACTGGACAATGCTGACAAGGTCCGATTGATGGTTGTCTGAGAGACACCTTGTTTGGTTGTATTGGCGTTTAGCAAAGGACGTTCTCGTAGATAAAGGATAAAGGATTCCATGTCTTTCTTTGACATGTTTTCCAAGACCGATAAAGGAATATCAGCTATTTTATCAGCGTTTGAAATCCCAGACTCTAAAACCCAGTTAAAAAATCGATCGTATTCCTTGAGGTATTCGTACAAGGTTGTAAAACTATAAGGGATAGCAAGCTTAGATTGGTAGTATTCCAGAACATACCAGGGCATGATTTGTTTTAGTTTGTCGATTCGTTCCAGTAAAATCTCACGTTTCATGATTTTCTCCATAAATAAGTCTACTAGTAGTATAGCATAGACTTATTTATTTTTCAAGAAAATTATAGTTTTTCGGAAAGATATCATAGAGGATATATAGAACTATTTTGTTTTCCTTCCTATAATATATACCTTTTAAAAACAATAACAATCAGCAAATCTTACGGATCTACTGATTGTTATTTTATTCTATAACTTATTTTTCTACATATCGAAATGGAATTTTGCTACCACAGAGCAAATTATAGACTCGATCATTGGCTTGAAAATTCATAGCTTCGTGGGCATATTCTGGCATGACTAAATGCTCTTTTAGACACTCTAATATTTATGCTAGTCATTTAAATGTATCAATGATTTAACTCTTATTGTCTCTATTGTATACATAAATATAATGTTTTGAACCATTCTAAGTACTAACCCGTTTTATGTTTAACTTTGCTGGACTTGACCAGATAACATGATGCAAAAATGACAATAATTCTGATTAGATAGCTTTCGGAACGATCTTCACTGATAGTTAATTGAGAAAGAACATTTATAATTGAATGTGTCATAACACAAATCCAGAGATTTTCTGTTTTTAAATAAAGAGCTGAAAGCATGAAAGAATTTGTAAGCAATCCAAATAAAAAAGGGACAATTTGAAGACAGACTAGGGAACCATCTATATAAAAGAATAACAAATGCCAAATTGACCAGATAAAAAATGTTAAGATTGTTGCTTGAAAATATTGCAACTTTTCTTGTAAAATCGGCTGAAATACGTATCTCCAACCTATTTCTTCCAAACCACCATATAAAACAAATTTTAAAAACATCAGAAAAGGGAAAAACCAAATAAATTGTTTGATTTTTCCACCAAATAATAGAAAAGAGAAATCAAGAATAACTAGCAAAAATGCTAATAAATAATGTTTATAACTAGTATGAATGTTAAAAAAATCTTTTACTATTTTCTTTAAATTAATCTGATAATACCGAACGGCAACTATGCTTCCCCATAAGGATGTCGAAATGCCACCTATCATAATTCCAAAAAAATTTACTAAATTTGAATGAAAACCGTAATAATTCAAAGAAAATACAACTAGGCAAACCGATAACAACTGGCTAAAAGTTCCTATCAAATAAACTAAAAGAGCCTTGTTTCTTTTCATTGGAACTCCTTTTAATAGCTTTAAAAACATCTTAAAAATTATACAAGTATATCAAAAAATATATAACTTAAATTATGCAATCTCTATAGATTTAAAAATAGACTTAATTGTTTTACCAAAAATTTATTCTTCTAATTCGATTTTTTGAAAATAATCCAGTTGCCATTTTTGTGTTGCCCGAGCTGTTTTATTTAAATTTGTGCACCAAGGAGGATAAAATCTCATAGACATTTTTCCTTTGCAATTTGTTGTTGAGAGAATTTTTTTATGAATAGCCACCTCTTTTGGAATAATAAATAGTCCCAGCTTATCTTTATCGATGACAACGATAATCAGCTCAGTTCCAAGCTCTTCATTAGTATAAGGAACGTTCTTGTTATCTTGGTCTTTTTTCCAGAAAACGGTAAAATATCCTTCTTTTTTCGGTGTTTTCTTTGCTAAGCGGCATCTTTTATATCCTTGCTCTTTCTTTATCTTGATAAGAATGCCTTCGTATTTTTCATTCCATTTTTCTTTAATAAAATAAAAATCACCATAAAATTTATATAACACATCGAGTATTTTCATTATGATGCATATCCTTCCTTATCAAAATCAACAAAATTCCCACGACATGATTTTATTACATAATTTAAATTATGTAATAATACTACAACAACAAATCTTTGACTTTCCCAATTTCACTTTTTGGAATAACTAAATGTATCATATCGCCCAGATACATTCTGGTTGAGCCATTAACTGTTTGGCTTTTGCCATTATGGACTTGAGTTGTGATGAGGACGTTGTGTGGTAAGTTGAGTTCATGGACTTGTTTTCCAGCTATTTTATCTGAAACAGGGATTTCGATAAGAGTTACTTCTCCTTCATCTGTCACTTCTTCTGGTAGCATTTTCTCAAGCATAGCCTCGTATACTGGGGCTCCCTTTAGTAAATCCATGATAATGTAGGCTACCAATGTAACAAGTCCGAGGGGCATGAGATTTCGGATGTCTCCTACCATTTCGGTTACAAGGATCATAGCTGTTAGGGGGGCCTTAGATATTGCTCCAAAGTAGCCACTCATTCCTAAAATGATAAATATTGGAAATTGTTCCTGACTGACAAGACCAAGATTAACATAAATAACGCCAACTAGGGCACCAAGTAAGGAACCAAGAGCCAGGATAGGTAGGAAAATTCCACCAGGTAATCCACTTCCGTAACTTATCATGCTCCAAACAAAGCGAATCAGAAAGTAGGCGAGTAAGACTTGAAAACTAAAGTTTTGCTCAGTTAGGGAAAGAACTAGTTGATTTCCACCACCGAGAATTTGTGGCAGAAAAATTCCTACTGGTATGATAAGGATAAAAGCTAAGAGTGGATAATAAGCTCTATCTAAATGGATTTTTTGACCAAGCCAGTCATATACTTTGCTGACATTTAGTACAGCCTTCTCATAAAGAAAACCTGATAATCCGAGAAAAATACCCATGAAAAGATATATCCAATACTGATCTAGAGTCATGAGAGGGATATTGTCAGGCATATCCAGTACGGGCGTTAGGCCAAATATGAGTAGAGAGACAAAGTTTGCTACAATGCTGGCTGCTAGAGTGGAGACCCAGAAAAATCTTGAAAAGTGATGATAGACTTCTTCAATAACAAAGAGGAGACCTGCTATCGGTGCATTAAAGGCAGCGGCTAATCCTGCAGCAGCTCCACTAGCAATCAAGGATCGTTCCTCTACTGGACTGGATTTGAGCCACTTGGCTATACCTTTACCACCAACTGCTCCAAGTTGAATACTTGGCCCTTCCCGACCTAGCATAAGGCCACTGGCAATAGCTAGAATACCTAGAATATATTTCTTCCAGAGAACACTCCACCAATTAAGCGACATGAGTCCTTTTAATTCGGCCTCAACTTGTGGGATCCCTGAGCCTTTGATATCTTTCTCTGAGCGAGTTAATTTAGCACTGAGCCAGCAGATGAGTATGTAAAATAGAAAAAGGACAAAAAGATTGCGCACTAGGTGCGCTTGATCTTGATAGAGGCCTTGTATCAGGTGGAAGCCTTTTTCGATTAAGAAACGAAAAGATCCGACAATGAGCCCGACAACTAGCCCGACGATAATTCCTCGCCCAACTTGGGATAATATGGTACTTGAGGCAAAGTCAAATTCTTTCTTGGACCGGAGTATTTCTGACTGTTCCTCCATAATCATTTCCTCCAACTTAACTTTCTTTATTTGCTGAAACCAGTGATTTTATCGGTTCAAAACTGGTCCGATGAATGGGAGTAACTCCTAGTTTATCAAGGCCTTCTAAGTGTTTTGCTGTTCCATATCCAGCATTTGCAGCGAAATCATATCCAGGAAACTGGTTGTCATAATCCTTCATTAAACTATCCCGTGTCACTTTGGCAACTATGGACGCGGCTGCGATAGAGAGCGACTTAGCATCTCCCTTGATAATTGCTGTTTGGGAAATTGGTAAATCCAGTTTCATAGCATCTATCAAGAGGTGCTCAGGTTGTGGGTCGAGCTGAGAGATTGCTTCTTTCATGGCGAGTTTGGTCGCTTCATAGATATTGACTTGGTCAATGACTTGATTATCCATGATTCCAATGCCGATTGATAAAGCTTGGTCTTGAACGGCTTGAAAAATCTCCGCATGTTTCTTTTTAGGGATTTTTTTGCTATCGTTAAGGCCTTTAATCTTACAATTTTTAGGCAAGATTACCGCTGCAGCGACTACAGGTCCAGCAAGAGGACCACGACCAACCTCATCAACACCTGCTATTAAGCTTAATCCTTGTTTATAAAGCTCTTTTTCATAGGAGAGCACAGATTCTAAGCGAAGGTCTTCATCCAGTTCTGCCTGAATGCTTTTTCTACGCTTGCTGATTTCCTTTTGAACTCCAGTTCGGCTATCTTTTTCCAGTTCAAGAAAAAGGGGATTGTCTAAGTCTTTGACAGTAGCAAGAAGTTCTTTGATTTCTTTAATCGTCGTCATCGATGTCGTCCAATGTATCTAAGGTATAATTACCGAGCTTTCCATCACGGACTTCCTTCACGAAGAGGCTATAAAAACGGTCGTAGTCGTCTCGGAAACCAAGAGCACGTGTCATATCCATGATGATTACAGGAGCTTCTTCTTCAATTTTCATTTGTTTGAAGCGTTCAGCTAGTTTTTCTGGATAATGTTCTTTGAAATAATTGAGACCAAAAATGGTCACTTCATCCATTGGAAGCAACTGATCCTTAATAGCTCCAGTTAAGGCTAGTTTAAGTGCGACAGTATCATCTTCAAACTTAGGCCAGAGAATACCTGGTGTGTCTAAGATTTCAAGGTCTTTATTGGTTTTGAGCCATTGTTGCCCCTTGGTAACACCTGGTTTATTGCCGACAACCGCAATTTTTTTTCCAGCCAAACGATTCATCAGGGTTGATTTACCAGCGTTTGGAATTCCGATAATCATAGTCAGCAAGGTTTCAATCTTGATACCGCGTTCTTTCTGGCGTGCAATCTTATCAGCCATGAGCTTTTTCGCTGCATCAGTCACAACTTTTACAGTAACTTGCTCTTTGGAATTGATGGCCAGTGTTTGAATTCCCTGTGATTCAAAGTACTGACGCCATTCTTTTGTCATTGCTGGATCAGCTAGGTCTGCCTTGTTCAAAATCAATAATTTGGGTTTATCACCCACAATCTTGTTCAACATAGGGTTTTGACTAGATAAAGGTAGACGTGCATCTACCAAAATCGTCACAAAATCAACAAATTTTAAATTCCCCTGAATTTGTCGCCGAGCCTTAGACATGTGGCCCGGAAACCATTGAATAGTAGCCATAATATTTTCCCCTTCCGACTAAAAAAACGTAATAAAACGTTTTCTTTCTCACCATCTATTCTATCATAAATTAGATGCTTTTGCACAGGCTTTGACTAAAATAAAATCATACTAAAATACATAACTTAATTTATGTATTTTAGTGTTTACTTGACTTAATGTGCTATTTGGTATATACTTTGTATATACAATTTAGTGGAGGTAGAGTGATGAATACGGTAAAGACTCGGAAGGTGGGAAATTCTCTCACTGTGACCATTCCTAAAAATTTGGGTATGGTAGAAGGTCAAGAAATGGTTGTCTACAAAGGGATTGACGGTGTCATTGTCCTGGCTCCGAAACTAAATGATCCTTTTGATGGGATTACTGATTTAAGAATGACAAATGATTTTGAAGGAGTAAGGTCACTTGATAGCGAAATCTGAGTATATTCCTGAAAAGCAAGATATCATTTGGCTGGACTTTGATCCATCAGTTGGTCGGGAAATTCAAAAACGGCGACCTGCTTTGGTTGTTTCTAGGAGAGAATATGCCTTGCAAACTGGTTTTGTGGCCGTCTGTCCTATCACTCATGGCCAACAACGTTTGGCAGAAAAAAGCTTGCTCGTTCCTGTCTCGTCGGATAAGGTAGATGGTGCTGTCAACCCATTTCAACTTTATACCTTTGATTTTCGGATGCGCAATGCTCAAAAAATAACTAGAATGGATACACAACGTTTTCAGAAAGTGGTTCAACTGTATCAATATATCTTTGAAGATACTTAAATCCTACCATGTATAGACAAGGTAGGATTCTTCTATATGACTAATCTTTCTAAAAATGGTTGAAGACAGTTGGTCAAAATCCCTCTAATCCAAGTTGATTGAGCTGAAGATAGGTGGTCCGCTTCTAGACATTCTTTTAGAAAATTCCTCACCTGATCTGGAGCAATTTCAAACTCAAAGGCCTTCATCTTGTAGAAAAAGTCGATTAAATGCTCAGACATGTAATCCTCTGAAAAGGGAACTTCTCCAGTTTTTCGATATTCTAGTAAGAGTCGGGAGAGTCTTGCTTTTTCATCTGGCAAATCACGAAAATAAGAATTGAGAAGCCAAATCTGCTTTTGCTTTCTCTCGAGAGGATCTTGATTCGCAATTCTCTGGTCTTTTTCAAGCTCTTTTTGATTTTGCTTTGCCTTGAGAGCACGTTCTTCTCTATTCTTTCCAAAAAGAATTTTTTCCCACTTTCGTTCTTCTTGGGTTAGGGTTTCTGTAAAACCAAAGTAATCTTGATAGGCGCGTTCAGCAGGCCCCATGGCTAGAACCAGATTGTCTGCATATTTCTTGGCGATTTTATCTCTCTTTCTGCGTTCTTTCTCTGCCTGAATCCGTAAATGCTGCTCGTAGTTTATTTTCTCCTTGCCTAGTTTAACAAGGTAGAGTTGGTGATCAGACTTCCCAAGTAGAAAAGGTTTGATACACTTTTCAAGGACTTCTTCCAGACGTGCCTTCTTTTTTGGCTCAGCCTTAGTCCAACTTCCTCCTTGAAAGACTTCTAGAAAAAGCTGGTAATCTTTCTCAGGTGTAAACTGATTGCCACGATTGGCTTTGAAGACACCTTTTTCCCAAAACCATTTTAGAAGTCGTTCGTCAAAGTCACTTTTATTGACCTTGATTTTTTCTATTTTCTTGACTTTTCTAGTCAGATTTTCAAGCTTTCTGAGAAGTTTTTCTTCCTCTTCTAACTGCTGGTCAAGGCTTAATCGATGAAAATGGCGAACACAGTCACTACCGATAGGAAAGAGACGTTGTCCTGTGACATTGTTAAAGAGTTCGTAAGCGTATTTAATAGCATTTCCGCAGATACAATTGCTACGACCAATGCCATTAAAAATCAAGGAAACTTCATTCCATTCCTTGGTAGCTTGATCCCAAGTATTTGCTTGAGAAGCTTGTAAAACTGCATCATGCAGGGATTTTCTAACTGGAAGTGGCATGAGGTCTCCTTTCTAATACTCAATGAAAATCAAAGAGTAAACTAGGAAGCTAGCCGCAGGCTGTACTTGAGTACGGCAAGGTGAAGCTGACGAGGTTTGAAGAGATTTTCGAAGAGTATAAATTATACTTTTACAACTTGAACCTCATCTTTGCCGAGTAAAATCAGGTATTTCTCAATATTTTCAATCGAATAGGCTCGTGATAAAGCTTCTCCGTAGAGGGCTAACTGCCCACGATAGCGGGCTATGAGTTGACTTGGTTCATCATAGCGGTCTGTCTTATAGTCAAAAAGAACGATACGATCCTCGAAAAGCAGATATCCATCAAGGATACCACGGACAACAAAATCTTCCTGACTCTTTTGGTCTCGTTTGAGCATGGAGAAAGGTTGCTCTCGATAGAGATGATTTGTGTTAGCGAGAATCTCCTGACCAAGTGGTGTGTCAAAGAAAGCTAGGATTTTCGCAAGATTGATCTTGTCTCTGACAGCTGGACTCGTTTGAACTTGTTTCAGAGTTTCTATCAGGCTAGCAAGTGTTGGTTGCTGACTGAGGTCAATTCGCTGCATGAGTTCGTGGGTTGCACTACCAATCTCCGCTCCCGTTACCTTTTCTTTAGTTGAAAAATCTGGTAAATCGAAGCTGATATGTTTCTCTGGTGATTTGGTTTGGTTAGCAATTTGAACACCTTCCATATCCATAACCGGTTCATAGAATTTCTTGATTTGGCTAGGAGTTTGGACACTAGGGAGTTCAATAGCCGCATGGTGCAGAGTATTATAGACTTCTACTTCTTTTAGCATTTCAAGGGCTTCTTTGATGATTTCTGACTGACGATTGTCTGCTTGAGAGCTATCTTGTAGAGGACTCCTGTTTTCCAATTGACCAATAGCTTCTCTGGTCAGCTGGTCTTCACCAACAAAAAGATAGCTAAAGTTGAGATGATCTTTGGCAAATACTTTAGTGATAGCCCAGATCCAATCTTGGAAATTTCTTGCTTGCAGTCTGGTATTTTTATCTAGTTTTCCGTTTTCAGCAGCTAGATATTCCTTGGCTTCCAGCTTTTCACGAGAGCCCTTACCGACAAGATAAAGCTTTTTCTCAGCTCTCGTCATGGCAACATACAGCAGACGCATCTGCTCTGAATAGCTAGCCAGGTGCAATTCTTCTTCATTCTGCGTATAAGTAAGGCTAGGAATGGAGAGTTTAATGGTTTTAGGATAGTGTGCTTCTACTGCTCCTGTTTCCACCTTGGCAATGTATTTGACACCAAGCCCATTCTGACGACTGAGAATGACGTCTGACATAGAGTCTTGTTTATTGAAGTCCTGATCCATGTTGAGGATAAAGACATAAGGAAACTCCAGACCTTTACTCTTGTGAATGGTCATGAGTTCCACTGCGTCTTTAGGCGGTGCGACGGCTACACTTGCAAGATCATGCTGTGCTTCCAAAACCTGATCAATCATTCGAATAAAACGAGACAAGCCCTTGAAATTACTTTTTTCAAACTGGTCTGCTCTCAAAGCTAAGGCATAGAGATTGGCTTGTCTGGCAGGACCATTAGGCAAGGCTCCAACATAATCATAGTAAAAACGATCGTTGTAAATCTTCCAAATCAAGTCATAAAGGGAGTGGGTTTTGGCATATAAGCGCCAAGAATCCAAAATATCCATGAATTGGCTTAGTTTTTCCGCTAAAGCTGAATAAATTAACTCTTTCCGCTCAGTTTCCCGTTTTTGAGCATGAAGCAGTTTCTCATAAAGATTCTCTTGGACTTTATCAGCTGCTTTCTGAAGAGACAAGCGTGCTAACTCGTCCTCATCAAAGCTAAACATTGGAGACTTCATAAGCGCAACCAAGGCATAGTCTTGCAGGGGATTGTGAATAATACGAAGAGTGTCTAGCATGACTTGCACTTCTAGAGATTGGAGGTAATTATTTTGTTCTCCATCTGTTTTTACAGGAATCCCGTACTCAGACAGAGCTAGGAGTATCTGGTCATTACGACTGCGACTGGAAGTCAAAAGGGCAATTTCCTTAAAGGCCACACCTTTCTCTTGATGGAGCTTCAGGATTTCCTTGATGACTAAGCGCATTTCACCTGTGAGTTTTGTTTCTACTTGGCTCTCTTCTTGCTCTTGCCCACTATCGTCCTTATCGTAGAGAAGAAATTCTGCCTCGTTCTCAGGGTTGGGAGTCAGTTTGGTATTGGCAAAAACAAGCTGGTGCATGCTGTCGTAGTTAATTTCACCGACTTCTTGGTCCATGAGGCGTTCAAAAACATCGTTGGTTGCCGATAGCACTTCTGAACTACTGCGGAAATTTTCTTTAAGAAGTATCAACTTGCCTTCTTGAGGATTATGCGCATAACGTTGGAATTTTTCATTGAAAATCTGTGGATCTGCCTGACGGAAACGGTAGATGGACTGCTTGATATCCCCCACCATAAAGCGATTATGACCATTCGACAGCAATTCCAGCATCCGTTCTTGAATGTGGTTGGTATCCTGATACTCATCGACCATGACTTCATGGAATCGCTCCTGATATGCATCACGAACTTGTGGGAACTTCTCTAGAATTTCAATGGTGTAATGGCTGATATCAGCAAATTCAAAGGCATTTTCATCACGTTTACGTTCACGATAAGCCTCCACAAAATCACTCATAAAGGTTTGGAAGGTTTTAGCTAGCTCCCAGGTGTTTCCATGATAACGCTCTTGATAGTCGAGAATTGTTATCTGATCCGCCAGTTGTCCAAGTTTTGCAAACTGGGATTTTCTCTCCTCGTTATAGGTATCTGCAAGTGGCTTCAAATCAGCCTTACGACTAGAGTTAGCTAGAGCCCGACCATTTTTCTCCTTCGAGATGGCGACAACACGCGCAAGCACTGCTTGATAAGCCTGACTATCAGACACGTGATTTAGAGAACCGATTTCATCCAAAACATCTTGAACAGCTTCTAAATAGGCAGCTTTGGGAAACTCCTTGGCATCATTATCCAGATGATAACGGAAAAAGCTTTCCAAATCCCAAAGCGCCTGCTTGATTTGCTCAGTCAGTTTTTCTTTTTCACTAGTAAAATCAGCTTCTTCAAATCCTTTGAGGAAAGACTCACTCAGCCATTTCTGAGGATTACTGGTGGATTGGAGGAAGTCATAAATTTTGTAGACTTGCTGGCGCAGACCACGTTCATCCTTGCCTCGACCAGCAAAATTCTTCACCAAACGACTAAAGTTCTCTTTGTTTTCACCTTGGTAATGCTCTTCAAACACCTGATGAAAAACTTCGTTTTTTAAGATTAACTGTTCGCTTTCATTTTGTAGAATACGAAAATTGGGTGCAATATCAATCAGATAGCCATGTTTGCCGAGGAACTTTTGTGTGAAGGAGTCCATGGTTCCGATGGCCGCGTTTGGCAGATCTGCCAACTGTCGTCCCAAGTGTTGTTTGAGATCGACATCATCGGTTTCTTGGATTTGTTGGCTGATTTTTTTCTCCAAGCGTTCCTTGAGTTCGGTAGCAGCCTTAACGGTAAAGGTTGAGATAAAGAGTTGACTGATTGCCACACCACGCGCCAATTGGTCCAGAATGCGCTCGGACATAACAAAAGTCTTTCCAGAACCAGCAGACGCTGAAACGAGGATATTTTGACCAGAAGTGTAGATGGCTTCGATTTGCTCGGCTGTTTTCTTCTGTTCCTTGCTCGAACTCGCTTCTGCTTCTTGCAATTTTTGAATTTCTTCCTCAGTTAAAAAGGGAATAGGCTTCATCGATTCAACTCCTCTCTCATTTTTTCAAACCAAGCTTGCTTGAGTTTTTCTCCGACCAGTCGTTTGCCATCCGCTAGGTCTAACTTTTCTAGGAAACGTGCTTGACCCAAATGGTAATTAGCTTCAAAGCCAGTAATAGCCTGATGTTGCTGGACGTATGGGGCAATACTTCTTCCGTTCTCTGTGTATGGATTGATGGCGAACTGACCTTGTAAAATCTTCTCAGCTGCCTTCTTGTAAAGATGGGCATTATAGTCTAGTAAGAGCTGGAATTCCTCGTCTGTCAGCTGATTTGCCTTGTATTTATTGTAAAATTCGCCTAAATGACTACTTTCTTTCTCTAAAAAGAGTCCCTGGTATTTCATAGACTTGCTGGCTTCTACTACCGCTCCAGCTAAACTTTTAACAGCTAATAAAGATTGGACAGGTTCAGCCATTTCCAAGTACATAGCACCGAAAAAGTTCTGCTCCCCTTCTCCTTTAAGGGCAGCAAGATAGGTTGGCAGTTGGGAATTAAGACCATTAAAGAAATGAGGAAACTGGAACTGAGTCAAACTTGACTTATAGTCTACCACTCCTAGCGCTCCATCAGCTTTCAAACGGTCAATTCGGTCCACCTTGCCTCGCACATGGACACTGCGACCATTATCCAACTGGATAAAGGGTTGGTCTCTGCCGCCAAATGTTGCCTCTTCCTGAATGGTCTCAATGGCTGGATTATGACGTAGGATGTGGCCAGTGGTCCTAGCGACATCAAGAAGAACTTCCTTGGTAAACTGGGCTTCCAAACTTTCTTGATAAATGGCTTCAAATTCCCGTTCTTGACTGGTTTCCTTAATAGCTTGTTCCAGACGGTGGTCAAACGGATTTTCTGCAGGCAGTTTCAAGGCACGTTCAAAAATACGATGCAAGAAATTCCCATGACTGCGAGCATCTGGACGAAGGCACAATTCTTCCTGCAAACCTAAGACATAACGGAGGAAATAACTGTATTCATTGCGATAAAACTCCGTCAAACCAGAGGTAGACAGGTAAAACTCTTTGTCAGCTGGATAGAGAGCCTGCAAGGTCTCTTTCTCTAATGGTTTGCTACTTGGACTAGTTGGGATAGCTGGATTTGTAAGGCCTTTTTGATCTAGTTTTTTACCCATGACACGCGCTAAGACCGTGACAAAAGTTAAATCTTGTTCATTTTTACTAGAAGCAGCTTGCTGATGATAGGCAACGAGACTAGACAAGAGACTGTGATAAGAACCCATATCTTCTTTGCTAAGATTTTTATGGTTCATTCTCTTTTCTCTTCTGCTAAATCCAAAACTTACCAATTCATGAAGATAGGCAGATTCCTTGCTCTCGTTTTCATTGAGAAGAGTTGGTGCTGACAAAATCAACTGCTTACGGGCAGCATTGACTAAAGAAAGCATGGTATAGCGATTTTTCTTGAGGTTTTCACTGCTTGCAATCAGCAATCGTGCTCCTTCTTCTGTCGCTTGGTTTAGGCTTTGTCTTTCTTCATCTGTCAAAAGGCTAGTATTTTGCGCGATTTTTGGTAAATGATCCTGAGTTAGTCCAATGGCATAGACAAAGTCAGCAGTCAGTGGTGCAATCAAATCGTAACTCTGCACCAGAACAGTGTCCACTGTCGCTGGAATGGTGCGATACTGAGACAAGCTCAACCCAGAGTGGAGCAAGGCTAGGAAGTCCTCCAGACTAACTTGTGAACCATCAAAAACGGTCGCAAATTGTTCTAAAACGTGACAGAAAGCTTTCCAAACTTCGGCTTGTCTTTCCTGTTCAGGAGCTTCCATAGTGGATGTTAAACCTTGCATCTGCTTGCTTAAAGCAGCATTTTTTAGAAAAGTACTCCACTTTTGCAAGAGATTTTCGGTCTTCTGTTTCCGGCTGGCAAACAAAGTTTCAAGGGGCTCCAAAACTCTCAAACGAATGGCATTCAAGCGTTCCAAATCAAACTTTCCATGGTGGGATTTGGTGAAGGTTTGCTGAAAGGCTGGCAAGCCGTTGATACCAAGATAGCGGAGATATTGCTCGAAAGCATCAATTTCAGTTTGACTGAGGTCAGTATACAAGCCTGTTCTGAGGAGATTAATCAAATCCTCCTGACGGAAACGGTAGCGTTTTAAACGTAAAATAGATTCCACATACTGGGTCAAGGGATGATGAGCCATAGATTCGCTTCTACCAAGATAGAAAGGAATCTGGTACTGGTCAAAAATGGTCTTTAAGGACAACTGATATGAAGCCACATCTCCCAACAGAATCCGAAAATGCTTGTAACTCAAGCCTGGATTTTCATGTATTTTTTGACGGATGCTACGGGCTACCAACTCCAACTCTTCCTTCTGCGTCAAGCAAGACCAGATTTGCAGATTATCACGGTCCTTCTCCTCGACATCCAAAGTGAGTTCTGAAAAGTCATAAGAAGACTCCAGCAAACGAGATGCCTTGTCAAAGCTATCCATTTTGTCATGAGTCTGAGAGCGGTCTTGGGCAGGCGTCTGGTATTTGGCACCTAAATGATGAAGAAATTCTACACTGGCTTGGTAGAGATTGCCTTCGGCGAAGGGACTAGTATAAGCTTTCTTACTTGCATAAGCACCAATAACAATCTCAACACCTTTACGATGGAGCAGATCCACCACATGCTCCTCCTCGGCGGAAAAACGGGTAAAACCGTCAATTACCAAGGCAAGTTGACTGAAATCACTACTTACCTTATCATTCTCAATAGCCTCAATCAAATGGGACAACTGACTTCCCTGAGCCAACTGAGCTTGATTGAGATAGGCTGTCACTTTCTCAAAAATCAAGAGTAAATCTGCCCGCTTGTCCTCATCACTCAAACTTTCTAAGTCCAAAAAGCTCATCTGAGCAGTTGTCATCTCATGATAAAGTTCAATCAACTGCTGGATAAATTGAGAGTCTTGCTTAATAGCACCATAAACTCGCAATTCTTTGGGATCAAGTTCAGCAAGACATTTATAAAAAGCCATCCCAAGCCCGATGTCATCAAGACCGGTCTTTGTAGGCAAGTCATTTAAAACCAGGTAACGAGCCATTTGAGCAAAGCGCGTGACGGTAATAGCAAAAGAAGCCTGCTGGGACAAGCATTCCAGCACGGCACGTTCCTTTTCAAATGAAAGAGAGTTGGGGGCAATGTAGAAGACCCGTTTGCCAGCAGCAACCAGCTCTTCCGCCTCTCTGGTTAGGATTTCTGTCAAAGAAGTTCGAATATCAGTATAAAGTAGTTTCATCTCTGCCTCGTTTGTTTTTTCATTACCTTTTATTATACCATTTTTTGACTACCAATCCTATAGATAGAGAGTTCTTAAAACTTCTGAAGAAAAGAAAGAGGGTGGGACAGAAATCGGTAATTCGCTAGAATTCGATTTCGTCGTCCCACCTCCGCACAGTTGAGTAGAGCTGTAAAAGCTGATGAAATCAGCGTAGTAGAGCCCACTCAACCACTGCGTCTTGCTCGACAATCCAAAGAAAATTTAGAGGCTAGGACTTTTGTCCCAGCCTCTGATTGCTAAGCACTAACTACCAGATAACAAGAGTACCCATAATTCCCAAAATGCTAAAATGTTAATCATGATATGGAGCAAAATGGGATAATAGAGAGAATGAGTTTTTCGGTAGAGGAATGCTACAATCGCTCCTCCGCTTGCATAGGTGAAAAAGGCAAGTGGTGTTATACCATCAGAAACATGCACATAGCCAAAGACACAGGCTGATAGTAAAA
>CAUSRF010000024.1:0-17254 GCA_963534275.1 uncultured Streptococcus sp.
CGTGCTCACAGGCAAAAAGGTTTTTCGTTGCCTTGTCTTCAAATACACCGCGACCAGTTTCTTCAACTGCATGTTGTGCTAGGATACCGTGCGCATCAAGGGCTGCGACCGAAGCTTTTGCCACGATGTAGTCAACTTGTTCTTGGTTCAACTTGCGCATTTCATCAAGTGCAACCAAGGCTTTTTTCACGAGACCGTCGACATGCTTCTCAGCAGCAAGTTGTTTTTGCTCAGGTGTTACTGTTTTTTTATCAGCCATATTATCCTCCATAGCCTTAAAGGATTTTATCCTTTGTTAATTTTTTCACAAGTTTATTATAACTCTTTTTTTATACTTTGTAAACAGTTTCATAAGCATTTCACAAAGAAATTTCCTAAGTTTGTGATTTTTTTCTCAGCCTACCTGTGCAATAGAGTTTTATCTGGATGATTGTGAAATTATGAAAAATATTTTTTTATTTCACAAAGTTTTTTCTAATTAATAGCTATTTATCAAATTCGAGCAGAGAAAACGCTTTCTTTCTTGCTTTTAAAAATAGCCTCCTCATCTGGAGACTACTGTTTTTGTTGGAAAACGCCTTGTTTAAAGGTTCCTTCATAGACAACTTCTTGTTCTGTCGTCAACTTCCCTTGACCTTCAGCCTGGCCATTTACAAAATCACCTTCGTATTTCCACCCAGATTTTGATTGGAAAGTCCCTTTTCCATTAAAGGCGCCATTATTGAAATCACCTGTATATTGGTCTCCATTTTCAAAAGTCATGGTCCCCTGACCATTCATCTTTCCTCTTACCAAGGTTCCATCATAAACAAGCGTACCATTATCAAGTGTCAGTACACCCTTTTTTGGTGTGTTTAATAGAAAAACTGACACGGCACAGATAGCGATTAGAAGGACTGTTGCAATCTCTATACGCGGGCGAGTTAGATAAACTCGATATTTTTCAAAGATTTCTTTAAACTTTTCCATTGTCACTCTCATTTTCTAATCGATCTAGCCAGCTTTGACATCCACTTGTGATACGAGCATAGGTTTCCTCAAAATCTCCTGTATACCAAGGATCTGGAACACTTTCAGATGCAAAAGAGTAGATTTTATACTGGAATTCCTGAGGACACATTTGACGCAAATCTGAAACGTTTGAAGCATCCATACCGATAATGTAATCAAACGACTCAAAATCTTCTCTGCCAATCCGAAGCGATGTTTTGTCTTTGTCATAAGGAATCTGATATCTAAGAAAAATCCCTTGCGTTCCCCTATGAATCGGATTGCCGTGTTCCCAAGACGAAGTTGCACGACTCTCAATTTGATAATCACTCGTCATGGACTTCATCACAAATTCTGCCATGGGGCTACGACAGATATTTCCTAAGCACACAAATACTATTTTTTTCATCCCTTTTCCTCTCATATCATAGAAAAACGGGAGTGATAGGATCCCGTTTTATTCTTCGATTGCTCCGCCTTCGTCAACAACTGTTCCTTCTGGTGTCACTGCTTCTTTAAGGGGCAACACTGTCTTGATAGCAGCTAATTCAAAAGTCAAATAAACACCATCTACGTCCAGTACGATTGTTTGCTTCTCAGTATCTACTTCATCCACTGTTCCGTAAAGTCCGCCGATTGTGATCACTTCATAGCCTTTTTGAAGCTTGTTCAAGCTTTCCATACGCTTTTGGGCTTGTTTCTTTTGAGAACGTTGCATAAAGAACATCAAAGCCATCATCCCTACAAGCATGATTAAGAAAGTAATATTTGGATTCATTGTTTTCTCCTTTGTATTTTACATAGGACTACTATATCAAATTTCAACTACTTTTACAAGGTTGCGCCTTGCTTTTATGCCAATAAAAAATCAGAGTTTTCACTCTGATTTCTGCGATTATTTCAAGTTTTGAACGATTTTGACTAGATTTTCCACAGTAAATCCATACTCTGCCAATACTTTTGGTGCTGGGGCAGATGCTCCGAAGGTATCAATACCGAGAACTGCACCATCAAGACCAACATATTTGTACCAGTTTTGAGTTGCACCCATTTCGACTGCAACACGACGGCGGACTGCATTTGGAAGGATTTCTTCCTTGTATGCTGCATCTTGTGCGTCAAAGACATCTGTTGATGGCATGCTGACTACACGGACTTTTGCACCTTGACTAGCCAATTCTTTGGCAGCTGCGACAGCAAGATTGACCTCTGAACCTGTTGCGATCAAGATGGTATCAAAGTCAGCTGCATTTTCATAGACAACATAGGCACCTTTTGCAACTTTGTCAAAGTCTGTTCCTTCTTCAACAGTCAAGTTTTGACGTGTCAAGACAAGGGCAGTTGGTGTTTTCTCACTTGTCACTGCAAGGTACCAAGCTGCTTGCGTTTCACGCGCATCTGCTGGACGGAAAACATTGAGATTTGGCATAGCACGAAGACCTGCTAAGTGTTCGACTGGCTCGTGAGTTGGACCATCCTCCCCAACTGCGATTGAATCGTGAGTAAAGACATACGTCACAGGAAGTCCTTGCAAGGCTGACAAGCGGACAGCTGCCTTCACATAGTCAGAGAAGACAAAGAAAGTTCCACCGTATACACGAAGTCCACCGTGAAGGGCCATCCCGTTCAAGATCGTTCCCATTGCAAATTCACGAACACCAAACTGAATGTTGCGGTTCAAGCGATTGGCATCGTCTTGAAGTCCATCAGTATTGATATAAGTCATGTTTGAGTGAGCGAGGTCAGCTGACCCACCTAGGAAGGTTGGTAGCTTAGCTGCTACAACATTCAAGACATCCTGACTCGAGTTACGAGTTGCTTGAGAAAATCCATTTTCTAAGGCTGGGAAGTCTGCTGGAGTCACCTCAACTGGGTCACGGCCGTCGATGATGGCTTCTACTTCTGCAGCCAGTTCTGGATGAGCCTCTTTATAGTCAGTAACTAATTTAGTCCAAGCTTGATAAGCTGATGCGCCACGGTCTGCTACATTTTCCTTGAAATCAGCATATACTTGCTCTGGAATTTCAAATGGCTCGTAGTCCCAACCAAGAGCTTGGCGAGTAGCCGCAGTCTCATCCGCTCCAAGAGGAGCACCGTGTACCGCATTGGTTCCTTGTTTATTTGGAGAACCGTATCCAATAACCGTCTTCACTTCAATCAAAGATGGTTTGCCTGAAGCTTTAGCTGCTTCGATAGCAGAATGGATTGCTTCCAAGTCTGTTCCATCTTCAACCAAGGCTGTATGCCAACCGTAGGCATTGTAGCGGTCACGAACACTTTCAGTAAAGGAATCCTTTGTTTCACCATCCAAGTTGATGTCATTTGAATCATAAAGGACAACCAACTTGTCAAGTTTTTGCAATCCTGCGTATGAAGCCGCCTCGCTTGAGACACCTTCCATCAAGTCACCATCTCCACAGATCACATAAGTGTAGTGATCAAAGATATTATAGCCTTCTCGATTGTATTTTGCTGCTAGGAAACGTTCTGCTTGGGCAAAACCTGTGGCAGTAGAAATCCCTTGTCCTAGAGGACCTGTTGTAGCATCAACCCCTGCTGTATGCCCAAATTCTGGGTGACCTGGTGTTTTGGAACCCCATTGACGGAAGTTCTTGACCTCATCCATGCTGACATCTTCAAAACCAGAAAGGTGAAGAAGGGCATAAAGAAGCATTGAACCATGGCCTGCTGAAAGAATAAAACGATCACGGTTAATCCAGTTTGGTTGTGCTGGATTGATGCGAAGTTGTTTTGTAAAGAGGCTATAAGCCATCGGAGCTGCTCCCATAACCACCCCTGGGTGACCTGAGTTGGCTTTGTTGATAGCATCAATTCCTAGGAAACGAATTGCATTAACAGATAGATTTGACATAGAATTTCCTTTCTCTTTGAGGTGATCAATAAATCACACATCCTATTTTACTATTATATGAAAAAATGCATAGAATAGCAATCAAACAATTCGATGCTCGATAAGTCTCCTATTTTCTACTCTCTAGTCGCCTGATAATAGGGAAGCAAGCGCTCATAAGCATCTTCTAGCTTCTCCAATATTGCTTCTACTGACTGATTTTCAATGAGGGAAACATCTACCTTAACCAAAACTTTTCGGACTTCCTGACTTCTCACCCTCTTACGTAAAGTACAACGATTCTCCTCAGTAGCCTCCATCTTATGACTTTCCCCATTTGAGTAGACTAAGTAATAAACACCTTCTACTGGTGGAATATCTAAAATCTTAGCTTGTTTACTCAGCGTCTGCTCATCCTTCTTACGCTCGATGAAACTGACTTCTAAGGAAATTCCAAAGTCAGTAGGTGCTCCATACAAACGCAGCGCCAACATGGGTTCTGTTACCCGCCCCTCTCTCTGTAGATAGACCCAGAAATGTGATCGCAAGCGTTGCGCTTGATTCATCCACTGACTAGTCTGTTGTAGGTGCCATTCTGGATGACTTGCTTGGAAGGTCTTGGCTAGATTTGTAAAAGCCTTACGAGCCTCCTGGCCTTTGTGGCGCAATTCCAGCATCTTCTCTCGTTCATCTCCAGCCTTATCTGGATTACGATACTGGATTCCCACGTAAGATAGGTAGTTTTTGATGGTTTCCATCATCTGTCTCTTCTCCTTTTTTATAACAAAAAATCAGGTCAAGCCTGATTTTGTTTATTCCGTATCCACAACAACATAACGATTTGGCTCATCACCCTCAGAATAGCTAGTCACGCCATCCATGCGTGAAATAATGCGATGGATAATCTTGCGTTCACTATTTGACATCGAATCGGTTTGTTGGCTACGACCTTCCTCCAATGCACGAGTCGCCAATTTTTGAGCGTAGGTTTGCAAGACTTCTGCACGGTGTTCAACATAATCATTGACGTTAATCGTAATGTAGAAAGTTCTTGAATAGCGATTATAAAGATAATTTTGTGCCAAGAGTTGAAGGGCCTTTAAAACTTTTCCATGATAGCCGATAATACGACCTGGTTCGTTGGTATCGATTTGCAGGTTGATAATGCGACGATTATAATCGCTTGAAATGACACCTTCAACATCTATATCATCCAAAATTGTTTGAACATAATCAGTTACTTCTGTCGCTACTTGTTCAATATCATAGCTCTGTTCAACTTTTAAACCTAAATCTTCTAGGGACTGACTTTTTTTCTTCTCTTGCTCATCTACAAGTTCTTTGGCATCTGTTGACGCTTCTGTTCTAGCTTCTTCTATTTGCAACTCATTTAAAATTTCAATATGCCCAGTCTCTTCAAGAATAGTGCTAGCATGTTTCTCATTTTTCAAGATTTCAGCCTTGATTTCATCAGAAACACCCTGACCTTCCTCTTCGATTTTTTTAATCGCCTCAACAACATGGCCGAGATCAACTGTCGCCTCTGTTACTGTCTTAACAGGTTCGTTTTGTTCATTGATTTCTTTCGGAACACCTTTTACGGCTTGTTGATTGGCCTTAATCACAGTCGTCTCACTAATCGCCTCAATATCAACTTGAGCTGGTTTTTTCCCAAATAAGCCTAAAAAACCTTTCTTCTCTTTGGACACAACCTTTATATGAGTCTTCATTCGAGGAAGACCTAATTCTTTCAATCCCTTTTGAATTGCTTCTTCAACTGTTGAACCCGTATATAACACCATAACCAGATTCCTCCTTATTACTTCATTTTCTGAGCCTTTTTCTTGGCTTTTCTTTTTCTATTTTCTAAATCTTTTTTAGCTTGTAATTCCGCCTCGCGCGCTGCAATCATCTTGAAAGGATTATTCAAGAAATAGGTTTGCAAAACTTGATAAGCATTGGATACTGCCCAGTACAGGGCAACTCCACTAGGCGCAGAGATGGCAAAGATAAAAATCAGTACCGGCATCCCGTACATCATTCCTGTCATAGCTCCGCTTCTTTCAGGCAAAGCCTTATTCGATAACCAACTGCTCAAGAAGGTAAAGGCTGCCGCCAAAATCGGAAGGATAAAGCTTGTGTCTACTCCCCCTAGGTTTACCCATAAGAAGTGCCCTGTTTTTAAAAATTCCACTCGACTCAAGGCTTGGAACAAAGCCAAGAGGACTGGCATTTGAATCAAAATCGGCCAGAGAGAAGACGAGTGCTTGACCCCCAATTCTTTATAGACCTTCCGCATCTCCTGATCTAGCTTGGTTCTACTTTCCATATCGCGACCCGGATATTGTTCTTGCAGGGCCTTGATACGTGGTTGAGCCTCTTGCATTTTTCTAGAGACAACCATTTGAGTCTGAAAGACTGGTAATAGAATCGTACGAATCAGGATCGTAAAAAGGATAATTCCCACTCCGATACTAATGTCAAAGGACAAAAAACGGATGATTTCAGCAAAAAAATAGACAAATTTGCTCCATATATCTGTAGTATCCGCTGTAACATCGCTTGTCCCACAAGCTGCCATGACAAATAGGGACAAGCCCAGTAGACTAGTCAACTGTAGTTTCTTTTTCACTCCTAATTCCTTCCCGGTAAATCTTTGATAACTTTAATACGTGGAGTAGATTTTTCTCCATCTCTGCATAATCCAAGCTTTCAGCCCCCTTTCGAGCAATCACGACAAAATCAACGTCATCAGCCAAATGCCCCCTTACATTTAGCAAAATGTGTCGGATTCGCCTCTTAATCTGATTTCGGGTAACCGCATTCCCCAGCTTTTTGCTGACGGACAGTCCTACTCGAAAATGGTTTTGCTGGTTTTCCAATTGGTAGACAACAAATTTTCGATTGGCAAAACTTGTCCCATATTGAAAAATCTCTTTAAAATCTTTCTCTCTTTTTACACGAAAGTTTTTTTTCAAAACTCAACTCCATCTATTAAATTACTACTATTATACCATATTTTTCGAAAAAGCCAATAACAGCAAGGTTTTAGAGATTTTTCCAAGCAAAAAAGCTGGAGAGCAAACTCTCCAACTCTTTTTACATGTACATTATTTCTTATTTTAGTTATTTTTTGAATCGTTCAACATCACGTGCAATCACTAATTCCTCATCTGTAGGGATTACTAAGACACGGATTTTCGCTGCATCAGTTGAGATATCTCCAGTCACGCCAAAGACGTTCTTTTCTGGATCCACATCACATCCAAACCAAGAAATTCCTGAAATAACATCTCCACGTACATCTGAGGCATTCTCACCAACACCTGCTGTGAAAATGATCGCATCTGCACCATTTAGGACTGCCAAATACTGACCGATATGCTTTTGAATACGGTCAATATACATCTCGTAGGCCAAGGTCGCATTATGGTCTCCTGCTTTTACTGCAGCCATAACATCACGCATGTCACTTGATTTTTCAGAAACACCCAAAAGTCCAGACTCACGATTTAGGATTCGACTGATATCCTCTGGCGTGTTGAAATCCTCTGTATATTGCATTAAATAGGGAATGATAGCTGGGTCAATATCCCCTGTACGTGTTCCCATCATAATACCACCAAGCGGAGTGAAGCCCATAGAAGTGTCCACAGACTTGCCACCGCTGACAGCTGTAATAGAAGCGCCATTACCGATATGGCAAGTAATTAATTTCAAATCTTCTAATGGTCGACCTAAAATTTTAGCTGCTTCTCCTGCTACAAACTGATGACTTGTCCCATGTGCTCCATACTTACGAACTTTATTTTCAGTATAGTATTTATTTGGAAGAGGATAGCGATAGGCTTTTTCAGGCATTGTTGTGTGGAATGAAGTATCAAAAACAACAACGCTGGTAATATCTGGAAGTAATTCCTTAAATGCGCGAATTCCTGCTGCGTTGGCTGGGTTGTGAAGAGGAGCCAAAAGTCCCAACTCTTCAACCTTTTCTAAAACATCTCCCTCTACCAAGGTTGACTCTTTGAAATATTCACCACCAGCCACAACACGGTGCCCAACACCAGTTATTTCATCATAACCTTTGATGATGTCAAAACGAATCAGATCATCTAATAAAATTTTAACAGCTTGTGTGTGGTCGTCAATATCAAGAATTTGTTGTTCAGAACGGTCGTCGAATTTTACAGTTGAGATCGAATCCGTCAAGCCAATACGTTCGATCAAGCCTTTGGCCAATACTGTTTCTTCTGGCATTTGGTATAGTTGCCATTTCAAACTCGAACTTCCAGCATTGATTGCAATTGTTTTTGTCATAAGATGATACCCCTTTTAAGCGTTTTCATCTATTATAACAAAATCTACCTTATATTTCAGTACCTTTGCTCCAATTTTGAAAATTTTCTTTAAAGGTCAACAATACTGACGGATCTTGCAGACTTGTTAGAGGATAGACAAAAGGTTCTGTTTCCTTGTCTCTTTTCTTCTGTAAAACGAAAATACTCTTGGCCTGACTGGCCGTTGAAAAAATATCCTCTGGCAGAGTGATGATGGCAGCAAGACTCACTTCATCTTTGATCCAACCTTTTAACAAATCACTTTGAGGACTGGTCAATAAATCACTCGGAGCTAGAAAAATAGCATAGCCATCTGACTTAAGATACTTGAGACCTTGTTCCATCAGCAAATGATGGGCATAGGTATGTTCTTGACTAGAAGCCACTTGATAGCGTGAAGCGATGGCATCGTCTGGGTAATAGCCGACAGGCAAATCGCTGATGACCACATCGCTTTCTTTAAGCATTTGCGGTCGAACGGCATCACCTTGAACAAAACCTGCCTGCAAACCAATCACATCTGCCATACTGGCTGCCAGATCAATTAGCAAATCATCCACTTCGACTCCCAAGTAATCCACTTTTTTAGCAAGAGAAGTCAAGAAGGTAGCCCCCAGAATCCCCATGCCAGAACCCATTTCGAGGATGCTAATTTCCTCTTTATGAAGCAACTCTTCCACAATAAGTACCAAGAGGAGGGCAATGGCATCCGGTGTAAACTGGTGATTGGCTTGTAAAGGCTCCGTTTGCCCTGCCTTCATCAAGAGAAACTGGTAGGTCTTGAGCCACTCTTCCTTGCGAAGTGCTAGGCGTCTAAGGGCTTGATTGTTCTCTTTTACCTGCTCTAGCTTGGTCTCGCCATCTAGGTAGATACTGTTTTGCTCTACCAAGGCGTCATAAAAGTTGGTCGCCAAATCACTTTGGATGACTTGGACATTCTCTAGTAAATACGTATAAGCTTGTTCAATTTTTTCAAAATCCATATTCCTATCTTATCAAAATTCCCCTATTTTTTCCATCTGAAGAGAAAAAATCACTGCTTTAGTGAGCGAGTGATTTTTGGGCTACAGTTAAAAAGAGCTCTGCGTAATTTCCTAGGAAAAGATCTTCAGCACTGTAAAGAATCTGACTGTCAATGCTCGAAAAACCAAACTGGGTTAGCTTGGTTTCTAGTTCAGCCAATTCAAATCCGTGGTGGTTGGTATCTGTCTTGACAAAATCAGCAATGAGGACCTGTCCATTCTCCCTAAGATGATGGTGAAACATGGCAAGAGTCGCATCTAGATCAGGCATATGATGAAGAACCCGACTGACAACAATCAGATCAAATTGCTGATCCAAGGGATTTGCCAGTAAATCCTGCTCCAAGAGTTGAAGATTCCTGATTTCTTGGTCCTCTGCTTTCAAACGTGTTTGCTCCAGCATTTTCTCCGAGATGTCTACTAGGGTAACCGACTTGGCCTGCTTAGCTAAAGGCAAGGCTAACAGACCCGTTCCACCACCAAAGTCCAGTATTTCCTTGTCTGATAGAAGATCAATCTGTTTTTCAACTGCTTGACAAACCAAGTTTGCAAGAAAGATATTTTTGGGCGAATCAAAGGTTTCTGCTTTGTGATTAAAATCATGTTTCATGCTTTTAGTTTAACAAAAAGAAGCTGATTTGCCTAGGAATTGCCTTTCTTGTCTGCCTTATTGTCTGTTTCTTTCTGATTGGTTTGTTGACTTGAGTTGGTAGATGATTGTTCCTTAGGGTCCGTTTTCTTTTCCTTGGGTTTCATCGAAGGAAAGAGAAATTCATAGTTGTTCTTATTCATACGAACACTTGTTGCAAAACCTGTTTTGGTATTTTGATAAGTGACTTTTCCTAGATTAAAGACTCGTTCCCCACTTTCTTGCTCAGACTTATCTTTGCTTCGTTTGGCCATGGCAAAAGCGACCAACTTTTCTTTGTTTAGGGTAAAGTCTTTGTGATGGGCGACTTGCCGATTCAAATAAAACTGCAACAAAAGGCTAAAAATGGCTGCCATGGTGACTGCATATAGGAGTACTCCTGCCTTAACTTTTTGCTTTTTCCACACGATAGATGAATTCCCTTTCTAAGCCTTTTTGAAATTGGAAACGAAAACGAACCAGTTGATTTTCCTCTGTGATTTGTGCTGATTTGAGACCATAAACCATTGGCTGGTAACCTCGTCCACTGCTATCAGTTTTCCGAAAATCATCTGATTTGGACTTCCCCATAGCGATGTCCTTGCCATCTTGCTTCACATAGAGGCGATTGCCTTCCACTTTTTCAAACTGCGAACGCTCTAACTCTGCCTCCAACTGGTCCACAAACAAGAGCCACTCCTTTTGCTCGCTTTGTTGCTGGTAACGAACTTCTGAAATGAGGAGCTGACTCATGGCTTGAAAGAGGAGCAAGCTTCCGCTAATGACGATAAGGGCAATCAGAGATTCTAGAAGAGTGAACGCCTTAACCTTACTGCTCTTTAAGGTCGAGCAACTTCTCTGAACCATGGTAGACCTCCAATCCCTTTTCACTAGCAAACACCTGGATCTCAACTCCATTTACCTTTACCTGATTTTGACCTGTTTGCAGAGCCATCTTAGCCACACGTAAGACTTCCTCCTTTTGCAATATTTCTGCCTCTTCTTGTCTATTTTTCTGAATTTGTCCCAAGAGGAGAGTCGCAATGCTGGCAAACACGGCTAGAGCAACTACCGCTTCCAGTAAAATCACTGCCCTAATTTTTTGTTTCTTTAATGCGTTTAATTTTTCCATTTCCTAGATATAATCGATAGCTGATTGCTCCTTTGCTGGTCTGAAATTCAACCTTAGCCAGAGATCTATTCCCACCAGCTCGGTCAAAGTAAATCGTCTGTCCTGATGGTGCCTGAATTCCTTTAGGAACTGTTAACTTTTGACTGCCGTTACTGATAGTCCGACCATCTAAGTTTAGACTAGTCTTTTGTTGACTAGCTACACTATGCTTTTGAGTTTCACGGTAGAGTTCCTCAAACTCCATAAAGAAAATCTGCTCCTCCACCGCTGCAAAACTGGACTGGACTGAACCTGATAAAGCCAAAGCAATGATACTCACAAGTCCCAAAACCAAGAGACTTTCCAGCATGGTAAAGGCCTTAATCTGCAACGGTTTGACTTGTTTTTTGTTTTGCATGGTATTCTTTATAAGCCTTGGCTTGCTCTGCTGTGATGCGACCATCCGCCTGTAATTTACTTAGACTCGCATCTTCATTCTTGTCCAAACTATAGAGTTCTGCCTGGCTTTCCACGACCTTGACAACAGCAGCTTTTCCTTTGTCATCTACGGCATCCTTTTGCTTGGTCAAATTGGGCACAAAGAGCAAGAGGAGTACGCTGATGATGAGCAAGACGACTAACATCTCTACCAGAGTGAAAGCTTGAACCTTGGCTTTTTTCAAATTTGTCATAAGTTTTTTCATTTTAAAAATTTACCTCCATATTTTGATACATGGGCATAAGCATTGCCGCATAAAGTAAAACGATAATCAGGGCCACAAAGATAAAAACCAGTGGCTGCACCAGATTCATGGTGCGGTTGACTCGGGTAAAAAAGGCTTCCCAAGTTTTTTCAGCATAGATTTCCAACTCACTCCCCAGCTTGGATTTGACTTCCCCATACTCGATGATGAGACTCAACTCCTTTTTAAAGAAGGGATAGGTCGCTATGGTTTGAGAAAATTCACGGCCATTTTGCAGGGCTTGAGCCAGATCTTGACCGATTTCTTTAAAGAGCTGAGAACCTTGTTCCTGCATCATTTGAAAAATCTGCGTCAGCTCCATTCCCTGTGAAATCATATTGCCCCATTCACGCGCATAATAGGCCGTCAGATAGGTCTGGACAAAGATTCCCAGAAAGGGAAATTTTGCCAATATCGAAAAAACGCGCATCTTAGAACTTCTTTTATAGAAAGTGAGGACTAACAGGGCAAGTGCGGAAACAAGTCCTACCATGCCTAGAAAAATTTGTGGCAAATTGCCAATGATTTGAGTAGCAATATTGCTACTATCTAGTTGGGGTAGCAAGTAATTACGTAATCCCAGCATAATTAAGAGAAGAAAACCCAGTAAAATCAAAGGATAGGTCGCTACCTCAATTAACTTTTTCTTGACCTTGGCCAGATTGTCCAGATATTCTTCTATCTTTTCTAAACTCAGATGGAGATTGCCGTGAACTTCAGCTAGGGATAATTGAGTGACAATGGAACTTGAAAACCCTAAACTCTCCATCATTTCTGAGAAAGATTTTCCCTTGGACAGTCCTTGGTGCATCTGTGTCACATAGTCCTTTTCCAGCAAGGCACTTCTACCCAAGAAAGAAATGATTTCCACCAAATGAAAACCACTGGAGAAGAGATTATTAAATAGAGTGATGATTTTCTTCTGCTTAGCTGTAGCTAATTTTTTCCGTTTCAGCCTGAAGACTTGTGATATGTCCATCTTTAAGAAGCTGGTCAATCTGCTCATTCCAGCTAGTTGGCTGGTGGTCTTGATAGTTTTGGTTTGCAAAATCAATGATTCCTCCTCCCCCGATTAATCTCTGGTAGCAGACGCCTTGTAGGACAACTGCTAGTTCCTCCTCCGTCACACCTAACTCCAGAAGGCGTTCATAAACTCCTCGGATGCTCTTGGCATGAATGGTTGAAAAGACTGTCGCACCTGTCAGACTGGCCCTGACCACTGCACGCGCCGTCTCGCTGTCTCGAATTTCACCGATAATCAAGAGATCCGGTCGATGTCGGAGCGACAGTTTGATCAGATTTTCATAGGTCAATCCAATCGCCTCATTCAACTGCAACTGGAGCATGTCTTCCTGCTTGATCTCGACAGGGTCTTCAATAGACATGACCTGCTGCCTCTTAAAAAGTGACTTGGCCAATTCGTGCATCAAGGTCGTCTTACCACTGCCGACTGGACCTGCAAATAGGTAGAGGCCCCTTCGCCTGTGCTGTTCCCCTAATTCTGCTAAATCCTGAAACCAGAAATGCAGGTTCTGCTCCTCATCGTGTAACAAACGAATGACCAAGCTCTCATGTCCCCGATAATCTCCTACAGTGGATAAACGCAGAGAAGATAACTTTTCCCCATACTGGTAGTCGCAAGAGCCCAGCTGACTGCGGCGTTTTTCTCCTACATTCATACCTGCTACAAACTTGAAATGACTAATCACTGCAGCTAAAACATCAAACTCATAGGAGTCAACTAGACACCTCTCGTCTCCAACCCGCATGTGAAGCTCGTAGGACTTTTCTTTGGGAATGAAATAGATATCCTGAGCCCCGTTTTCCTTGGCAGTAGTAATAATTTTCTGTGCAATTTCTTGTACCATACCGTCCTCCTTATCTAACTATTCGCAAAAAAATAAAAAAAGCAACTTAAAAAGTTACTTTTTTATCTCCATTTCATGCGGCAAGATCGGTGCTTCTCTTGACCTGTTTGTTTTTCATAGCCTGGACGTAGCTTCTCATCGGGGATGACTTGCTCATCCTGTAAAAGTGCCAAAGAATGGTACTGCTGCAAATACTCATCACACTCGTCACACCAACGCTGGTCTGCAGGATCCCAAAAAATAGTCATCAAATCACTCCGACTCTTATAAAGAGGATTCTTCTTTTCCAACTCAAACCAGCATGATTTATAATATTTTAGAGCATCATAATACTTGTCAAAAGATTGGCTCATGATGACATCTTCTTCCCAACCTTCTATGAACCACCACGGTTCATAGTCTCCATACATTTCTATAACACGATACATTCTTACTACTTCCTTTGTATCGTATATTATAACTAATTTTTCATTTCAAGAAAAGGATTTTGCTTGCCTTTCACTTTAGGAAGACTTCCTTAAATATCTTTTTCAGCCTATTAAAAAAATAGGAGTCCTCTACTGACCCCTATTTTATCATCTTAGGTTTGATAACGTTTCACACCATCTAGGTAGGTTGCTACCAATTCCAAATCTTTATCTAGCACGATAAAGTCAGCGTCGTAGCCTTCACGGATTTGACCACAGACATCATCAATGTGAACAGATTTTGCTGGGTTGAAGCTGGCCATCATCACTGCTTCATGCGGATTCGCAATGCCCCATTCGACCACATTCTTCAAACCATCTTTGAGTTTGAGGATAGAACCTGCCAAATTGCCTGTAGATTTGAGGCGTGCAGTTCCATTGGCAACAACTACTGGGAATTCTCCCAACATGTAGTCGCCGTCTTCCAAGCCACCAGCTGTCATACAGTCTGTGATAAGGGCGATATTTTCAGTTCCTTTTTGCTTGAGCAAAATGTCACAGGCCTTTGGATCTACGTGGTGACCATCACAAATCAATTCAGCGTAAGTATGTGGCAACTCATACATGGCTCCAACCATACCGAGTTCACGGTGAGTCAAACCTCGCATCCCATTGTAGGCATGTACCCAAACACTAGCTCCAGCATCGACTGCCTTTTTAGCTTCATCAAATGTTGCATCTGAGTGACCAAGAGCAACCGTCACACCTTCTCCTGTAACCGTACGAACAAAGTCTTCTACACCTTCGCGCTCTGGCGCAAGGGCAATTTTATTAAGCAAGCCATTTGCTGCTTTTTGCCAAGCACGAAACTCATCCATACGAGGATCTTTCATGTAGGCAGGGTTTTGAGCTCCCTTGTATTTCTCTGTGAAATACGGACCTTCAAAATAGATACCCCGAATTTTCGCTCCAGTTGCTTCCTGGTAACGGGCACCGATATTTTCTGTTACTGCGAGCAATTGCTCATATGATGAGGTCAAAGTAGTTGGCAAGAAACTCGTTACTCCCATGCTGAGGAGCCCTTCACTCATGGTATGAAGTGTTCCTTCGATGTTATTATCCATAACATCCACACCACCAAATCCATGAATGTGGGTATCCACAAGTCCTGGGGCAATGCTGTAGCCTGTATAGTCAATGACGTCAGCACCTTCAGGAATCTCTTCTACATGCTTTCCAAACTTACCATCCACAAGTTCCAAGTAGCCGCCACGACGAACTCCGTGTGGATAGAAAAACTGATCCGCTTTAATATAATTAGGCATAATGATAACCTCCTTGATAGATTGATTCTAGAATTTATTATGTCAATTACATTATAAACCTTTCTTTTTCATTTGTAAATGGTATAGACCTATTTTCTAGAGATATTTTAAAAGAGCTGGATTTCTCCAACTCTTTGATCTTATTTTGATTTCACAGGTAGTTCTTGAGCAGCCTTAACAGCAGCTGCAATCGTCTCTGCGTATAATTTAGCACCTTCTTCAATCATGTTGCTATCATTTCCAAAGTGGACTTGGTCAGTTCCAGCCCAGATTTCAGGGTGCTCCTTAGCGACCTTATTCCAGTCAGCAATGCTCACATAAGGATTCTTTTCAGCTAATTCCCGCGCATAAGCCGCATACTGCTCCACTGAGGTATAAGTATCCTTGCTCTTGTCTCCCTCATAAGGTGTCACCAATATCAGATGGTGTCCTTTGGGTAGATTGTTAACGATGCTGTCCAAGTCATTCTTATAACCTTCTGGATTGTTGACTCCCGTTGCAATGACAACTGTTTTTAATAGTGCCTTGTTCTGACTATTATTGAGCATGATGTCATTGGCTTGCTTGGTCGTCCGACTAACCTGGGCATTGATATTTGCTTCAGGAAGCGCCTCTTGTAAGGCTGTATTGGCACGCAAGGCTACCGAATCTCCTATTAGGCTTGTTCCCTCAGAAATTCCTAGACGACTGACTTCAGCTTGTTCAGCAAGAGCCTTTGTTTGTCCTATATTGGTCTGGGCTTGTTTGAAACCATTGACCATCAAGTCTGTCTCAAAAGCTCCAACTTGGGGAGCCACAGTTATGATAATCAAGGTAAGCAAGGTAAGCAAGGTAAGAATACCAACGCCACTAGCACTAATTGATTTAATATGAGGTAATCGACTAATCTTCCGTATTAAAGGATTGGTCCTATCAGCAATCAATGGCTCAATAATATAGAAGGACAAGATAGCAAAGAAATAGGAAAAGATAACTGTCAGGATAACAGCCAATAGATTCCCCATCAACTGAGAAAAGATAATATAAAAAGGCCAGTGGAAAAGATAAACCGCATAGCTGGTATCCGCTAGAAAGGTGATTATCCTAGGTTCTTGCGTCTCCGGAGTCTTCTCATGCAAGACACGCGCGGCAAAAATCATGACAACGGCTGCTAAGCTGGCAAGTAAGAAGCCAAATAAGTAAGCGAACAGGTAGGTGAACTTGACAAAGAAAGTCAGAAGCAACAATACCAAGAGACCCGCACCGAACACCAGTAGATTCTGACGAAGATCCCAGATCCGATCAAATTGCTTTACTAAATCGCTCGTCTGACGAACACCTACAACCGTCGCTAAAATGCTTCCTAAAAAGAAGGGATAGACATGGGTTAAACTTGAAAAGTAGACAGACGAATAGGAACTAGCCATTAGACTGCCAATAAACATGGAGAAAAAGCTAATGATGAAAGCTCCCGCAGAAAGGAGAAAGACCATCCCTCTCAATTGGCTACTAGATTTCGAACGTTTCGATAAGAACCAAACAGCCAACCCCCAAAGGATGTAGTAGTGAACCTCAACAGCCAAACTCCAGTTGTGAACAAAGAGATGCGGAATGAACTGGGATTCATAACTTCCCCCTGTTAACATTTCGTAGAAGTTGGTCATAAAACCAAGAACTCCAGCAATCTGACCGCCAATTCCAGCAACATAGTCTTGACGTACTAGGAGAGTAAAAGGCATGGTCACCAGAACCATCAGAACCACAGGTGGCACGATCCGGTAAAACCGTCTCTTAAAAAAGCCCAGCAAATCAATCTGGCTTTTCTTTCCAAACTCCTCCAAGAGGAGAGAGGTAATCAAAAATCCTGAAAAAGTGAAAAAGACATCTACCCCGAAAAATCCTCCAGGAAAGATGGTCTGAAAGAAGTGGTACAAGAGCACCAGTAGTAAACCTGTAATCCTAATCAAGGAAAACCATTTAATGCGCATACGAG
>CAUSRF010000025.1:0-17253 GCA_963534275.1 uncultured Streptococcus sp.
CCAAGACTTTCTTGGGATTTGGGTGGACAGCCATAGGAACGTGAACTGTCATTTCGTTGTATACGAAATCATCCGCATCTGAGAATAAAACATGGCCATTTAAAATTAATACTTTCCCAAAAGCTGGGGTGTCAAGAACTTCGATATCCTGCCATTCACTTTGACCAGAATACAGCTGTTTTGCTGTTCTCATCGTTAACTTGACATCTGGTGTATGGACTTCAGAAAACCATAAATCCATCTAGTTCTCCTTTCTCTTAATGACGTTGATGTGATTGACCTCTGGATCTTCAGTCCCTTGGAGGGAGCAACCACGTTCCTTGGCAAATTGGATATAGTCTACAATTTCTCGTGTAATGTGTTCACCTGGTGCTAGGATTGGAATCCCTGGAGGATAACACATGACAAATTCCCCACAGACTTGTCCAACAGAATCATCCAAGGTTAAACTTTTTCTTTCTAAATAGAAGGCTTCTTGTGGAGACAGCACCAACTCGGGCTGGATATATTCTCCAGCAATCAAATCTTTTCCATCTCTTGAGTAAAGTCTCTTGATATCAGCTAAAGCACCAACTAAGCGTTCAATGTCTTGGATACGGTCACCGATGGAAATATAAGCTAAGATGTTGCCAATATCCCCAAACTCGATCTGAATGTCATATTCATCCCGTAAGAGGTCATAAACCTCGATACCTGTTAAGCCAATACCCTGAGTGTAGACTGACAGCTTTGTCACGTCAAAATCACAAACGGACACTCCGTCTATTAACTCTTTTGAGTAGGCATAGTAACCACCGATAGCATTGATTTCACGACGAGCATACTCGGATAGCTCAATGACCTTCTCAAAAGACTCTTTACCACGAAGGGCTAGATTGCGACGTGAAATATCCAAACTAGCCATCAACAAGTATGAGGCGGATGTTGACTGGGTCAGGTTGATGATTTGACGAATGTACTCAGGATTCATCTGCTCTCCGATTAAAAGAACTGAGCTTTGGGTCAAACTCCCTCCAGACTTATGCATGGAAACTGCTGCCATATCAGCTCCTGCGTCCATAGCAGAAATTGGAAGTTTATCAGTGAAATGCAGATGAGCCCCATGGGCTTCGTCCACTAAAACAAGCATGCCAGCTTCATGAGCCATTTCTGTCAACCCCTTTAGGTCTGAACAGATTCCGTAGTAAGTAGGATTGTTAATCAAAATGGCCTTGGCCTCAGGATGTTCCTTTATAGCTTGTGCTACACGGTCATTTTCAAGACCTAAGGCGATGCCGATTTTAGGATCTACGCTCATCTCGATATAGATGGGAATGGCGCCACATAGAACCAGCGCATTGATAGCAGATTTGTGGACATTACGTGGCAGAATAATCTTATCTCCCGCCTTGCAGGTGGAAAGAATCATAGTTTGAACAGATGAAGTGGTTCCACCAATCATTAGAAAAGCATGGCTGGCTCCAAAAGCATCCGCAGTCAGCTCCTCTGCATCTCGAATAATCGAAATAGGATGTCCCAGATTATCCAAGGATTTCATCGAATTGACATCAATGCCAACACATTTTTCTCCCAATAATTCAACAAGTTCTGGATTTCCCCGTCCGCGCTTGTGACCTGGCACATCAAAGGGAACAATCCGTTTTTTTCGTAGCTTAATCAGACCTTCATAAATAGGGGCCTGATTCTGATTTAACTCTTTCAAAACATACTCCTTAACCGTATTTTTAGCTCCTCAAAATGGTGAGGGCGACCAAAGGTTGACTTATGAAAAAAGAGCAGGTTTTCACCTGCTCTGCAATCTTCTGACGTTTTTATTTTGGTTTCTGTTGAGTATGTCTGTTCCTGATGTTTCCTAACTCTCTAGTAGCAAATATTACGTACTTTATTGATCGTTTCACAAGATGACGTGTGCTTTCACCACACTAAAATTTATGAATTAGGACAAGTGTCCTAACATCAACTTATAAAAGTAGGCTTTTAACCCTATCAATAATGTGGCTTTTCAACCACGCTTCGGCATTCAACCCTGCCTGTCCGTAGGCATTTTTTACTCGGGTTTATATTTACTAGAAAACATCTTCTCATTTTCTAAGCCTTATAACTATATCATGTTTACAAGAGCTTGTAAAGTACCTTTTTTGAATTTTCTTAAATTTTGTTCGTGAATAGTTAAATTGCTACCAAAAAGTTCATGTTTAACAAACTGAAAACGATTATAAAATGAACTAATTTTTTTAGTTCATTTCAAGATTATTTAATCTTATGCTTATTCATTTTTTCCTGAAAAATGTCTGTAATGATTTTGCGCAATTCTTCTCGTTCCTTCTCAGGAATCTCACTACTTCTTTTGGCTACTGCGTAGAGCTCTGGATGTTCGACAGAAATACGCTTTATTGTCCGAGTTGTAGCGTGTTTTCGCACGAAAAAGGGGATGCGCTTGATCCACTCTTGGGGAACCAAATCTAGTATTTTAGCCGCTGTTTCCTTATCACTAATCTCAGAAGTTGTTAGTCCTTGCTTAATCATCTCTTGTTCTTTTTCAGTAAAGTCTTTTAATTTCATTAGCCTTCTCCTATCTAAAAATATTTCTATGGTAAATTATATACCAATGCGAGAAAAACTACACAGAATAAATTTTGTAAGATATGCTCAATAATGAGATTTCATCGTTTAGTCAACTAGTGAAATCAAAAAGCACTAAAAAGCTAAAAATATTTTTTGGCATCCTCTAAGAGCCTTGAAAAATCACTTAAAAAAATTTTTTCAAATTCGTCATATTTTTGGAGATTCTGTCGTAACATTTTAGCTTTAAAATGTTTATATGTGTTTCTATTAATCTTTCCTATTAGTTTCTTATTAACATAGATTTGTATACCATCATTATTTATATTTCCATAAGTATCACCCGATATATAAATTGAGTTCGATTTATTATTTTGAGAGTAAATATTTAATCCTTGTCCTTTTCCTTGTGTTAATCGAACTATATTATATTCATTAGCTATCTTTATAAAATCTAATGAAATTGGCATTTCGCGTTCTTCCTTCTTCTCTTTTCCAAAATACTCTGGTTTCGAAAGATCGAAATGATTAGTATTAACCAGTGTATTAAATAATTTGCGAATAACGAATTGAACATCTTCATTCGGTGAATGATTTTGAGTTGAGGTTTTATTTATATCTATATCAAAGTTTCCGGTTGAAATTGTGTTTGAAGAGATCATTCTTTTCATCAAATTTTCGAATTCTTCAACTTCTAGTTTATCAACATTATATTTAAGCAATAATTTCAAAGTATTAAAAAATTTTCTGAAAGATTCTAATTCCTTTTGGTTTTTAAAACTAAAGATACCATAGCGAGACACGAGGGAATTATAATCAGCATCGTCAGGTATTTCAAAAGAATTTTCAAGTAAATCAATGAGAAAATATTTAGTTTCTTCAGAATCTTCGGGACTGTTATTATATGAAGTTAATAAATAGTCATAAGCTTCATCAAATCGTAATTGAAAACATACTGTAGCTATGATTAGTAATTTATCATCATTTTCTAACTCATTATTTGGGTTTATAATATGCATTAAAAGACTGACAGAATTGAATAATCTGTTAACACTGCGAGGATTATTTCCGATTGAGTCTCTAATTAATTGAGTTACATTCTTTGTAACGTCATCATTAAAATAAAAATTAAGTTTTTCCAAAGAGATATTAACAAAGTTCTCCATATGATAATTTGCAACAGGTACAGTAAAAGGTACTTGAATTATTTTCTCAAAAAAAGCTTTTCCCTTTTCGTTGTCCAAATCATCACCATACTTACTTTTTGTTCCTCTTAAAACAACATTATAATCAATAGCTAAAACAAAGACACAATTTCTACAATCTAAGAAAAGTTTTAAAATTTCTAAGAATTCAATCGCTTTTTTGGGGACTAATCGGTCAAGGTCATCAATGAAAATTACTATCTTTTCATAATTATTTTCTTTGATAGAGTCATCAATGATACTTTGTAGATTTTGTTTCAGATTTTTTAAATTATTAGCTTTTTCTTCATTGCTTATTAATTTTAGAAGTTGATCATTAATTTTTTCAATATTTAAGATACCAAAATCTAGTTTAAGATATTCCATACTTTTTGTAATAACTGCCAAAGATTTTTTAAAGTTCTCTCTTTTATTTACATCCGTTACTTCTAATTCATCAATTAAATCTGTAATTAACGTGACTGCTAAATTCTTATCCATATCAAATTGTGAATATTGCCAAGTATTAAAAAATATTGTTTTAATTTTTCTTTTTGAATTACTTGACGATTTTTCTTTAAGTTTTTCCTCAACTTGATACATAATACTGGTTTTTCCGGTCCCCCAATCGCCTTGAATAGCTAGTGTTAAAGGAGTCTCGCATCCAGTAATAAAGTTTGATAATCCAAGAATATACTCGTCAATCATAAATTCGTCTTTTACAGTTGGAATATCAGAAAATGTATTGTACATATAATTTCCTTTCAAAATATTTTATATAGAATATGCTAAATTACGAATAACACTCAATTTATATTATGTTAATGACATTTAATATTGAGGTTCTAAAAAGCAATTGTTGTAGATATGTCACAAAAAATTCTACTTCTCTTCTTCTGTCGCTTCCCAAACTTCTGACTGGTAGCCCTCGCCGTCAATATCATAGCGCTGAGTATAGCCTATAAATCTTTCCTTTTTATTTGACTTACGAGGATTGAGAATGTTTACAGCCCAGAATCCGATAAGAATGACAACTAAAAGCGCTATTACTGTTTCCAATTTGATTCTCCTTTTCCTAGCTTAATAATCTTCAACCCACTTTTCATTATCCATGATGAAAGGCTTAGCTAGGCCGTCACCTGTGTAATCCGCATATTTGGTGGATAGATATTTGTAACAATCTTCCTTGCTCGCAAACTTAATAGCTTGATATGGCTCTTCAAAAGTCAGTTTCTCTACAAATAAGAAACCATCATCAGCTGGCACTAAAACACCAACGTGTCCGACAAAAAGATACTCTCCGTCCAAATTATCATGCAACACAACTGACAGCATTCGAGCCTTGTCATTAAATTGAAACTGGGAGAAGAATTTCTCCATCTTCTGCGCGTGAATTTTTACATCCGTCGTTGCTTCCGTCTTCACCCTAGAAAATAGAATATCAAACTCTTCCTTATCTTTCGCATCAAAAACCTTTCCCTTATCGATAGCATCGTTATCAACGAAAAGAAGCTGATCATTCTTTTCAAGTTTTGGGATTGTGACTGAATTTTTTAAGAGGGCATAGCTATTGATACGGCAGTTGGTTCCGACAAAGTCACCCTTTTTTTGATTCCAGAGATTGCCGATTTTCTCTACATCGTATTCCGTCTTTGTAAAGGAAGTAAAATCACCACTTAAGCCAGTGGAGCCGACAGTCGCATTATAGTCTGTAACAAGATTGAAAAATGCGTCAACACTATTTGGATCCAAGTGGGCTGATAAGAGTGCTTTGACCTCTTCAGTACTGACCTGATTGTTAAGATTGGTATATGAAGCCGTCCAAGGAACTTTATCTGAACTGGTCTGTGACTGATTTGTAGCTTCAGTCCTCGTATTATTTTGGTGACAGGCTGTCAATCCAAGTAATAAGGGTAAACACAGTCCCATGGCTACTACTTTTTTCGTTCGTTTCATGCGATTCTCCTTTTTGAATTTTATAACTAGTAATTTATAACTTGAACTACATACAGCTAAGAAGAATAATTCATTCTCTACTAGAAATATGAGTAATTTGTAGAATAAGGATCTAAACCTATTAACTATATTATACTATATTAGCAAGAAAAAGACTGTAAGAATCAAAAAATTCTTACAGTCTTTTTTTAGGATACTATTTCCCCTATAAATTTATGAGCAACTCTCAAAACTAGCACCAAAACAACTAATCCTTCTAGTAGCTTTTTAGACGTTTTCTATACCTGAGACTCTTGAACGACAGAATCTCCATCCTTCCAGTTCCGAGCAATCTCTTCGTCTTTCTGGAGTTGGTCTACGAGCTCTTCGATGGAGTCGAATTTGACCATATCTCGGACACGGTCCAGCCAGTAGACCATGACTGTCTCACCATAAATATCATCTGAAAAGTCAAAAATATTGACTTCAAAACGTGGTTCTTCTCCATCAAAGGTAACATTTTTCCCAACACTTGCCATCCCACGATATCTCTGACGTTGTACTTCTACATCGACTACGTAAACACCGTCTGCTGGCATATAAGTTCGATCTCTTAGGACCAGATTGGCTGTTGGATAACCAATAGTACGCCCACGAGCATTTCCGTGAACGACCATGCCACGGGTTGGGAGAGGTGTGCCTAGTAGATGGTTGACTTCCTTGACGTCTCCATCAAGAATAGCTTGGCGAATCCGTGTGGAGCTGATCTTGCCCTTTTCGTCCTCGACCGGAGGAACAATGATAATCTCTCCATCAAAATAGTCCTTCAGGTCATCCGCGGTTTTCTTATCTGAGCCAAAGGTGTAATCAAATCCCGCTACGATAATGGCTGGTTTTAAAGCTCTAACATAGGTATCAAAGAATTCTTGACCCGTTAAACTAGCAAATTTGCTACTAAAGTCCAGTAAGAAAAGAGCCTCTACTCCGTGCCACTTCATCTTGTGCTCCCGTTCCTCATGATTGACGATATGGAGCATGAGCTCAGGTTGGTAAGGTTGTAAGGCAAGTTTTGGCGACTCTGTAAAGGTCATCACAACAACTGGCAGATAGTCCTTCATCGAAGCCTTGCTGGCCACTTCAAAAAGTTTCTGATGTCCCTTGTGGATGCCATCAAAATAACCTAGTACAAGGACCGTTTTACCCGGTACTGCAATGTCTTTTTCGTTCTTAATAGGTACTGTTGTAATCATGAAACTATTATATCATAGAGCCTGTCTTTTCGCTAAGAGGAAATCCCAAATGTCGTTTTTTGCGCCTGAACTGACCTTGATAGACAGTTTAAGGTATTCATTTTTAAAAAATAGCACCTCCTAAGAGATGCTATCGTTTGGTAACTAGTTTACAGTTTCTTCCAAGTCTTTTAACTTAACCGAAACAATCTTTGACACACCTGATTCTTGCATGGTAACCCCATAGATAGAATCCGCTGCCGCCATGGTCCCCTTACGATGGGTCACAACGATAAACTGACTATCCTTGTCAAAGCGGTTGAGGTAATCCCCGAAACGTTTAACATTGGCTTCGTCTAGCGCTGCCTCTACCTCATCCAGGATAACAAAGGGAATAGTCTTGACTCGAATGATAGAGAACAACAAGGCCAGAGCCGATAGGGCTTTTTCACCACCACTCATGAGGTTGAGTGATTGGATTTTCTTACCTGGTGGTTGAACAGAAATCTCCACACCAGCTGTTAAAAGATCGCCCTCAGTTAATATCAAGTCTGCCTGACCTCCACCAAACATCTGTCTAAAGGTCACTTTAAAGGACTCACGAATAGCCTCAAAGGTTGATTTAAAGCGTTCCTTAACCTCATCATTCATCTCCGTGATGGTCTCAAGGAGTAGGTTTTTAGCAGATAGAATATCATCTCGTTGGCTATTTAAGAAATCCAAACGATTGTGGACTTCTTCGTACTGGTCAATAGCTTCCAAATTGACTGGACCCAGTGAGCGAATAGCCTTCTCAAGATCTTTAACCTCTTGCTCTGCCAGATTGAGATTTTCCAACTCATGCGCTTTTTCTAGAGCCTCAGTATAGCTGATCTGGTACTGGTCAGTTAATTGAGCTTGTAGATAGCGCAAGCGTTCGCTGACCTTTTCTTTCTTGGCTTCAGCACGTGTTTGTTTGCGAATCCACTCCTCATTCTGCTGACGAGCCTGGTCCAAATGACTAGCAATATCATCCAGCTGACCTTCGATATCATCCAACTCAAACTGTTTACGAATCAAACCTTGTTGGAGGTTTGATTTCTGAGTTTTGGCCTCTTCCGCCTGCTGACTTAGCAAATCCGTATCAACTTTCTCAAGATTATCAACCTTTTCTTGGAGGAGACGCTGGATTTCCTCTTGTTCGAGATTGAGGTTATCCAATTCCTTACCTAGGCGTTCAATATCAGTAAGCTCGTAACGCTTTTGTGATTGCAGTTCTGACTTAAGCAAGCGCGCTTGCGCTACTTGTTCCTGCAAGTTTTGATAGCGTTCTTGAATTGCGTTTTTATTCGACTTAATCTCTTCAATCTCAGCTTCCAGATTTTGCTTTTCACTGGCAATGGTAGCAAGGCGCTCCTGGCATTTTTCCTTATCCGCTTGCCAATCTCCTAGAGAAAGACGATTTAATTCCTCTTCTTGAAGTTTCCAAAGGGTTTCTAGTTCTTCGACCTGCTGACTAGTTTGCTGATAAGCGAGAGACAAGCCTTGCTCCTGGATACGAGCCTGCTCACCCTGAGATTTGATGGCCTCTAATCTTTCTGTTAATACTGCCATCTCATCTTGCAAGGTCTTCAAAGTCGCTTCTTCTGAACGCAGACTAGCTTCTTCTTCAGCAATTTCTTTTTGTAATTGCTCCAGCTCTGGCTTGATGAAGATACTGTTATTCTGGCGATTGGCACCACCCGCGTAGGAACCACCTGTGCGCAACTCTGTCCCATCCAGTGTCACCATACGAACCTGGTAACGAACTTGGCGAGCTGCCGTACGCGCATGTTCTACAGTATCAAAGATAGCCGTCGTAGCTAGCAAGTTCTTGAAAATGGCTTCTAGTCTAGTATCAAAAGTAACCAACTCATCAGCCATTCCAAGGAAGCCTGGACTTGATGCGATAGCATCTTGGTTCTGACTAGAAATCGCACGAGCCTTGATCGTCGTCAACGGAAGGAAGGTCGCACGACCGGCCTTGTTGCGCTTGAGAAAATCAATAGCCTTAGTTGCCGCTTTCTCATCTTCTACAATGATATGCTGACTGCTGGCTCCAAGCGCAATTTCTAGGGCAGTTTGATAATGAACATCAAAGGTCAAATGCTCACTGACTGCACCAATGATCCCACCAAGACGGTCTTTTTCTTGGAGAACACTCTTAACACCCGCGTAAAAGTTGCTATGATTTCTAAGGATATTTTCTAAACTTTGGGCTCTAGCCTGCTTATTTTTGAGACTATCCAGACGGTCAAAGAGTTGACTCTGCTGGGCTTGGTAAGAAACCTTCTTTGCCTCTTGCTCCTTGGCACCAGCTTGGTAGTCTACCAATAATTTCTGAACCTGCTCCTTGGCAGATTCAAGCTCAGTCTTTTGCTGACTTGCTTTTTCTTTAGCTGTAGCCAGTTGATCTTTCAATTTCTCAAGTTGATCTGCTTGTTTTTGAGATAGCTGACGGCTGTTCTCTAGTTCATTCTCGATGCGGGTCAGTTGGTTTGAGACATCCGCTTCTTCTTGCAAAAGCGCAACAAAGCGTTCACGCAAGATCTCGATCATCTGGTCAGGATCATCTGAAAAAGCTAGCAATTCTGCTTCTAAACGATTGAGTTCTTTGTTGTTTTCAGTTAGACTTTCCTCTAACTGTGCCAAATTCGCTTCTTTTTCTGCCTTCTCTTTACTTAGAGTCTTTCTCTTATCTTCTAAAGATGTCAAACGGGCTTGTGCTTCTTGTTGATTGAGGGCTACCTGCTCTGACTCAAGTTTTGATAGGGCTAATTTTCGCTCTAAGTCACTTATCAGATTCGTCAGATCCATCAAGATCCCTTGGTCTTTTGACATTTGAGCTTGGAGATCTTGGCGTTTCTTTTTAAGTGTTTGATTTTCTTCTTCTAACTCTTCACGCTTTTGGTAGTAGCTCGTCAAAAGTTCTTGAACCTGAGTTAACTCTTCTTCTGTCAGCTCTAGTTCAGCCTTGTTTTCCTTGATTTGGGCAACCAGTACATCCAAGTAAATAGCCTTGCGTTGACCATCCAGGTCGAGAAACTTACGAGCATTCTCGGCTTGTTTTGCAAGAGGCTTGATTTGATTATCCAACTCATAGATAATATCCTCTAAGCGGTCTAGATTGTCTTGAGTTTGCTGTAGTTTGCTTTCTGTTTCTTTTCTACGAGTCTTGTATTTCAAAACTCCTGCAGCTTCTTCAAAAATAGCTCGGCGTTCTTCAGGCTTGGAATTAAAAATCTCCTCAACCTTCCCTTGGGAAATGATAGAGAAGGAATCACGTCCCAGACCTGTATCTAAGAAAAGGTCATGTACATCGCGCAGACGGACTTTCTTACCATTAATTCGATATTCGCTATCCCCACTACGGTAGATATGGCGTTCTACCTTGATTTCTTGTCCTGCATCCTTGATAAAGCCATCTTCATTATCCAAGGTCACGACAACAGAGGCATAATTGAGCGGTTTACGACTTTCAGTCCCAGCAAAGATAACATCGGGCATCTTGCCACCACGAAGGCTCTTGACACTAGACTCCCCCAAGGCCCATCGCAGACTTTCTGTGATATTTGATTTACCAGATCCATTTGGCCCAACGACAGCTGTCACACCCTGGTCAAAGACGACTTTTGTCTTGTCAGCAAAGGATTTGAATCCCTGAATCTCAATTTCCTTTAAATACATGAATCCAGCCCCTTCTCAACGGCATTTTTTGCAGCCTCTTGCTCTGCTAATTTTTTAGAACGCCCTTGGCCTTTTCCGATGCTCTTACCTTCAACCAGAACTTCTACATCAAAAACCTTATCATGAGCAGGTCCTGTCTCAGAGATAACATGGTAGCGAATGTCCACATCCCCATTGACCTGAAGCAACTCTTGCAGGTGTGTCTTATAATCCTTAATCATTTCAAAGTCACCTGCTTCAACCTTGGGAATCATGACCTGATAGATAAACTCTTTTACCTTAGCCACATCCTTGTCCAAAAGCAAAGCACCCAGAAAGGCTTCAAAAGCATCACCAAGAATGGTGTCACGATTGCGCCCACCAGACTTTTCTTCCCCTTTTCCCAGCTTGATAAACTGATCAAACTGGCAATCACGCGCAAAACCAGCCAAACTCTCCTCACGGACAATCATGGCACGGAGTTTGGACAAATCACCCTCTGGTTTCTTAGGATATTTTTTATACAGGTATTCTGAAATCAATAATTGCAGAACAGCGTCTCCTAAAAATTCCAAGCGCTCATTGTGTGAAATTTTTAAGAGGCGGTGCTCATTGGCATAACTCGTATGAGTAAAGGCAGTTTCTAGTAGCTTTTTATCTGCAAATTCGATTGCAAAACGGTCTTTCAGTACAGTTTGTAATTCTTTCATACCAACCTCTTTCTAACTGATAACAGTCCTTCTTATTATATCAAAAAAAGCCCCCTGAGTCACTTTAAAACGGGACTAGGAAAGATTTGGATAATTTTTGAAAAAGATTTCCAATTTTGGAGGCAATATAAAGAAAAAAGCCTTATTTAAAGGCTTTTTTAGGCTGTTTACATCCACCCTGAGGGAATCGAACCCCCATCTTAAGAACCGGAATCTTACGTGATATCCATTACACTAAGGGTGGAAACTTGTTTTATTATAACAGAAATTTGCTCTAATAACAAGTTTTTTTATGGGTGAACTAAGCATCCATTAGTGGGATGCATCACCATTCCAGATAGAGTTTTTCACGATAACATAATCAACGTGTTTGAGGTCAGCAACCTTTCGTCCACCTGCGTAGGAAATGGCACTTTGCAGATCTTGCTCCATCTCAGTAAGGGTATCTTGCAAATGCCCTTTGGCAGGCAGTAAGATGCGTTTACCTTCTACATTTTTATAAGCGCCTTTTTGATACTGTGAAGCTGAACCATAGTATTCTTTGAACTGTTCGCCATCAACTTCAATCGTTTTCCCTGGGCTTTCGATATGTCCTGCGAATAGGGAACCAATCATGACCATGCTAGCACCGAAACGGATAGACTTAGCAATATCACCATGAGTACGAATCCCACCATCAGCAATAATCGGTTTACGCGCAGCTTTAGCACACCAGCGAAGTGCTGCCAACTGCCAACCGCCTGTACCAAAACCAGTCTTGACCTTGGTGATACAAACCTTACCAGGACCAATTCCAACCTTGGTAGCATCCGCACCAGCATTTTCCAATTCACGTACAGCTTCTGGTGTTCCTACATTCCCAGCAATGACAAAAGTATCTGGCAATTCTTTCTTGATGTGTTGAATCATTGAAATCACACTATCTGCATGACCATGAGCAATATCAATCGTGATATACTCTGGAGCATCAGCCTTGAGTTGGCTAACAAAGTCATACTCGTAGTCCTTGACACCTACAGAAATGGAAGCAATGAGCCCTTGATCATGCATGCGCTTGATAAAAGGAATGCGCCCCGCTTCATCAAAACGGTGCATAATGTAGAAGTATCCGCCTTTAGCCAATTGCTCTGCAACATTCTCATCCAAAATCGTCTGCATGTTGGCTGGTACAACAGGTAGTTTGAAAGTGTGATTTCCAAGTGTGACACTCGTATCTGCTTCTGCACGGCTTTTAATGACACATTTATTCGGGATCAACTGAATATCTTCGTAATCAAAAATTGGAAATTCATTTAACATATCGATGTCTCGTTTCTTTTGTAATGACCTACCTATGCTTGCGCATCCCTACGTCTTTTTCCGACGTTTCCTTAATTTATTATAAACTAAAGTACAGTTTTTGTCAAATAATTTCAATTATAAAACAATAATGTTCGGTTTCTTGTTTAAATATAAAAAGTGAGGAGATTAGTTTCTCCCCACTTCCTTAGTAATATTCCTTTTAAAAATTTCTTCGGAGCTTTCCATCATTTCACAAAATTCATTATAAGATGAAGCCTTTTGAGGAATTTGGATAGACCACTTTTTAAGCAAGACACCGTACCCCGCTACTTCTCCTATCTCACTATTTACTGATCGCTCTATACTAGGAAAAATCAATCCAGCTTTCTCAGCTTTTAAAATATAAGAATAGGAAACCAGCTGGAACAAGTCCTCGCGGTTAAATCCTTTTTCAGTGAACTCCAGTTTTTTATATTTTGCATCTAAAACAATATTTCGTTCTCTGTAATAAAAATCTGGATATACTTTTCGTTTCCCAACAGAAAATACTGAAATTCCATCCGTCTTATCCTTATTTCTGGGATGTACAAAACCTTTTGGCAACAAGGTGTAAACATACTCTTCCCAAAGCCAGGCAACATCAAAAAGAATACCATGGATTTTTTGCTCTTGATATCCTAACCCATGCTTCTCTCTATTTAGTATCATCAGGCAAAGCTCTTGCAACTTTCTGTACTCGTGAAAGTATGCATGACGTATAGGTTTAGATTGATTTCCCCGAATAATCTTGGCACGATCAGCTAGTTTATAAGAGGGCGTTACACGCGTAATTTCTGTCATATTTTCACGATTACTATCGAGCAGAACACCGAAGTTTTTCTGATTCTTTATGTACTCAATCGTATGTCGAATCAACTGCATGAGTGGATTATCATAGGTAAACTCTCTTGTTGTATAGGCAATATTTCCCGTAAAAGGAAGATTTTTCTTAAGATGATTTCCTACATCAACGACTCCCTTTACATGACTATCGTTATGGAAAAATCGCTGGTATTCCTTGTAAAGACCTTTTCTGAGAGCAGCTTGCAGATACTTGGGGAAGAGATACATCAAAAGTTGATAGAACTTATCTTCACGCGACAAAGCTACATCTAAAGTAGTGAGATTGATATGAAGAACCTTTTGTAAAAGATAATGCAAAAAATAGTCATCACCTTTAATCGAAAAACGCGAGGAAATCGTTAATCTTTCCTGACCACACCCCAGAAAACCAATCACATTTCCAGTCTTGATTTCCTGATTGACTGTTTCAAAGATTTTTTGGTCTCTTTCTAAGTCAGGAGAATTCTTCAAATCATTTGGAAAAATAAAGATATTGTCCTCTCTAGAAAGGTTATCCAGTGTTCTATCAAAAAGAGCTTGACTTAGGTTGGGAAATTCTGCGGCAAAGTCTTCTTTAGCAATTCTATGTTGATTATCAGTAATCCGCATCATTATCACCAGTATCTTGCTGATCTGTTCTCTCGTTATTTGTCAGCTCAAATGCTTTTTTCAATGTTTCCAGAGTTTCAGATTCCTCATAAGAACCACGTAAATAATCTTCCAAAAGTGGTTTGAGATAATCAGACCAGAGTAATTCATAGTTAAAATCTACATCCTTCAATTTAAGGAAATAACTTGGTCCGATATGGTAATGACTGTTTAGCTCCTGAACGTTTTCAATAGCAGTATTCAAATTTCTTAGTCGGGTTTTAGCTTCTTCAGCATCCTCACCTAGTTCTTGATCTAGAATATAAAGTTGACTTTCAGCCGTAACTTCAACAAAGCGGAAACGACGACGCATAGCAAAATCAAATGTATCCACTGAGCGATCAATATCATTCATTGTTCCGATGATGTAAACATTCTCAGGAATATAAAACTTGTCATCAGTTTCGTGTAGATTGGCATATTGGGTAGAAACACTTCCCTTTTCACCACGATAGCCAGGGTCAATAGAGAAAAAGAGTTCACCAAAAATCTTAGAAATCTCACCACGGTTGATTTCATCGATGATGAAGACGAAGTTCTTGTCTGTGTTGATCTTTGTTGGAGAGACATAATCTTTCAGACCAAATCTTTTCTTTAAAGTTTCAAGGACTTTTTTTCCTTGGTTACGATAAAAGGGCTTTTTCAGATAATTTTCGTCTTTATAGAGTTCATAAACATAAGATTTTGTCAAGACAGTTCCTTTGGCTTTAGTTTCATAATTGATATTAAAATTATTTCGACTATTTACTGTTAGATAGGAAAATTCTGTCAAATATTCTTTTTCATCTCTACTATTAACATACTCAAGATAAAGATCCCAAGCTTCATCAAAATTATCTTGTCCTCCAGTTTTCTGAGCTTCTTTAGCCTTCTGACAGAACTTCTTAAAAATACCGTCCTCTAGCTTAAACTCAATAACTCCATCGCCATTTGATACCGGTCTCAACCCCTCTACAAAATCCGTATAATCATAAGATGGGTGAAACTGTACAAAGCCGATTTGGTCTTCGTTGCCATCTGTTAATTCTTTAGCGATTTCTTTAGCAAGATAAGTTTTTCCTGTGCCAGGAGCACCTCGGAGGATGAGGTTTTTGGATTTTTTTAATTTACCTAAATAATCGTTAATATTTTTATTCATAACAACTTTCTCTATATTTTTTCTGTATGTACCATTTAGAATGGATTTATATAAATTGATACGTTCTGAATTTCTATCCCAATACACTGTATGTCTGTTTGTGTTATTACCCATGTTCCATTCACCAATTTTCAACCATTCTACACCAATAGAATGGTTGAACTTTTCTTTTGATGATTCATAATAGTAGGATTTAATTACTTTTCCGATTCCATAAAATTTTGATATTCCTTTCTTAGCTATCACAATATCGCCAACTTTAATTTTATGTGCAAATTGCCATATAAACTTCTTTTGTTTATCCCCAGCAGGAAGCTCCCGATAATTGTTATATTTAAATAAATCTGAAATATTATAATTTGAAAAATCAATAGAAAGTTTATTATTTTTTATAAAATCATCCCATATACTTTTGTGCGTAGGAATCGCAATTAACCAAAAGTTCACTATATTTTCCATAAAATTTTTCCATTTCAAAACACAATATTTATTGATAATTCATTTGACTTTTGCTAAATTATCTTCTAACCACAGTCCAATCCTAGAATATCATATCTATTTAAAAAAGAAAAGAATTTCCAAACAAAAAGCCCAGTGTTAGGAACTTAAATATCTCATAACACTAGACTTCTTTTTTTATCTTAGTAATACTCACCTTGACGGTAGTCCCATGAGTTAAAGGTATCTGACAAATGCATCATGATTTTATCAATGTCAAGTCCTTTACGGATTACAACTGGAGCTGGTGAGATTGAACGAGCTCCTCCTTGTTCTGGGATGAGTTTGCCATCCTTATCAACCATAGAAACCATCACCCCTTGTTCGTAGCGAGTTTCGATTGTTTTGTCAGGTTGGATTGATGCAACGTAGTCGTCTGCCTCAATGACAAGGTCTACTGCGCCTTCGATACGTTCTCCGATTCCTTCTGCCTTACCACGGTTTCCTTTTCCAGATGGGTTTGCAGATGAGGCATAGACCATTTTGCCTTCTTCCCAAAGCTTAGCAGCCAACTGTTCTCCTGCTTTTCCAAACTTGATGACAAAACAGCTAGTACCACGCACGTCTGTCATGAGTTCTTCACGGCCATCACCGTAAGCTTTGAGTTTTTCAAAGGCCTCTGGTTTCCATGGAAGGATACAACCGAGAAGAATGTCTTCATCCCAATGTTTTTGGTAGAAGGCTTCAATTTCAGGGTTAAGTTGTGCTAAAGCGCGAAGCTCATCCATACTACCACAGAGGACAACTCCAGGTTTGTTACGGTTACGCTCTTTTGCTTCAAACTTACGTTCAAGTCCTGCCTTATCGCTAGTCATGATGATGTAGCCGACTTTGGTAGGACAAACGATACAACCGCCCTCACCTTTTAAAATATCATAGCCTTCTTGTGAAAGTGTTCCGTTCCATTGAATGTGTTTTGTCATAGTTCTATTTCCTTTTCTATTTTTTCTAATCCTGCCAGTAGGCTGGACGTTGTTTTTCATAAGCAGCAATCAAATCTTCATACTGCAACGTAATACCGATATCATCCAAACCATTTAAGAGCTTGTGTTTCCATTCGCTATCGATTTCAAAAGTGAATTCACCGACTGGTGAGATGATTTTTTGTTGTTCCAAGTCCACAGTTACCTGATCGCTTGGTTGTAGCTGGGCTAGTTTCTCTCTAACCTCTCTGGGTTGAACGATGGGCAACATGCCATTATTGAGTTCATTATTGTAATGAATATCCCCAAAAGACCCTGCAATCACGACTTTAAAACCATAGTCTGCCAAAGCCCAAGCTGCGTGTTCTCTGGACGATCCTGCGCCAAAGTTATCCCCTGAGATGAGAATACTGGCTTTGCGGTATTCTGGTCGGTTAAAGACAAAGTCTGGATCCTCAGTATACTTATCGTCCAGATATCGCCAAGCATACATGAGGTACTTACCAAAACCTTTCTTATCAATTAACTTGAGAAACTGCTTGGGAAGGATTTGGTCGGTGTCAATGTTATCATTCATGA
>CAUSRF010000026.1:0-17074 GCA_963534275.1 uncultured Streptococcus sp.
CAGAACTAAATCCTTTCAATAATTATTTGTCTAACTTTTTGGGGTCAGTACAATTTTTTGAGTAGCTTTTTAACTATTCCAACCCTACACATAGCTCATTCCCTTGTAGAAAAGGAAAACGGCAAGTGCGACAAAAAGTAGGATTGCTCCGATTCGCTGGCTGGTGCTGTACATTCTTCTCTCCCATTTAACTGGAAAGATGACTGCTAGCAAAGCCCCGCCTACTGCGCCACCGATATGCCCTGCTAGGCTGATTCCTGGAATCAGAACACTTCCAATGATATTTATCACGAAAAGAGTCAGGTAGGATTGTCCTAACTGCTGGATATAGGGGCTACGAGTTGCGTAGCGCAAAACGATAATCGCAGCAAATAGTCCATAGAGGGAGGTGGATGCTCCTGCTGCTACAACTTTCGGTGTAAAAGCAAACACAAAGAGATTCCCCATCATTCCTGATAAGAGATAGAGAAAGAAGAACTGCTTAGAACCAAAAATCTCCTCCACCTGTCGTCCAAGAAAGTAAAGTGAAATCATATTAACAATGAAATGTTCCCAACCTATATGCACAAATATAGCTGAAAAAAGGCGCCATATCTGCTCTGGGAACAGGCGAATGATCGGTCCATACATAGCTCCAAACTGAAACAGAGTTTTTGTCTGATCAAAGTTGATACCCGTAGTAATCAACATCAAGAGAAATACCAAAGCTGTCATTAGGAGAAAAAGACTAGTAACAGGGTAACGTTTATCAAAGATTTCCTTCATCGATTAGCACCTCCTGGACGGGAATATCGTGGTCTTCCGAGTTAAATTCTTGAACTTGACAAGGATAGATTGTGCTCAGGCTATGCCCAGCAAAATTCTCCAAATAACGGTCATAGTAGCCCCCACCATATCCGATCCGATAACCCTCTGTTGTAAAAGCCAAGCCCGGAACATGAATCAAATCAATCTGAGAGGTATCCACCACTTCCAAGTTCCCTTGGGGCTCCAGTAGACCAAAGGAAGTTTTTACCAACTGCTGCGGATCGTAAACCACAAACTCCATACGCCCCTTGGGATAGGTTTTAGGTATCATAACCTTCTTGCCATCTCTTAGTGCCTGGTCAATCAGTCCCTGCGTTTGAAACTCATGCGGAAAAGAGAGGTAGGTTGCGATGACCTTGGCTTCTTGGTAAAAAGGATGGTGCAAAAGTCGATCGGTTAAAGCTCGATCCATAGTATTTTTTTGCTTCTGAGGAATGGCCTTCATTTCTTGCAAGACTTGCTTACGTAATTCCGATTTCATAGACAACACCTCTACTCTGCTACTTTCTTTTTCAGGAAGCTAGAGACCGCATCCACTCCAATAGCTAAGGCTTCTTCCTTGGGGCTCATCTGAGGGTGATGAAGAGCATAGGGACTATCAATACCCAGCCAAAACATAACGCCATCCACCTTTGAAAGGAGATAGCCAAAGTCCTCGCCAGTCATAGCAGGCTCGATATTAATCAACTCGATTCCCTCTTTTTCTTCAAAGAAGTCCATCAGTTCACGCGCCAAGGCTGGATTGTTCTCAACAGGTAGGTAGCCTCCTTGCTTGAGTTCCACTTCGACTTCCATATCAAAGGCTGCTGCAACCCCTTCTGCGACTGTCTTGACTCTTTTTTGTACTAGTAGGCTCATATCCTGGGTCAAGGCGCGAATGGTTCCATGCAAAAAGGCTGTATCTGTGATGACATTGTTGGTGGTTCCAGCCTGGAAAAGGCCAAAGGTCACTACTGCTCCCTCGATTGGGTTAACATTGCGGCTGACCACTGACTGTACTTGGGTCACAAAGTAACTAGCAGCCACCAAAGCATCATTGGCTTCATGCGGGAAGGCTGCGTGCCCGCCTTTTCCTTTGAAACGGATCTTCACCTCGCAAGTCCCAGCAAAGAGTGTATGGGTGTTGGTCGCAATCTGGCCAACTTTCAAATCCGGGCGAACATGGAGTCCATAAAACTGGTCTGGTAGCCAGTCCCCAAAAGCGCCATCCTCATACATGAGCATGCCACCCGCTTCATTTTCTTCAGCAGGTTGAAACAGAAAAAGCAGATTATTCTTTGGTTGCTCCTCCAGGGCGTGCTCAAGACAGCCCAAGGCAATGGTCATATGAAAATCATGTCCGCAAGCATGCATACGACCTTGGTGTTGGGAAGAAAAAGGTAGTCCCGTTTGTTCAAGGATAGGGAGACCATCAATGTCTGTTCGCCAACCAATGGTTCGTTCCGGCTGACTTCCCTGTAGGTAAACTAAAATACCTGTCCGCCAAGTACGAACTTGAACAAAATCCTTGCCCGCAGTCAATTTCTCAATCACATCCAGCAAATATGCCTGAGTCTTGAATTCCTCCAAGCCAATCTCTGGAATCTGGTGCAAATCTCGTCGAGTCTGAATCAAATCTAACATCTATCTATCCTCCGATATAGCAGAAAGAGGCTGGAAAAAGGGTTCCGCCTCTTTTTTTACTTTTACAATTACAAGGTACGAAGCGCATCCTCTAGCGCTGTTTTTTGTTGGGTTTGGGCATCAATTTCTTTGATGATACGAGCTGGAACACCTGCTACCACCACATTTTCTGGGACATCTTGAGTCACGATAGCTCCTGCGGCAACGACTGAACCACTACCAATTTGTACCCCTTCGATAACCACTGCATTGGCTCCGATGAGAACATTGTCCCCAACACGGACTGGATCGGCACTAGCTGGCTCAATCACACCTGCCAAAACTGCACCTGCACCAACGTGACTGTTCTTCCCAACGATGGCACGACCACCAAGGATAGCGCCCATATCAATCATGGTACCAGCACCGATTTCTGCTCCGATATTGATGACAGCTCCCATCATGATAACAGCATTGTCACCAATTTCCACTTGGTCGCGGATAATAGCACCTGGCTCGATACGAGCGTTGATAGTACGTTTGTCTAGCAAGGGAACTGCCGAATTACGAGCATCTTGCTCAACAACATAGTCTTGATTTTCTACCAAGCCTTCGAGAAGCGGAGCGATATCCTTCCAGTCCCCGAATAAGACATTCCCTAATTTAACAACAGAGCTGGGCACGGCAGTTGCGAGTTCTCCTTCAAAGGTTACTTTGACACTGGTTTTCTTTTCAGCATTGGCGATAAATTGGATAATTTCTTGAGCGTTCATTTTTGTAGCAGTCATAAGCGCCTCCTGGTTCATTATAATGATACCTATTCTACCAAAAAAGGCTTCAAATTTGAAGCCTCAACTATCAAATAAGCATCTTTACTTGGCTTGTTTTGCTTCTTCTATGGATAAGAAAATCATTGGAACGATAATCAACACCATAGCTAAAGCCAAAAAACCATCCATGACCAATCCCAGAAAAAGAACACTTAATAGAGCTGAAGAGAGAGGCTCGCTAGCGCTTACTACAGAGACAACGAGAGGGGAAACGAGAGAGACAGCCTTCATAGAAAGGAAGAAGGCAAAAGCGGTGCCAAACACGGCAATAATCAAACAAATCAACAGACTGGTAGCATCCAACTGGAAGGTGACATGATGAACTGGATAGAGCAGATTACTAAAGAGCCCTGCTAGAATCATCCCCCAACCAACAGTAGGGACAAAGCCATAGTGGCGAGCAAATCGTTGGGGAAGGATGACATTAAACATGACCCCTACCGCACTGAGCAAACCAGTCACTAGAGCCAAGGGCGTCATGGATAACTGGGACAAGTCCCCTTTTGTGGCCATCAAAAAAACACCTAGCATGGCAATCAAAACATAGAGAATCGCTGTAATCGAAGCCTTTTTCTGATAGACAATGCGATTGTAAAACAAAATAAAAACAGGGCTGATAAATTGCAAAATGGTCGCCGTCGTCGCATTTGAATACTCAACGCAGAGATAGAAGAAAAACTGCACAGAAAAAATACCTAGAATAGCATAGGCTAAAAAAGGTAGATAATTTCTCTTATCACGCCAAATATCCAATAATCGAGTGCGCAACTGAAAGGCTGATAGGCCTAAAACCAAACTCCCCGCCACTAGTAAACGCATAGAAGTAATCCATCCAGAAGACACTGGATAATGAGTGAAAAAATACTCCCCTAAAATCCCACAAATCCCCCAGATCAGGCCTGAGAGCAGCGAGTATAGTGTTCCCTTAACAATCTTTTTCTGATAATGATTCATATTCTTATTGTAACACGAAACCGACAAAGAAAAAAGTAGCACGAAACATAATATTAAATGAAACCTGCTACTTTTTATTCTATCGATTTGATTGATTTGAGCGAGTTGATGAACTTGTTCCCGAACGGCCACTTGAACCTGGAAGAGTTGGGCTAGGAAGACTCGGTAAACTTCCTAGAATGCTCTTCCAAGCATTTTGATAATCGGCATCGCTCCCTCCGATGGCAAAGCGGTAAGTGGTTACTGGCGCCCCTTCTTTAGTAGCCCAATAGCTCGTTACTGTAGAACCTGAAACGGTGACTTCTTTGCCATTGATTGTGACCTTGCCTGCTTTCTCCCCTGTCGATTTGAGGACTTGAGATTTTGTCACGCTTGGATCGAGATTGAAGCGCTCATTTCCCCATATTCCAGGTTCGGCTTGCTGGATAGCATTAACCAAGTGAGCCATATAATTGGCGTTTCGATAATGACCAGCCCCCTTAGCTAGCGGTCGGTTGTCGTCGTGTCCTATCCAACCACCTAGGGTCAATCGAGGTGTAGAAAGCATGAGCCACATATTTTCATCTTCATTGGTCGTACCGGTTTTTCCGATCCAGTCGGCGCGAGCTAGGCTTGGATTGATTGAAGCCAAGTCCGTCTGGAAGCTCGAAGTAATTCGAGATGAGATCACCTCGCGAAGCAGACTCTGCATGATGGTCGCTGTTGCTTTTGAATAGACTTGGACAGGTTGACTTTTATATTCATAAATCACTTGACCCGTCGTCGATTCGATCTTGGAAATCATATGTTTCTTGTGGTAGACCCCATTATTAGCCAAGGTCTGATATCCGTTGGTATGCTGGGCAACTGTAACCTCAATCCCCCCACCCATCGGCAGACTTTCAATACCATATTCTGGGATTTCATAACCCATTTTTTCCATATAACCCTTGACATCAACACCCTTCTCTCGAAGTGTGCGATAAGTCCAGTAGGCTGGGATATTCCATGAATAATTGAGGGCCTCTCCCAAGGTCATCATCCCTGTGCCAGGACTATTGACATACATGATGGGATTGCCGTTTGAAAAGTTTGTCGGATAGTTTGATAAGATACTTGCGCTTCCCATCAAACCTTGGTCAATCGCGATACCATAGGCCAGTATAGGCTTAGTGGTTGAAGCTGGAGAACGCTTGGTATCAATAGCGTGATTGTTCTGATTTTCCTGATAATTACGGCCACCGACAAAGCCAAGAATAGCTCCCGTTTGGTTGTCCATAAGAACATTTCCTACCTCAGGCTGGCCTGTCGAATCATCTAGCAATCGGCCATAATTTGCTACTGCATTTTGCATAGCTGTGTGAACTTTTTTATTGATGGTAGTAGTAATTTTATAACCACCATTTTCGATTTCCTTAGCTGCCAACTCACGATATGCTTTTTGGATGGATTCATTCTTTAACTCCTGAGCAGAGACATGATCTCTCTCAACTAGATAATCATACATCCGATCTGTGGCTTCTGATAGAGCTGCAAAATAAAGATAATCACGTGAAGCAGTACTCACACTACCTGATGGTAAGAAATCTTTTCGTACATCATAAGACTTATACTGCTCATAGTCTTTCTGACTCAAGGCGCCTGTTCGATACATATTGTAGAGGACATCTTTCCCACGCTTTAAACCGAGGGCCATATCCTCATCACTCTTCAAACTTCCGTCAGATTCATAAGGGGAATAACTAATCGGGCTTTGCGGCAAGCCTGCGATAAAAGCCGCTTGAGGTACCGTCAAGTCCGAAGCATTAACACCAAAGATTCCTTCTGCAGCTTGCTGGGCACCTGCAATGTTTTGACCCTTATGATTGCGACCGAAAGGAGCAATATTCAGATAGGTTGTCAGAATTTCGTCCTTACTCATGACACGCTCCAAGGCAAGAGCATCTATGATTTCTGTCGCCTTACGAGCTAAGGTCGGAGCATCTCCAACCACCTGCTGTTTGATGATCTGTTGTGTCAAAGTTGAGCCACCACTGGATGAACCCAATCCCACAAGCGTTCCTAAAGTTGCACGAATAACAGCCTTTGGAACTACGCCCTTATGCTCAGTAAAATGCTCATCCTCCGTCGCAATGATGGCTTTTTTTAGATTATCAGATATAGCATCCGATGCTACTGAAGTGCGCAATAAATCACCCTCAATTGAAGCAATGGTGCTCCCATCAGCATAATAAATCTCCGAAATGGAGGTAATATCCTTGACCCGATTAACCAACTCCGCTGATTGAGGGATAGAGACCTTATCAAATAAGGCGACACCGTAACCTATAGCTATTCCAGCCCCAAAAAATCCACCTATGACAGCCAAGACGAAAAGCGTATTAAAGGTCACTTTCAAGCCATTCAAAATCTTGGCAAGGATAGAGGCTACTCTAAATCCACCTAAGACACTTGAATCTGCAGCTTTTTTTCTTGATTTATTTTGGTTTATTACCGTTTTTACTTCATTGTTTCTTTTTTCCATGAATGTCCTCACTTTATTTATTATACCATAAAAGGTAAACTTTCAATAAAATAGCCACTTTCTTCCCTATTCCACTAGGCTATTGCCCAAGTTTGTGATACAATAGGTAGAAACAATATTTTAAAAAGGAGAAAAGACATATGCACATTTTTGATGAGCTAAAAGAGCGTGGTTTGATTTTTCAAACGACTGATGAAGAAGCTTTGCGTAAAGCCCTAGAAGAAGGTCAAGTTTCTTATTATACTGGCTACGATCCAACTGCTGACAGCCTTCACCTCGGTCACCTTGTCGCAATCTTGACAAGTCGTCGTTTGCAACTAGCAGGTCACAAACCTTATGCGCTCGTTGGCGGTGCTACAGGTCTCATCGGAGATCCGTCCTTCAAAGATGCTGAGCGTAGTCTCCAAACAAAAGACACAGTAGATGGCTGGGTCAAGTCTATCCAAGGACAACTTTCTCGCTTTCTTGACTTTGAAAACGGCGAAAACAAGGCTGTCATGGTCAACAACTACGACTGGTTTGGCAGCATCAGCTTCATTGACTTCCTCCGTGATATCGGAAAATACTTCACCGTCAACTACATGATGAGCAAGGAGTCAGTGAAGAAACGAATTGAAACAGGGATTTCTTACACAGAGTTTGCCTACCAAATCATGCAAGGGTATGACTTCTATGTCCTTAACCAAGAGCACAATGTTACCCTTCAAATCGGTGGTTCTGACCAGTGGGGAAACATGACAGCTGGTACTGAATTGCTTCGTCGTAAGGCTGACAAGACAGGCCACGTTATCACCGTTCCCCTTATCACAGATGCGACTGGTAAGAAATTTGGTAAATCAGAAGGAAACGCCGTTTGGCTCAACCCTGAAAAGACTTCTCCATACGAAATGTACCAATTCTGGATGAACGTCATGGACGCTGACGCTGTTCGCTTCTTGAAAATCTTTACTTTCTTGTCACTTGATGAGATTGAAGACATCCGCAAACAGTTTGAAGTGGCGCCACACGAACGCTTGGCTCAAAAGATCCTCGCTCGTGAGGTCGTAACACTTGTACACGGAGAAGAAGCCTACAAAGAAGCCCTTAACATTACGGAGCAACTCTTTGCTGGAAACATCAAAAACCTTTCTGTCAAAGAACTCAAACAAGGACTTCGTGGAGTGCCAAACTACCAAGTACAGGCAGATGAAAACCACAACATCGTAGAACTTCTCGTATCATCTGGCGTAGTCAACTCAAAACGCCAAGCACGTGAAGATGTCCAAAACGGAGCTATCTATATCAACGGCGACCGTATCCAAGACCTTGACTATGTCTTGGGGGATGCAGATAAGTTAGAAAACGAACTGACTGTTATCCGCCGTGGAAAGAAGAAATACTTCGTCCTTACATATTAAAAAAAGGACTGGAGGCATTTGCCATCCAGTCCTTTTTTTGCTAGACTTAAACTATGAATACAAACCTCAAACCCAAACTCCAGCGCTTTGCGACTGCTAGTGCCTTTTCCTGCCCTATCTGTCAAGAAAACCTCACCTTGGTAGAGTCTAGCCTAAAATGTAGCAACCGCCATTCTTTTGACTTAGCAAAATTCGGCTATGTCAATCTGGCACCGCAAATCAAGCAATCCGCTAACTACGACAAGGAAAACTTCCAAAACCGACAACAAATCCTAGAAGCTGGATTTTATCAGGCTATTTTAGAAGGTGTCTCGGACTTACTAGAAACTAATCCATCCGCAAAAACTGTCTTGGATATCGGTTGTGGCGAAGGCTTCTACTCTCGTAAACTCCAAGAAAGTCACTCTGATAAAACCTTCTATGCCTTTGACATTTCAAAAGACTCGGTCCAAATTGCAGCTAAGAGCGAACCCAACTGGGCGGTCAATTGGTTCGTCGGGGATCTGGCTCGACTTCCTATAAAAAACGCCAGTATGGATATCCTGCTCGATATCTTTTCCCCTGCAAATTATGGAGAATTTCGCCGCGTTTTATCCAAAGACGGTATCTTGATCAAGGTCATCCCAACTCAAAATCACCTCAAAGAAATCCGTCAAATGGTACAAGACCAGCTGACAAAGAAGGACTATTCCAACCAAGATATCAAGGAACATTTCCAGAAACACTTCAGCATCCAATCTCGTCAAATAGCCTCCCTGACCAAACCCATCACAGCAGGGCAACGCCAATCCCTACTTAGCATGACACCTCTTCTCTTTCACGTCGATCAAAGTAAGATTGACTGGAGCCAACTGACAGAGGTTACCATCGAAGCAGAGATTCTAGTTGGGAAAGTACGGTAAATTAGTTTAAATACGAAAAAACGCACCTTTTTAAGATGCGTTGTTTTATAGTCTCGTGCAATGAATCTTAGTTCAAGTGCCAAATATCTTCGTTGTACTGAGCGATTGTACGGTCAGATGAGAAGAATCCTGCTTTGGCAATGTTAACGATAACTTTATCCAACCATGCGTCACGGTCTTCGTAGTCAGCAAGCATTTGCTCTTTCACTTTGATGTAGTCTTCCAAGTCAAGAAGAGTCATGAACCAGTCTTTGTTGATCAATTCATTGTAAAGACGTTCCAAGCGCTCTTTGTTTCCAGCTGCAAGAACTGCATCGCTGACGATGAAGTCAACCAATGGTTTGATAGCTTCACGAGCGTAGAATTCGCTTGATTTGTAAGCTGCTTTTGCGTAAAGGTCGATAACAGTTTCTGAATCTTCACCGAAGATGTAGATGTTTTCGTCGCCAACCAACTCAGCGATTTCCACGTTAGCACCGTCCATAGTACCAAGAGTCAAAGCTCCGTTCAACATGAATTTCATGTTACCAGTACCTGAAGCTTCTTTAGAAGCAAGTGAGATTTGTTCTGAGATGTCACATGCTGGGATAAGGAAGCTTGCTGCAGTAACGTTGTAGTTTTCAACCATTACGACTTGCAAGTGTGGAGCTACTGCTGGGTCATTTGCAATCACTTCTGACAAGCAAAGGATCAAGTGGATGATATCTTGAGCGATTGTGTAGGCAGGAGCTGCTTTACCACCAAAGAATACTGTGATTGGACGAGCAGGGATATTACCAGCCTTGATGTCAAGGTATTTGTGAATCACATACAAAGCGTTCATTTGTTGGCGTTTGTACTCGTGAAGACGTTTGATTTGGATATCAAAGATAGAGTTTGTATTGATTTCCACACCTTGGTGTTCTTTCAAGTGACGAGCCAATTTACGTTTGTTGTGAGCTTTGATGCTTTCCAATTTTTCTTTGACAGCAGCTTTGTCTTCGTAAGACAAGAGTTTTTCAAGCTCATCCGCTTCATGGTGCCATCCCTCTCCAATAATCTCATCCAAGTAGTGAGATAGTCTTGGGTTGGCATGCATGAGCCAACGACGGAATGTGATACCGTTTGTTTTGTTGTTGAATTTTTCTGGGTAGATGTCGTAGAAAGCTTTCAACTCTGAGTTCTTCAAGATTTCAGTGTGGAGTGCTGCTACCCCGTTAACACTGTATCCGTAGTGGATATCCATGTGAGCCATGTGTACACGGTCGTTTTCATCAATGATTTGAACAGCTGGGTCTTTGTATTCTGCTTTCACACGACGGTCCAATTCTTTGATGATTGGTACCAAGTGAGGAACCACTTCTTCCAAGAATTCAAGAGGCCATTTTTCAAGGGCTTCAGCAAGGATTGTGTGGTTAGTGTAGGCAGTCATGCTACGAACGATTGAGATTGCTTCGTCAAGTTCGATACCGCGTGCAGTCAAAAGACGGATCAATTCAGGAATCACCATTGATGGGTGAGTATCGTTGATTTGTACAACTGCGTAGTCAGCAAGGTCATGCAAGTTGCTTCCTTTTTCGATTGCTTCGTCGATGATCAATTGCGCACCGTTTGAAACCATGAAGTATTGTTGGAAGATACGGAGCAATTCACCTTGCTTGTCGCTGTCGTCTGGATAAAGGAAGAGTGTCAAGTTGCGAACGATATCTGTCTTGTCAAAGTCGATACCATCTTTGATGATAGAAGAATCAACTGAATCCAAGTCAAACAAACGCAAGCGGTTCTTAGTTTCTGTCTTGTAACCAGGTACATCGATATCGTAAAGAGTAGATGTCAATGTGAAGTGTGCAAATGGCACTTGGTAGCTACGGCTTGAGCGAACCAACCAGTTTTGCTCAGTCAACCAAGCGTTAGGAATAGTTTCTTGTTGGTTGTTTTTAAGAACTTGTTGGAAAAGACCGAAGTGGTAGTTCAAACCAACACCGTCACCGTTCAAACCAAGTGTAGCGATTGAGTCGATAAAGCAGGCTGCCAAACGTCCCAAACCACCGTTACCAAGTGATGGTTCCAATTCTACTTCTTCGATTTCGATCAACTCTTTACCTGCAGCAGCAAGTTCTTTCTTAACATCGTCATAAAGACCAAGGTTAATCAAGTTGTTTGACAAGAGTTTACCAATCAAGAACTCAGCTGAGATGTAGTAAACTTTCTTCTTACCAGTGTTGACTGGTTTTTGACTGCTAGCAAGCTTGCTGTAGTTGAGAAGAGCAAGGTAAAGCTCTTCATTGCTACATTCTGCGATAGATTTATTGTAACGCTTTTGTACAAATTCGTTTAATGGTAACATGTTTTTGTGTCTCCTGATAATGTCTTATTTCTTTAATTTTACCAAATTTTCATTAATTCTGCGATAAATTGTAGTCAAGTCAAGCAAAGTTTCTTCAACAGCTGGTGTGAGTTGGTCTGCTGTCATACGCCATGACCAGTTTCCGCCAAGAGTAGATGGGTAGTTCATGCGAGCTGACTCATCTAGTTCTAGCAAATCTTGCATAGTTGCAATGGCCATGAAGCTTACTGATGAGAAGACTGTGCGAAGCATTGCGTGTGGCACTGTTTCGTACTCTTTACGGTTGGTGTAACGCGCCATATACTCACGAGTTGGATCGTCGATCTCATTACGGTACCAACCAAGGACCGTATTGTTATCGTGTGTTCCTGTGTACATAACCGAGTTGGCAGGTGCCAAGTGTGGGCTATCGATACTTTCGTCTTCTGGATTAAAGGCAAATTGAAGAATCTTCATCCCTGGGAAGCCAGTACGTTCGCGCAGCTCGATAACCTCATCTGTCATGAAACCAAGGTCTTCTGCGATGATGTTTAGCTCACCAAGCTCTTCCTTAACGGCTGCAAAAAGCTTGTAGCCAGGACCTTTCACCCATTTACCAGGGGCTGCTGTATCGGAACCAGCAGGAATTTCCCAGTAAGATTCGAAACCACGGAAGTGGTCGATACGAACGATGTCATAAATCTTGAAACTTTCGCGCAAGCGTTCAATCCACCATTTGTATCCATCTTGGTCCATTGCTTCCCAGTCATAGATTGGGTTCCCCCAAAGTTGACCATCCGCAGAAAACTCATCTGGAGGGCAACCTGCAATGTGAGTCGCTTTTCCGTTTTCTTCTGTTTTAAAGAGATGTGGATTTGCCCACATATCGCTTGAATCTTCCGCAACATAGATTGGCATATCTCCAACAATTTCGATGTGGTTGTCGTTAGCATAAGCTTTCAATTTCAACCATTGTTGGAAGAAGAAGTATTGAGTCACACGGTGGTAAACCAACTTGTCTGCCAATTTCTCACGGTAGCTTTCAAGTGCTGAAGCTTTACGAGCACGAGCATCTGCATCTGGCCATTCTGTCCATGCTAGATTGTCAAAATGCTCTTTAATCGCCATATACTCAGCAAAGAGTTCAAGCCATGATTGGTTTTCCTGAGCAAATCTCTCAAACGCTTTGACATCTCCCACTTCCAAGAAACGTTTGACCGCTTTCTCCAAAAGAGGACGACGTGCATAATAGATCTTAGCATAGTCAACTTCTGCTGGATTGCTTCCAAAGTCAACACCTTCAAGATCGCTAGCTTCCAACAAGCCTTGCTTTACCAAGATGTCAAGGTCGATAAAATGTGTGTTCCCAGCAAAGGCTGAGAATGATTGGTATGGAGAATCTCCATAACTAGTTGTTCCTAGAGGAAGGATTTGCCAGTAACGTTGCTTGGTACGAACCAAGAAATCAACGAAATCATAGGCGCTTTGGCCAAATGATCCAATCCCGTGAGCTCCTGGAAGAGAAGAGATGTGCATCAACACACCACTCTGACGTTTTTTCATAATAGCACCTCATGTATTTTTGTAATAAAACGTTGCGCAAATCAAGGCGCAAACGTTTGCGTCGGTTTAAGTATAACGTATTTCAAAAACAAATGCAAGCGGTTTTAGAAACTTTTTTTTGATTTCTTTTTCTTTGAATGAATCTTGGTTCCACTGTTATTTTATGAAACGAACACTTTTCTTATAAAGTTTTTCTAATTTAAGATAGTTGAAATAAAAAACAGCCTCATTTTTGCTAAGAAATCAGCCTAATCAATGCAATCGTTTCCCTTGTACGTTTTCAAATCAAGAAAAAGAAAACCTTTCAGTTTCTTCCTATATAAAAGCATTGACAAATGTTTGAAACCTTAAAATTTTTTTAAATTTTTTTCTAAAAACGCTTGCAACCGTTTTCTATTTGTGCTATACTAAGTTCGTAAAAGAAAACGTTTGCGTTTTCTCATTAAATTATTTTTGTTATTCTTTAGGAGGAATACACTATGTCATCTAAATTCATGAAGAGCGCTGCTGTGCTCGGAACTGCTACTCTTGCTAGCTTGCTCTTGGTAGCTTGTGGAAGCAAAACTGCTGACAAAGCTGCTGATACTGGTTCATCTGAAGCAAAAGAAATCACTTTCTACGTCGAAGATCAATACAAAGCCTTTGCTGAATCAGCTGCAAAAGCTTACGAAAAAGAATCTGGCGTAAAAGTTACCATCAAAACAGGAGACCAAATGGGTGGGCTTGATAACCTTTCACTAGATAACCAATCTGGTAAAGCTCCTGATGTTATGATGGCACCATACGACCGCGTAGGTAGCCTTGGTACTGATGGACAACTTTCAGAAGTTACATTGAACGACGGAGCAAAAACTGACGACACAACTAAATCTCTTGTAACTGTTGGTGGTAAAGTCTATGGTGCTCCAGCTGTTATCGAGTCTCTTGTTATGTACTACAACAAAGACTTGATCAAAGAAGCTCCAAAAACTTTTGCTGAATTAGAAGAGCTTGCTAAAGATAGCAAATACGCTTTCGCTGGTGAAGATGGCAAAACTACTGCCTTCCTAGCTGACTGGACTAACTTCTACTACGCATACGGACTTCTTGCTGGTAACGGTGGTTATGTATTCGGTCAAAATGGTAAAGATCCTAAAGATATCGGTCTTGCAAACGACGGAGCAATCAAAGGTATCGAATACGCTAAATCTTGGTACGAAAAATGGCCTAAAGGTATGCAAGATACTGAAGGTGCTGGTAACTTGATCCAAACTCAATTCCAAGAAGGCAAAACAGCTGCTATCATCGATGGTCCTTGGAAAGCTCAATCCTTTAAAGATGCTAAAGTAAACTACGGTGTTGCGACTATCCCAACTCTTCCAAACGGTAAAAACTACGAAGCCTTTGGTGGTGGTAAAGCTTGGATCATCCCATCAAGCACTAAGAACCTTGAAGGCGCTCAAAAATTTGTAGACTTCCTTGTTTCAACTGAACAACAAAAAGCATTCTACGATGCAACTAACGAAATCCCAGCTAACACTGAAGCTCGTTCATACGCTGAAGGTAAAAACGATGAGTTGACTACAGCTGTTATCAAACAGTTCAAGAACGCTCAACCAATGCCAAACATCTCACAAATGTCAACAGTTTGGGACCCAGCGAAAACTATGCTCTTTGATGCTGTAAGTGGTAAGAAAGATGCTAAAACAGCTGCTAACGATGCTGTAACATTGATCAAGGAAACAATCCAACAAAAATTTGGTAACTAATTGATTTGTTCAAGGGGGGTGGAAGTAAAATCCCCCTTTGAATGTATAGATACGCTTCTTATTCAGATACACGTATCTTGCGGTTGAATCCGAGTTTTATCTCACATCCTATGAAAGGAGTAATCATGGAAAAACAACAGCCTCGCAAAGCAGCCTTGCTGTCAATCATTCCTGGTTTAGGACAAATCTATAACAAACAAAAAGCTAAAGGATTGATTTTCCTTGGTGTTACCGTTTTATTTGTTCTGTATTTTCTAACACTTGCAACCCCTGAATTGAGCAATTTGATCACACTTGGTGACAAACCTGGTCGTGATAATTCACTTTTCATGCTGATTCGTGGTGCCTTCCACTCTATCTTTGTTGTCGTTTACCTACTCTTTTATATCTTTAATATCAAGGACGCACATACGACTGCTAAACGTATCAACAACGGTATTCCTGTAGCTCGTACCTTCAAGGATATGATTAAAGGTATTTATGAGAATGGATTCCCATATCTTTTGATCATCCCATCGTATGTAGCAATGACATTTGCGATTATCTTCCCAGTTATCGTAACCTTGATGATTGCCTTTACCAACTACGACTTCCAACACTTGCCACCAAACAAATTGTTGGACTGGGTTGGTTTGACGAACTTCACAAATATCTGGAGCTTAAGTACCTTCCGTTCAGCCTTTGGTTCCGTTCTTTCTTGGACCATTATCTGGGCCTTGTCTGCTTCTACTTTGCAGATTGTGATTGGTATCTTCACAGCTATCATTGCTAACCAACCATTTATCAAAGGAAAACGTATCTTTGGTGTTATTTTCCTTCTTCCTTGGGCTGTTCCAGCCTTCATCACTATCTTGACATTCTCAAACATGTTTAATGATAGTGTTGGTGCTATCAACACCCAAGTCTTGCCTCTTTTGTCTAAGGTTCTTCCTTTCCTAGATGGAGCTCTTATCCCTTGGAAAACAGATCCGACTTGGACGAAGATTGCCTTGATTATGATGCAGGGTTGGCTAGGATTCCCATACATCTACGTTTTGACCTTGGGTATCTTGCAGTCTATTCCTAACGACCTCTACGAAGCGGCTTACATCGATGGTGCCAATGCTTGGCAAAAATTCCGCAACATTACTTTCCCTATGATCTTGGCTGTTGCAGCTCCAACATTGATTAGCCAATACACCTTCAACTTTAACAACTTCTCTATCATGTACCTCTTCAATGGTGGAGGACCTGGTAGTGTCGGAGGGGGAGCTGGTTCAACCGATATCTTGATCTCATGGATTTACCGTTTGACAACAGGTACATCTCCTCAATACTCAATGGCGGCAGCTGTTACCTTGATTATCTCTATCATTGTCATCTCTATCTCTATGATCGCATTCAAGAAACTACACGCATTTGATATGGAGGACGTCTAAGATGAATAACTCAATCAAACTCAAACGTAGACTGACTCAAACCCTCACTTACCTCTACTTGATTGGCCTATCAATTGTCATTATCTATCCACTTTTGATTACCATTATGTCAGCCTTCAAGACTGGTAACGTCGTAGCCTTTAAACTAGATGGTAACGTCGACTTTAGTTTTGATAACTTTAAAGGGCTCTTCACCGAAACCTTGTATGGTACTTGGTACCTTAATACTTTGATTATTGCCTTTATTACAATGGCTGTACAAACTAGTATCATTGTACTTGCAGGTTACGCTTACAGTCGTTACAACTTCTTGGCACGTAAACAAAGCTTGGTCTTCTTCTTGATTATCCAAATGGTGCCAACTATGGCCGCTTTGACAGCCTTCTTCGTTATGGCCCTTATGTTGAATGCCCTTAATCATAGCTGGTTCCTCATCTTCCTCTACGTCGGTGGAGGTATCCCGATGAATGCTTGGCTCATGAAAGGCTACTTCGATACCGTGCCAATGTCTCTAGACGAATCTGCAAAACTAGATGGTGCAGGACACTTCCGCCGCTTCTGGCAAATTGTTCTTCCACTTGTTCGCCCAATGGTTGCTGTACAAGCTCTCTGGGCCTTCATGGGACCTTTCGGGGACTATATCCTCTCTAGTTTCTTGCTTCGTGAGAAAGAATACTTTACTGTTGCCGTCGGTCTCCAAACCTTCGTTAACAACGTGAAAAACATGAAGATTGCCTACTTCTCAGCAGGTGCTATCCTCATCGCCCTTCCAATCTGTATTCTCTTCTTCTTCCTACAAAAGAACTTTGTTTCAGGACTTACAAGTGGTGGCGACAAGGGATAATCTATCCCCGCCACCCTTTTTCATTTTTTATCTTGCTTGTAAAGTTGAAAGATTAGACACAAGACCACAAATAGTAGCAAGATTCGCTTTTAAATAAGCAATTTATCTACTAGACTTGAAATAAAGTACATTTCTCTATATAATATTACTCATATAGAAAACACTTTTAGAAAGATGCCTATGCTTCCATATCCATTCTCG
>CAUSRF010000027.1:0-16838 GCA_963534275.1 uncultured Streptococcus sp.
GGTTATCAAGAGAATCATCCTTGATAAAGGCTTGTGGGACGATGTGGTCAATGTCGTAGCTGCTTAATTGATTGATGTCAAGAGCTTCTCCAGTATACATATCCTTCCCGTTTTGGAGATAGTAAAGGAAGAGACGGTCATTTTGAAGTTGAATATTATCTGTTGGATGTTCTTTTAATATATTTGAATCAAGCCCAGGAGCTAGATTTTTTAGTGCATTTTCAATGCGTTTATATCTTTGTTGGGAATTCTTTTTCCCTCTGGCAGTTGTCTGATTTTCGCGAGCCATTTCAATGACAATGGACTCAGGTTCGTGTCCCATAACCTTGACAAGTTCCTCAACAATCTTGATACTTTGTAAAATTCCTTTTTTAATAGCAGGGCTTCCTGGAAGTTCTTGGACAACTTGCTTCACATCATCTGTCTTACCAACCACTTGTGCTTTTTTAATTGCTTCTCTGAAAGAAAGCACATCATCATTGATTAATTGCATAAAGTTACGATTGCTGTAGCCGTCATCAATCAGATAATCAAGAATCGTTTTACCAGTTTTTTTATCACAAATACCGTTAATTAGCTTGGCAGAGAGTTTTCCCCAACCAGTATAGTGTCGACGAGTCAGTGCCTTGATTACTTTTTCATCAAAGATAGAAGCGTATTTAGCAAGGCGTTGCTTGATCATCTCGCGATCTTCAAAGATAGTTAGCGTGTGGAAGATATTTTCAAGAATTGCTTCATTTTTAGGGTCATCCATAAACTCTTTATCCTTGATAATCTTGAGTAAATCATGATAAGTAGAAAGACTAGCGTTAAATTGTTTTTCAATTCCTTTTAGTTCGATTCCATCGTAACCATCAACATTGTGTAGAAACTGGATGATGTCTTTTTCAGTTACTTTTCTTTTCTCTTTAAATAATTGATTGACGATTTGCTTCTTCTGCCCACTATCAAGGAATTGATAGTCTTTCAATCCTTCTGCAATAAATTTTACTTTTGTTAATTCATTATAGACAGCAAATGTTTCATACAAGAGACTATGCTTGGGCAAAACTTTTTCTTCTGGGAGATACAAGTCATAGTTAGTCATCTTATTGATGAAGGATTCCGCAGAGCTTGCTTTATCAACAATTTCTTCAAAATTCCAAGGTCGGATTGCTTGGTCAGAATTTCGAGTAAGCCAAGCAAAATCACGATTGCCACGAGCCAATGGGCCGACGTAGTAAGGAATACGGAAAGTTAATATTTTCTCTATCTTTTCTTTATTTTCCTGCAAAAATGGATAGTGTTCTCCTTGCCGACGGAGAATGGCATTCATTTCTTGAAGATGAATTTGATGAGGAATGGAACCATTATCAAAGGTGCGTTGTTTTCTCAAGAAATCTTCACGTTCGATTTTATCAAGGAAATAATCTACTCCTTCGAATTTAGAGAGAAGATTTTTGATGTATTTGTAAAATGCTTCTTGAGTGGTCTTACCACCGATATATCCAGCATACCCATCTTTAGATTGGTCAGAAAAAACTTCATCATATTTTTCTGGAAGATTGTTTTTGATGAATTGTTTTAAGAAAGCTAAGTCTTCTTCATGTTCTTTGAATCGAATGACCATTTTTGCTGATAAAGGAGCATGTGGTGATTCGTCTGAAACGATACCTGCTAATAAGATACCATCACTTAGATTTTTTACTGCAGAAAAGAGCTCGATGAAATTTTCTCCGATTAGTGCGAGGAGATTTCCAAGATCTTCTTCATAGCTCTCTGATGATATTTGTAATTTAGCATCGTTTTCTAAACTAAAGTTTGTTTTAAAATTAGGTGTCAATCCTAGAGCTAGTCCGATTAAATTGCCGAATAAGGTATTCTTCTTTTCACTTGGGTAGTTCTTAAGAAGTTGTTCCTGTTTTTCAGACTTAGGGATGTTAGCGGTTAAGATTTCTGTGACATTCAGTTTGATTTTGGAAAGGGAGATTTCTTGAACATTATCGTATTCTTCAACAAATTTTTCAAACAGCCCTTGGATGTCATTATTTTGAACTTTAAACTTGGAATCGTCAATCAAAAAATGCCCGCGGTATTTAATCATGTGAGCAAGAGCCAGATAAATCAAACGCAAATCTGCTTTTTCATTTGACTCTGCTAGTTTCTTTCTCAAATGATAAATTGTTGGAAATTGCTTATGGTATTCTTTCTCTTCTTGTAGGGTAGCAAAAATAGGATATTTACTTTCTCTTTTATCCTCAGGAGCTAAAAAGGAGTCATCTAATCGATGAAAGAAACTACTATCCACCTTGCTCATTTCCTCAGAAAAGATTTCTTGAAGATAGCGAAGACGATTTTTCCGACGAGTATAGCGACGACGTGCTGTTCGTTTGAGACGTCTATCCTCAGCAGTAGTCCCCTCATCAAATAATAAAGTTCCAATTAGATTTTTCTTGATAAAGTGCTTATCAGTATTGCCCAGAACCTTCATCTTTTTCGATGGCACCTTATAATCATCCGTAATGACGGCCCATCCGACGCTGTTAGTTCCGATATCGAGTCCGATAGAGTAATTTTTGTTTTCCATGTATAAAAACTTCCTTTGTATTAAGTTATAATTTACAAATTAAGAAATGAGAGTTTTGATTAAGTCAATGCCCTCCTTCATAAACTTTATTAACTCAGTTAGAATAGCTAAATGAACTTTAGTAAATTTAAACTTTTTCAAAACTATCTCCTTAAAATACAACTACATTTAAATTGTAGCATTTCTAATGGGAATTTCAATAAAATGAATGCTATATTTGTAGAAATCTGTTAGAATTAGTAATGAGTTGTATTTTAGTTTTAGAACTGTATTGTTTCAAATAATACTAAACTAGATTTTTTCAAAAATTCCAGCAAGTTTTAGAGCTGTGTTGTTTACAGCTTTAAAATAGTTTTTTTATCGTATCTGTAAAATAATTTACATTTCACTTGATAATCTTTGATAAGTATAGTACAATGAAGTTGTTGGAACCATTCGAAACAACACAGCAAGTTAAAATAAGGCTTTTGTCCGTACACAACTTGAAAAAGTGAGCACCGATTCGGTGCTTTTTATTTTATTATACTAATTTATTGTACTCTTATTTTTGTTAAAAAACAAATATTTGTGTAGCGCTTTCAAGTATGATTGGGAAAGGAAATGATTGTTGTCTGTTTTGATTAAATGATTATGCAGAAAATAAGTGCCCCAGTTAGTATAGAGTAAGCAAACGAGCCTCAAAAATTTCATTTTGAGGCTCGTAATGATTTATTGTGAAGAATCTGTTTTCATTCATCGTCTATTACTTTTTATGGGTCAAGAGTTGATTGATGTGGTCCACTTTTTTAGCTTCTCTTTTATAGAGGATAGTCCAGATGATGAGGTAGACGATAGCAAACTCTGGAATGAGCTGGAGATAGAAGGTCCAGTGGAAGGGGAACCAACCTGCCAGAGTTGCTAGTGGGACAAAGCCGGCTAGCATGAGTAAGAAATGGGAAAGCGTCGCACGGAGCAAGCTCCAGTCATGATTGAATAAACGACCGCCAAAGCTAAAGAGAATTCCGATAGCTGACCAGATGACCATACAGTAGAGCAAGACCAGTGCACCGTGAATCTGATGTTGCACCATCACTTGTCCGATCAGAGAATCGGGACTCAGTGGGGCGTAGGTATTTGGTGCATAAATGAGTGAAAAGATGATAGAGAGGATGAGGCCGATAAGTACACCGGTAGCTGCATCGTGAAATACTTGTTTTTTCATAGTTCTAATTTCTCCTTGATGGTTTTTAGGTAACGGCGAGAAGAGTAGGTGAAGCTTTCGTTTTTGAGAAAGATTTCGACCAGACCGTTAGGGGTTAGCTTGAGATGAGAGATAGCGTCAATATTAACGATTTCAGATTGGGAAATTTGGATAAAAGTGGTCGGCAGAATTTCAAGAACCTGATAGAGACGCAAATCAATGGTGTAGGTCTGAGATGCAGTTTCTGCTAGAACCTTCCGATTCTCGATATAGAAGCGTTGTATCTTACCAATCTTAACTAGATAGACCTGATCCTCGATTTTTCCTTTGATTGTTTCTTTTTGATCAAGATTTTCTGCGAACTCGATGACTTTCTGGACTTTTTCGGTCGGCTGAGGAGTTTGGACAATCAGTTTTTCCTCCTCGTAAGTCTCATTAATCTGTAGTTCTACTTTCATAAATTTCCCTCCTTTTCAGTTATACAAAGTTGTGATCACTTCTTGTACACCTTTATTAAACACTATTTTACGAACCATGGCAAGAGCTTTTGCCTATGTGGAGAGATTTGGAGTCTATGTGGTATTTGTATTTTCTGGTCCTATCTGAAATATGGTATAATAGCACTAATCAATTTCTAGGAAAATAGATACAGAAAGGGGCTGAAAGATGTCTCACATTATTGAATTGCCAGAGGTGCTAGCAAACCAGATCGCGGCTGGAGAGGTTATTGAACGTCCTGCCAGTGTGGTGAAAGAGTTGGTAGAAAACGCCATTGACGCTGGTTCTAGCCAGATTATCATCGAGATTGAGGAAGCAGGTCTTAAGAAGATCCAAATCACAGATAATGGTCATGGAATTGCCCACGATGAGGTGGAGTTGGCCCTGCGTCGCCATGCGACCAGTAAGATAAAAAATCAAGCAGATCTCTTTCGGATTCGGACGCTTGGTTTTCGTGGTGAAGCCCTGCCCTCTATTGCTTCTGTCAGTGTCTTAACTCTGTTGACGGCGGTGGATGGTGCGAGTCATGGGACTAAGTTAGTCGCGCGTGGAGGTCAAGTTGAGGAAATCATCCCAGCGACTAGTCCCGTGGGGACCAAGGTTTGTGTAGAGGACCTCTTTTTCAATACGCCTGCTCGCCTCAAGTATATGAAGAGCCAGCAGGCGGAGTTGTCCCATATCATTGATATTGTCAACCGTCTGGGCTTGGCCCATCCTGAGATTTCTTTTAGTTTAATCAGTGATGGCAAGGAAATGACACGGACAGCAGGAACTGGTCAGCTGCGCCAAGCTATTGCTGGGATCTATGGTTTGGCTAGTGCCAAGAAGATGATAGCCATTGAGAACTCGGATCTGGACTTCGAAATTTCAGGTTTTGTGTCCTTGCCTGAGTTAACTAGGGCCAATCGCAATTATATCAGCCTCTTCATCAATGGCCGTTATATCAAGAACTTCCTGCTCAATCGTGCAATTCTTGACGGCTATGGCAGTAAGCTCATGGTAGGCCGTTTTCCACTGGCTGTCATTCACATTCATATCGATCCTTATCTGGCGGATGTCAATGTGCATCCGACCAAGCAAGAGGTGAGGATTTCTAAGGAAAGAGAGCTGATGGCACTTGTCTCAGAAGCTATTTCAAATAGTCTTAAAGAACAGACCTTAATCCCTGATGCCTTGGAAAATCTTGCCAAATCGACCGTGCGTAATCGTCAAAAGGTAGAGCAGACCATTCTTCCACTCAAAGAAAGTACGCTTTACTATGAAAAAACAGAGGTAACAAGACCCAGTCAAGCTGAGGTAGCTGATCATCAGGTTGAATTAACTGAGGATGGGCAGGATTTAACCCTGTTTGCCAAGGAAACCTTGGAGCAACTGACAAAGCCGGGCAAACTCCATTTTGCAGAGAGAAAGCCAGCTAACTATGATCAACTAGACCATCCAGAGCTAGACCTTGCCAGTCTCGATAAGGCTTATGACAAGCTGGAGCGAGAAGAATCGTCAAGCTTTCCAGAGTTGGAATTTTTCGGACAAATGCACGGGACCTATCTCTTTGCCCAAGGTAGAGATGGGCTCTACATCATAGACCAGCATGCGGCTCAGGAAAGGGTCAAGTACGAGGAATACCGTGAAAGCATTGGCAATGTTGACCAAAGTCAACAACAACTCCTAGTGCCCTACATCTTTGAATTTCCTGCGGATGATGCCCTTCGCCTTAGAGAAAGAATGCCTCTTTTGGAGGAAGTGGGCGTCTTTTTAGCAGAGTACGGGGAACACCAATTTATCCTGCGTGAACATCCTATTTGGATGGCAGAGGAAGAAATCGAGTCTGGCATCTATGAAATGTGTGACATGCTGCTTTTGACCAAGGAAGTTTCTATCAAGAAATACCGAGCAGAGTTAGCTATCATGATGTCCTGCAAGCGGTCTATCAAGGCCAATCACCGTATCGATGACCACTCAGCCAGACAGCTCCTTTATCAGCTTTCTCAATGTGACAATCCTTATAACTGTCCTCATGGACGTCCTGTTTTGGTGCATTTCACCAAGTCAGACATGGAAAAGATGTTCCGACGCATTCAGGAAAATCATACTAGCCTCCGTGAGTTGGGGAAATATTAAGAGTGGGGCTATTTTGCAGAATCATCTTGTATAAATAAAATAAGATTCCTGTTTCTAGTAAAGGTGAGACAGGAATCTTTTAATATGCTTAAAAAATCATGTAGTTCGAAAACTGCTGGTACTTAGTGAAGTGAATCTGATTCTGAACATCGTAACGATTTATCAGGAAGATTCCATTTGAAGTAGTCTGTTTCAGGTGCTCTAAAGAAGGGGGAATGTGCTAAAAGAAGGAGAATTTTCTAGAAAGAGAAGCGCTTGCAAAGGTAGTTGTAAAGTAGTATACTAGGATTAAGCTATGGAATCGTTTGCATAGAATTGAAATGATAAGAGACAATTTAGGAGACAAAACAATGGAATTAACAGCCATTTACCACAGACCAGAGTCGGAGTATGCATATCTTTATAAAGACAATACAATGCACATTCGTATCCGAACCAAGAAAGATGATATTGAAAGCATCAACTTACATTATGGAGATCCTTTTATCTTTATAGAGGATCATTATGAAGCAATCAAGGAAATGGTCAAAGTCACCTCCGATGCTTTGTTTGATTACTGGCAAGTGGAGATTACGGTCGGCTATGCACGACTCCAGTATCTTTTTGAACTCAAGGATAAGCAAGGTCAGACAATCTTATATGGCGATAAGGGATGTGTTGAAAATACGCTAGAAAACCTTCATTACGAAGGAAACGGCTTTAAAGTTCCTTATATCCATGAGATTGATGCTTGCCATGTTCCTGACTGGGTAGCTGAGACGGTATGGTATCAGATTTTCCCAGAACGTTTTGCCAATGGCAATCCTGAGATTTCTCCCAAAGGGGCGCTAGCTTGGGATTCGTCTATTAAACCAAAAACTAGCGATTTCTTTGGTGGTGATTTACAAGGTATTATTGACCATCTGGATTACTTGCAAGACTTAGGGATTACAGGTCTTTATCTCTGTCCGATTTTTGAATCTCCAAGCAATCACAAGTACAATACGACGGATTATTTCGAAATTGACCATCATTTTGGAGACAAGAAAACCTTCCGTAAACTGGTGGATGAGGCGCATCAGAGAGGCATGAAAATCATGCTGGACGCTGTTTTTAATCATATCGGCGACCAATCTCCACAGTGGCAGGATGTCCTCAAACACGGTCAAGATTCCGTTTATAAAGACTGGTTCCATGTTCAAGACTTCCCAGTGACAAAAGATAAGCTTGCAAATCCAAGAAAGCTCCCTTACCATACCTTTGCCTTTGCAAGTTATATGCCCAAGCTAAATACAGCCAATCCTCAAGTGAGGGACTATTTGTTGAGCGTTGCGACCTACTGGATTGAAGAATTTGATATCGATGCTTGGCGCTTGGATGTGGCAAATGAGGTGGACCACCAATTTTGGAGAGATTTCCGCAAGGCTGTCTTGGCTAAAAAGCCTGACCTTTATATTCTTGGAGAAGTCTGGCACACGTCTCAGCCTTGGCTAAATGGTGATGAGTTCCACGCGGTCATGAACTATCCTCTCTCTGACAGTATCAAGGATTATTTCTTACGTGGGGTCAAGAAGACCAGTCAATTTATCGATGAGATCAATGGTCAGTCTATGTATTATAGACAGCAGATTTCGGAAGTGATGTTCAATCTTCTGGATTCGCACGATACGGAGCGCATTTTGACAACAGCAAAAGGAAACATCCAATTGGTCAAATCTGCCCTAGCCTGCCTCTTTTTACAAAGGGGAACACCGTGTTTCTACTATGGAACCGAGTTAGAATTAGACGGAGGACCGGATCCAGATTGTCGTCGTGTGATGCCTTGGGACCGTGTTTCCGACAGCAATGAGATGCTCGATTTTATGAAGAAATTGATTCAGCTTCGCAAGGATGTTTCAAACATTATCCAACATGGAACCTATAACCTGAAAGAAATCAAACCAGATGTGGTATCTCTAGCATGGGATTATGATGGACAAAAAGTCCAAGCCATTTTTAACCAATCAACTGAAAACTATCTTGTAGATCGTGATTCTGTAGTGCTAGCCAGTCATTGTCAAGAAACAGACGAGGGTCTTTCTATTTTACCGAACGGTCTTGCGGTCTGTTATCAAGCTCCTGAAATTTCGTCTAGTATCTGATTTGGAAATAGAGAGAAGTATTTTCTGCTCGATCAACTACAATATAGGCAGATGGTTTTCACGACAATCTAAAAACTGTAGGAAAATTGAAAAGATTGAGTTTTGACTTGCTCAGAACTAGGTCTTTTTCATTTTACCTTACTTTGTTTGCCGAGGTGATAGACGGACAGTCTGTTCCGTCTTTTCTAGACTACCAAACAAATAAAAAATTGTCCTGCCCTCAGAAGCAAATGCAGCTTTTAGGGGGCAGGACAATGTGATTTCTTCTTATCTTTAGGTGATTTGGATGATGTTTATTTTACTCCTTTTTAGTTTTTACTAAGAAAGTAGCTGTTAAGACCAAACTGAGACCAGCTAAGAAGAGGAGTGGATTTCTTTCTTCCCCAGTTGCAGGGAGTTTTTCTTGATGAGCACTATCAGTTGTGTGTACCAGTGCCTCTGTCTCTGTTGTAGTTGGTTTTTCATGTGGGTTTACAACCTCAACAGTTGGTGAGCTTGTAGTGTTGTAGACAACTGCATAAGTACTAACGTTATTGGTCAAAAATTCAAGCATGCCATCTCGGATAGTAAAGTCCTGTGGTTCTAACTCTCTAGTCGGAGTGAGGTAGTAGACTCCTTGCACTTCTCCTGAAACTGGTAAGCGAACTAAGACTTGGTTCTGTAGTTGGACATTGTGATTTTCCTTATTTTTGAGCTGGAAATCATATGCATCGTATGTCTTACCAAAGAGTTCTTGGGCTAGCACTCGTCGGCTTGCTAAGTGGGCAACGTCTTCCAAGTCAGTAGCTCCACCGATGATTTCGACCCCCGTCTTTTTATCTTTCAAGGTGCGCAACTGATACTCAGGTCGAGTGAGGGTTGGAGTAGCCTGATCTCCACTAGTTCCGATAGGGTCAGTGTACTCAGGTTTTTCTACTATTGGAGCTTCCTCTTGCCCTGCAGTTCCGATAGGGTTGGTGTATTCAGGAATTTCAACTGTTGGAGCTTCTTGATCTCCCGCAGTTCCGATAGGATCAGTATATTCAGGCTTTTCAACTGTAGGTGGCTCTTCTTGTCCTGCAGTTCCGATAGGATCAATATATTCCGGAATGTCAACAGTAGGAGCTGGTTCGTCCCCCTTGCTTGTAGTTGGCTGCTTCTCATCAACCTTCTTCTCATCTTTTTTAGTAAAGACAGCTACGACAGGACTACTTGTGGTAGTTCCTTGAATGGCATAAGCTTCAATCGCTTTTCCAGTTTGTCGATCAGTAGCCTCAGGGATTGGGATTTGAACTTGATTGTCTTGGATTGATAGCACGGTCTGATCCCCACTTGTAACCAGTTGCGTTTGGTCCACTTTGCGCAATACTAGAGGATCTTTGACACCTGGGAAGGTTACAGCGATGGCTTCCCAGTCTCCAGATGGTAGGGTTAAGGAAATTTCTTTGTCGTTTTCCTTAAGAGGAGCGATACTTGGACTATCTATACCAATAGCAGGGGCTTTGATGATATCAAAAGAGTCCAGAGAAATTTTCTTGCGACCTTCTGGTGAATCTGGGTCAACACGTAATGTCAGGGTGTGCGGACCGTCAGTGAGGTTTGTAAATTCGCCAATAAAGGCTCTCTTTTCGGTTGCGCCTGACGTATAGAAATCCAAAGCAGGCATTTCTTTTCCATCCAGTGTCACAAGCGCTTTACCTAACTCGGTAGTTTTCAAGCCATAGATACGAATACCTGTACCAGTAAAGGAAATAGTTGCCTGAGCTTCTGAAGCTGCACTAGAGTCGCTGTTGTTGATATCAGCGTATTTTTCCGTACCTCCGTAGAGTTCCGGGTCAGACCAGTCCTTAAACTGGGAACCATACTGGATGCGCGAATCGCGGTCATCCATTTTTTCAATCGTACTTCCTTTTCCAGATAGGATCTTGAAGTAGTCTAAGGAAATTTTCGAGCGTTCACTTCCACGTCCTTTGTGCTCACGTTTAACAGAAAGAGTCAATGTATGAGGTCCGTCTGACAATCCTGTGAAGCGACCGATGAGACTACCTTTTTCAGTTGCCCCGGCAGTGTGGAAATCAAGTTCGCCGACCTCTTTGCCATCAATTTTAGCAGTAGCAAGACCTAGCTCAGACGATTTTAGTCCATAGATTTCGATACCAACACCAGTGAAAGGAATGGTGGCAGTGATGTCTTCGTCTGTGTAGTTTCCTTTTGAAAGGTCAGCAAACTTCTCAGTTCCTCCAAATAATTCTGAATCTGCCCAGTTTCCAAAGGCAGCTCCGTACTGGATACGACCGTCTCGGTCATCCATCAATTCACTAGGAGTTTCTACAGTGACCTGTTCAGATACTTGTGTGGAAACTTCGCCCAGCATTGCCTTGACGGTATAAGTATAGGCGAGTTGAGGATTTAGTGATCGGTCGATAAAGTTAGTTTGATTGGTTATAAATTCTCTAGTTGCAGAGGTTTGACTAGATTCATCTTTTACTTGTCTTTGGATGACATAGTGGGTAGCGCCTTCTACTTGGTTGAAGGTGAGTTCGGCAGTGACTCCATTTTGTCGAACTGCTGTCAGACTGGTTACACGACCAGGGAAATGTTCAAAGGTAATGACATCGCCTTTTTGTGTTGCCAGTTGGATGCGGCCATCTTTGAGGACAGTTGCCTTGACAGCTTTGCCATTGACCTTGATTTGGCTGGCTTCGATATTTGGATAGTCTACAACCAAGTCTCCACCGACATTTGAAAGGAAGGACAAGCTTTGCAGATTTTTATCTTTCCACTTCATGCTGACTTCGAAGTTACCACGGGCAATCAAACCAGAAACCTGACCGTCTTTCCAAGCATCTGGAAGGGCTGGCAATGGTGCAATATAGCCGGTATGAGATTGGAGGAGCATTTCTGCCATCCCACTAGTTGCCCCAAAGTTTCCATCGATTTGGAATGGTGCGTGGGTATCCCAAAGGTTTTCTAGGGTTGAATACTTGAGCTGTTCAGCGAGTAAGCGATGGGCACGGTTACCGTCCAAGAGACGAGCCCAAAGGTTGATTTTATTAGCCTTAGACCAACCAGTACCACCATCTCCGCGATGGTTGAGGGTAGCACGCGCAGCCTCTAGGTATTCAGCTTGGTCCTTGCTAAAGAGTGTACCTGGGAAGAGACCAACCAGATGGGAAACGTGGCGGTGGTTATTTTCAATCCCTTCGTTGGTGAATTGCGGACTGTCTTCTTCATACCATTCCTTGATCCGTCCTTCTTTGTTGATGTGAAGGGGTTTTAGTTTGTCAAATTTAGCCTTGACCTCTGTAACCAACTCCTTGTCGACATTCAGATGGTTAGCGACTTCCATGTAGTCATGGAATAGTTGCCAGACTAGTGATTGGTCAAACGTGTTTCCGATGGTGATGGTACCGTGTTCTGGTGAGTAGGATGGAGAAGACACCCAACGGTCACTGGCATGGTCATAGTGCAAGAAGGAGTTCCAGAACTTGGCAGTTTCCTTGAGCATAGGATAAATCTTTTCTTTGAGATAAGTCTCATCCTTGGTGAATTTATAGTAGTCATAGACGTTCTGCATCATCCAGGCATTAGCAGCTGGCGACCAACCCCAATAATAATTCCAACCAGGAGTAGTCCAGCCAAATGGTGTTGCTTGAGTGTGGACCAGCCAACCATTTTCCTGTCCGTCTTTGGATTCGATGCCAGCGTATTCCTTAGCAGCGATACGACCATAATAACGCATGTCGTCAATGTAATTGATCATTGGCTTGGCAGTTTCAGCAAGGTTGCTCATGTAGGCAGGCCAATAGTTCATTTGCAAATTGACATTGAGGTGGTAGTCAGCGTTCCAAGGTGGATTGTCTACAGCATTCCAGACTCCCTGTAGGTTGGCAGGAAGGGCATCTGTCCGATCACGAGACGAACTAATCAGTAGATAACGGCCATATTGGAAGAAGAGTTCTTCTAGTTTTTGCCCTTTGCTAGGGTTATATCCTTGAAGGGCCTCTTTTGTCGTTTGAGCAGTCTTGCTTCCACCTAGGTTTAGTTTAACGCGATTAAAGAGACTTTGATAATCCTTGATATGGTCCTTTTTAAGTGTCTCGTAGTCTTTGGCCTTAGCGGCTTCTACAATGCCCTTAACTGTTTTTTCGAGGTCAATGTCTTTTCGATAATTGGTTTTTGGATTTTGAGCAAAGTTAGTTTTGGCGCTGAGATAGAGAGTCGCATAGCTTGCACCTGTGACGGTTAGAGTCTCATTCTGAACAGTGACTTTTCCGTCCGTTTTAATTCCTAAATAGGATGCAAATTTGAGTCCGTTATCTTTGACAGTCCCTTTTAGAAGGATTCCATTTTCATCTGTAGTGACATGACCGTTCTTATAGTTGGAATATTCCCAAGAGTAGTTGCCATTAGCAAGTAAGTCCTCTGTCAAGCTATTCCAAAGGGTAAAGTCAAGCGTCTTGTTTCCTTTTTTGGTTAAGTGGGTCACGGTGACATCATCAGGATAGCTGGAGAAGGTTTCGCGTTTGAAGGTAGTCCCATCTTGGGTATAAGAAGTAGTCGTAGTAGCTTCTGTGATATCCAAACCGCGGTGATAGTCTGTTACAGTATCCAGACCCTTTTTCTGGTTATTAAAGACCATGAATATATCTCCAAAGGCTAGGTAGCGACCATACTGGGCGTTGTTTGGTCCAACTAGATTTTGTTCAGCTAGTTGTTTGGCTTTTTGGCGGTCTCCATCTTCGAGAGCTTTACGAATCTCTGCCAAGACCTTATAGCGATCCTTGTAGTTCCCTCCGTTATAATCGGTGCTATCAGGTTGGGGACCTCCTGACCAGAGGGTCTTTTCGTTATACTGAATTCTCTCTTCACCAATTAGACCAAAGACCTTGGCTCCCATCTCGCCATTTCCGACTGGAAGGGCTTGTTTTTCCCATCCATCATAGGAAGGGGCTGTTGGCTGATCATAGTTGAGTTGATAGTTTTCTTGCTTTGTCACTGGCAGCTCGGTATTTTTATTCTCCTTATTTTCTTTAGCTTCTACAATGGCTTCTTCACTAGCTTGACGATTTGTCGTCTGAGTCTCCTCAGTTGCCTTGCTTTCGGGAACTGGACTCTCAGCTAGAGGTGGCTCTGTAGTCTCAGTAGCTTCAACTGCTCTGGGTTCGCTATCAGGCTTAGTGCTAGTTTCGACTGAGGTCTGTTCAGTTTGTTTGACCTCAATACTATCAGCGGAGACAGTGTGGCTGGCTAGAAAAACAGCTCCCAACAAAACAGAAGCAGTCCCAACTGTCAGTTTGCGGATGCTGTAGCGACAGGATTTCTCCCAAAATCTTTTGTCCATAGGAATCTCCCTCTTCTTTCTTGTAAGCGTATACATTTTTATTTTTAAAAAAAACTTACAAAAAATAAGTTATTTATTATTGTTTATGTTCTTAATATAGCAAAATAGTCAAAATAGTGCAACCTTTTTGAGAGAGATTTGTAGAAATTGTTTGGGTTTTTCTTGCTTGTATCCTTGTGGGAGAGTGAAGATCAGCTATCCAGAGGAGGAATTGTATTGGTAACGGCACTAACGTGGTCAATACAAAAAGCCCGTATTCTAATCCTATGTGAGGATTTGGATACGGACTGATTGCTGAGACTGATTTTAAGTAACTTTGACTTATTCTACTTGACCAGGCCAAGCATTCATACCACCTTCTACATTGGTAACGGTGAGGCCTTGGGCACTGAGAAATTGACAGGCAGAGGCGGAACGTACTCCCCCTTGACAGATGACATGGTATTCATGGTCCGGTTTGAGTTCTTTGTAGCCTTGCTCCAAGGTACTTAACGGAAGATTTTTGGCACCTGGTGCATGTCCTGCTTGGAATTCATGTACTTCACGGACATCGATAAGATCTAGATTTTCATTTTGATATTTTTCATAAAAGTCAGCCATGCTGATACTAGTTACCATATTCTACTCCTTCTGGCTTAGCCATTTTGTATAGTGAATAAGCGCCGTCAAGGTTTTGGACGGTAAATCCTGCTTGTTTGAGGATACGCTCTGCGATATAGCTGCGTAAACCACTGTGGCAGCTAACGATGTAGGCTTGGTTCTTGTCTAGTTCATCCAAGCGTTCCCGTAGTTCGTTTAGGGGGATATGAATGGTATCGACTTTGAGTCGACCACTCTGGAATTCGCCACTTGTCCGTACATCTAAGAATTTCTTACCAGCAGCCAGTTCGTCTTCGAGCTGGTACCATTGAATATTGTCGCTTAAACCTTCAATTAGGTTCAAGGCCGCGTAGCCCAGCATGTTGACGGGATCCTTAGCAGAGCCAAATGGTGGCGCATAGGTGAACTCCAATTCTGGTAAGTCAAAGACGGTGAGATTTCCCTTGATAGCAGTTGCCAGGATATCGATTCGCTTGTCAACACCTTTCTTCCCAACACCTTGGGCACCGTAGATTTTTCCAGTGGTTGGGTCAAAGAGGAGTTTTAAGGTCATATCAGTAGCGCCTGGATAATAACCAGCGTGATCTTTTCCACTGACATGAAGTACCTTGTAAGGGAGTTGATTCATGCGAAGGATACGTTCGCTGAGACCAGTCGAAGCGGCTGTCATATCAAAGGCACGAACGATAGCAGTGCCGATGCTGCCCTTGTTTGTACGACCGAGTCCTGCGATGACGTCCGCCACTTGGCGTCCCTGACGATTGGCAGGAGAAGCAAGAGAGATGAGAGCGTCTTGGCCCGTAATCTCTTGCTTGACGACGATGGCATCCCCAACTGCAAAAATATCTTTTTGACTGGTTTCATAATGTTCATCGACCAGGATCCCACTACGAAGTCCCAGTTCAATCCCTGCAGCCTTAGCTAGTCCATTTTCAGGTTCAACACCGACAGAAAGGATGGTGAGGTCAGAAGTGATCTTTTGACCGTTTTCGAGAGCGATGACTTTTCCTTGGTCTTCAAATCGAGTTGCAGACTGGGAAGTGATAACGCGGACACCATTTGCCAGCAATTCTGCTTGGACAAAGGCCGCCATTTCCTGATCTAATGGTGGCAAGACATGGGGTGCTTTCTCAACGATGGTAACTTGTAATCCACGTTTCGCCAGGTTTTCAGCCATTTCAAGCCCGATAAAGCCTGCACCGATGACGACAGCTTCTTTTGGATGATTGTCCAAGGCCGCCATAATTTCATCAAGATCGGGAACATTGCGGAGCGTGTAGGCATTCTTAGCTTCTGCCAAACCTTCAATGGTAGGAACAAATGGTTTAGCTCCTGGGGAGAGGATCAACTTGTCGTAGCTTTCTGTGAATTCCTGTCCATCATGGCGTACGGTCACAGTGCGCTCTGCTGGCGAAATGCTGATGACCTCATGGAAAGGACGAACATCCAGATTAAAGCGTGCTTTGAGACTTTCAGGAGTTTGGACCAATAAACTATCACGGTTTGCAATTTCTCCTGAAACATAGTAAGGAAGTCCGCAGTTTGCAAAGGAAACAAAGGGACCTTTCTCAAAAATAGTGATTTCAGCGTCTTCCATGAGACGTCTGAGACGGGTTGCTGCTGACATACCGCCTGCAACTCCTCCGACAATGATAATTTTCATTGACTTTCTCCTTTATACATCTAGATGACCTTACCTGTCCAAGCGCTCATACCGCCTCGGACATTGATGACATCGTAGCCTTTTTTCTTTAGCTTCTTCGCAGCTAGTTTGCTTCGCACACCAGAATGGCAAATGACATAGAGTGTTTCTTTTGTCTCAGGTGTGTAAGATCCGATTTCGGTTAGAGGGACATTCTTGGCATTTTTGATATGACCTCTGCGGAATTCTGTAGGTGTTCGAACATCCAGTAGCTGAATCGGTTCTCTGAGTTTAGCTTCTAACTCGCTGGTAGAAATACTGTCAATTTTTGTAAATAAGTGAAACATAGGCACCTCCAAATATACCCTTATGGGGTATATTAAACCATGAAGTAAAGCTTTTGTCAAGCAAGTTGTTTTGAGTTGGGATGGGGATTTGTTTTGAGAGACTGGAAAGCAAGCTATTCTTGACCTTTCAAAGTCTTTTTGATATGATGGCCTCAAACTAAGTGTGAGGTATTAAGATGACCAGTGAATACCAGAAAATGATAGCGGGAGAGCCCTATCATCCGTTTGATCCCGAGTTGCGGGCCTTGGCTCAGACAGCACGTCAGAAGCAGGCGGATTTCAACCAGGAGCTAGACCCCTTGAAAGGGGCGGAGATTATCAAGACTTGGTTTGGTTCAACTGGGGAAAATCTCTATATCAATCCACGACTGGTGGTCGATTATGGGGTTAATATCCATCTAGGGGAAAATTTTTATTCTAATTGGAACTTGACCATGCTGGATG
>CAUSRF010000028.1:0-15734 GCA_963534275.1 uncultured Streptococcus sp.
AAGATGCGGAGCTTGTGCATGACAAGACGACCATTGACCTCTTTTTGGCTTTTTCCAATATCCTAGCCAAGAAAAAAGAGGAGTTCGCACAGAATCACACGACCATCTTGCGGGATGAGTATAAGATTGAGGACATGATGGTCATCGTAAAAGAGTCCTTGACTGGACGAGACCAGTTGCGTCTGCAGGATTTGTTCAAGGAAGCCCAGAATGTCCAAGAGGTTATCACCCTCTTTTTAGCGACCCTAGAGTTAATCAAAACCCAGGAGCTGATTCTCGTGCAAGAGGAGAGCTTCGGAGATATCTATCTCATGGAAAAGAAGGAAGAAAGTCAAGAGGCATAAAGCTAGACTTGATAGAGAGGAAAGATGAGTACTTTAGCAGAAATAGAAGCGCTCTTGTTTGTAGCAGGTGAGGATGGGATTCGAGTCCGTCAGTTGGCTGAACTCCTATCGCTTCCCCCGACAGGTATCCAGCAGAGTTTAGAAAAATTAGCCCAAAAGTATGAAAAAGACCAGGAGTCTAGCTTGTCCCTGATTGAGACAGGGGGCGCTTACAGATTGGTGACCAAGCCTCAATTTGCAGCGATTTTAAAGGAATACTCCAAAGCTCCCATCAACCAGAGTCTGTCTCGGGCTGCCCTTGAGACCTTGTCCATCATTGCCTACAAGCAGCCCATTACGCGGATAGAAATTGATGCCATCCGTGGGGTTAACTCGAGTGGGGCCTTGGCAAAGTTGCAGGCCTTTGACTTGATACGAGAAGACGGAAAAAAAGAAGTGTTGGGGCGCCCCAACCTCTATGTGACTACGGATTATTTCCTAGATTACATGGGAATTAACCATTTGGAAGAATTACCAGTGATTGATGAGCTTGAGATTCAAGCCCAAGAAAGCCAATTATTTGGTGAAAGGATAGAAGAAGATGAGAATCAATAAATATATTGCCCACGCAGGTGTGGCCAGTAGGAGAAAAGCAGAAGAGTTGATCAAGCAAGGCTTGGTGACGGTCAACGGCCAAGTGGTGCGTGAACTAGCAACGACCATCAAGGCTGGTGATAAGGTTGAAGTTGAAGGCCAACCTATCTATAACGAAGAAAAGGTCTACTATCTTCTCAATAAACCCCGCGGAGTGATTTCTAGTGTGACAGATGACAAGGGACGCAAGACGGTTGTTGACCTCTTGCCCAATGTCAAAGAGCGCATCTACCCAGTGGGACGTTTGGACTGGGATACATCTGGTGTCTTGATTTTGACCAATGATGGGGATTTTACGGATGAAATGATTCACCCGCGTAATGAGATTGACAAGGTCTATGTCGCGCGTGTTAAAGGTGTGGCCAACAAAGAAAATCTCCGTCCCTTGACCCGTGGCCTTGAGATTGATGGCAAGAAAACCAAGCCTGCTGTCTATGAGATTCTCAAAGTGGATCCAGTCAAAAATCGCTCAGTAGTGCAGTTGACCATCCATGAAGGGCGTAACCATCAGGTTAAAAAAATGTTTGAAGCCGTCGGTCTCCAAGTGGACAAGTTGTCTCGGACTCGTTTTGGACACTTAGATTTGACGGGTCTTCGTCCGGGAGAATCCCGTCGCCTTAACAAAAAAGAAATCAGCCAACTGCATACTATGGCTGTAACCAAGAAATAATGAAACGAATCTTAATAGCGCCAGTTCGCTTTTACCAACGCTTTATCTCACCAGCCTTTCCACCCTCTTGTCGTTTTGAGCCCACTTGTTCCAACTACATGATTGAAGCTATTGAAAAACATGGCTTCAAGGGAGTTTTGATGGGCTTAGCTCGGATTTTACGTTGCCACCCTTGGTCGAAAATAGGCAAGGATCCTGTGCCAGACCACTTTTCACTCAAACGAAATCATAAACAAAAAGAATCAGCCTGATTCTTTTTTGTATACTTTAGAAAGGAAGTTGGCAGATTAAGATTTTCACTATCCTTCTCCTATAAAAAGTGGTAAAATGGAGGACAGAAAGAAGGAACTGATATGACAACATTATTTTCAAAAATCAAAGAAGTAACCGAACTTGCTGCGATCTCAGGTCATGAAGCACCGGTCCGTGCCTATCTCCGTGAAAAGTTGACACCGCATGTGGATGAAGTTGTGACAGATGGCTTGGGCGGTATTTTTGGTATCAAACATTCAGAAGCCGCCGATGCGCCCCGTGTTTTGGTCGCTTCTCATATGGACGAAGTTGGCTTTATGGTCAGCGAGATTAAGCCAGATGGAACCTTCCGTGTCGTTGAAATCGGTGGCTGGAATCCTATGGTAGTTAGCAGCCAACGCTTTAAACTCTTTACTCGTGATGGTCGTGAAATTCCCATGATTTCAGGATCTGTTCCACCACATTTGACTCGTGGAAAGAGCGGACCAACCATGCCAGCTATTTCAGATATCGTCTTTGATGGTGGCTTTGCGGATAAGGCTGAGGCAGAAAGCTTTGGCATCCGTCCTGGTGATACTATCGTACCAGATAGTTCAGCAATCTTGACAGCCAATGAAAAAAATATCATCTCCAAAGCTTGGGACAACCGCTACGGTGTTCTCATGGTGAGCGAGTTAGCAGAAGCCTTGTCAGGTCAGAAACTTGGGAATGAACTCTATCTTGGTGCTAATGTCCAAGAAGAAGTGGGTCTCCGTGGCGCACACACTTCAACAACTAAGTTTGACCCAGAAATCTTTCTTGCAGTTGACTGTTCACCTGCTGGTGATGTTTATGGCGGTCAAGGCAAGGTTGGGGACGGTACCTTGATTCGTTTCTACGATCCAGGTCATTTGCTTCTCCCAGGTATGAAGGATTTCCTTTTGACAACGGCTGAAGAAGCTGGTATCAAGTACCAATACTACTGTGGTAAAGGCGGAACGGATGCAGGTGCAGCTCATCTGAAAAATGGTGGTGTTCCATCAACAACTATCGGTGTTTGCGCTCGTTATATCCATTCTCACCAGACCCTCTACGCTATGGATGACTTTTTAGAAGCTCAAGCTTTCTTGCAAGCCTTAGTGAAAAAATTGGATCGTTCAACAGTTGATTTGATTAAAAATTATTAAAGAATAAGAGAGGTGAGCGAAATGACAGAACCAAACCTAGAAAGCCTTATAAAAGATCTCTATAATCATGCCCGTCAAGGCTTGAGTGATGAGTTAGTCGCCGCTCTCCTAGAGACTGCTAAAAAACTACCTACTACAAATGAGCAATTACTAGCAGTCCGTCTCTCAGGCCTGGTCAATCTTGAACTGTTCAGAAATCCCAAACACCCAGCACCTGAATTGATCAACTTAGCTCGCTTTATCAAAAGAGAAGAAGCCAAGTACAGAGGAACCGCAGTTTCTGCTATTATGTTTGGGGAACTCTTTAAAATGCTTTGATTCCATTGTGAATCAAAGCATTTTTTATACGTCAGAAAAGCCATTCTTGATTAAGAGACGAAAAAACCACCTAGGTCAAGGTGGCTTCTTGTTTATTAAATTTGTTCAGCAATGACCTTTTCAGCTAGGTTCATGGCGTGGTCAGATACGCGAGTGTAGTGGGAAATGATGTCGATAAAGTTGACCCCTGCTTGCGTTGAACACTCGCCCTTGTTAAGGCGCTTGATGTGGGTCTTTCTGAGAACGCGTTCCATATTGTTAATCTCTTTATGGCGTTCAATCAGGCTTTGAGCTTTTTCAATATCATTGTTCTCAACACTATCAAGGGCATCCTTGATAAACTCAGTAGTTTTTTGATAGATATCAGCTAATTCCTCTAGAGCAGCTTCAGAAAAATGAACATCTTTGCGTTGGAGATAGTCTGTTAGGTTGAGCAACCCTTCTGCGTGGTCCCCAATCCGTTCCAAATCACGAGATGAATCTAGGATGTTGGTCAACACTTCGCTTTCTTTCTGACTTAAGGATTCGCTTGAGAGCCTGATGAGGTAACGAGTGAGTTTTTCATCGATGGTATTGATGGCCTCCTCTGTTTTGTGTCCTTTTTCAGCTACCTTTTCATCCAAACCGATGATATAGTTATAAGAAAGGTCAAAAGCTTTAGCTGCATAATTCCCCAAGTGCAAGAGTTCTTTTTTTGCATTTCCTAGTGCGATAGAAGGAGATTGCTGGATAAGTTGTTCGTCGAGATAAAGGGGCTCGTACTTGACAACTTCATCTTCACCAGGGATGAGCTTGGTTACAAAGTAGGCCAAAGCTCCGATGAATGGAAATTGTATAATAGTATTACTTACGTTAAAGGCACCGTGAGAGAAGGCAATGGTCATCTCAGGTGAGAGGTGAAGGAGTGCCTGGAAGTACTCGATCATAGCAGTGAAGGGGCCTAATAAGATTAAGCAAAGAATAGTTCCTAGAACGTTAAAGGTAACGTGGGTTGCTGCAACGCGCTTTGCAGAGACATTGGCTCCAGCTGCGGCAATAATAACGGTTAAGGTTGTCCCGATATTATCCCCGAAGAGAACGGGTAGAGAACCTTTAAGATCAAGGAACCCACCTGCATAGAGACCTTGCAAAATCCCAATTGTCGCAGAAGAAGCTTGGATGAGGACTGTAATCACTGCACCGGCTACCACTCCTAAAATAGGATTTTGTCCCAAGGTTACCATATATTCCTTGAATTGTGGTAAATCTTTAAGTGGGCTCATACCGGCACTGATGAGGTTGAGGGCGTAGAAGATTCCCCCAACACCAAATAGGATGCGTCCGATATTGTTTGCTGTTCTATTTTTTGTAAAGAAGAGGAACATGGTTCCAAGGAAAATCAGGGGTAAAGCATATTCGCCAAGCTTGAAACCGATGATAAAGGAAGTAACGGTGGTTCCAATATTGGCTCCCATGATGATTCCGATAGCTTGTCTAAGAGTTAGAAGGCTAGCGCTGACCAGTCCAACCGTGATAACTGTAACCCCTGTACTTGACTGAATCAGGGCGGTTACGACAATCCCGACTAGAACACCTAAAAAGGGATTGCTGGTGTACTTGTCAATGTAAAAACGAAGGCGATCTCCAGCAGCTTGTTGCAAACCGTCTCCCATAGTCTTAATACTGTATAAAAACAGTCCTAGACCTCCTAAAAAGTGAAATAAAATTTCCTGCCAATTAATGGACATTTCTTTTTCCTCCGAAAAATAATAACGGAATTTCTCCTATTCTATTTTAAAGGATAAAAGTAAATCTCACAAGTGTTTTCTCGATATTTTAGTAAGAAATCGCTAACTTTTTTAAATTTCTTCCTTAAGCAGAGTTCTTACTTCAAGTATAAATGTCTGAAAGGATTGTGTCCAAATTTTACTGATTCTTATCCTAGTTATAGTTTATACGTAAAATAGATTGACATCGCTTTCATATAAGATAAAATGAAGATAACCCTGTTCTGGTGGTGTGTACTGAGAACAGATACTTTTTACTAAAGAAGTAAAGCGCTTACTTTATATTTTATTAGGAGGATAAGATGAAAAATTTATTTTTTGAAAAACGTTGCCGCTACAGCATTCGTAAGCTGTCAATCGGAGCTTGTTCTTTGATGATTGGGTCAGCTCTATTTGCGAGCCCAGCTCTTGCAGAGCAGGTTGCTGTCCCTGAGGCAGTTGCAAATACGAGCGCCCAAGCTACAAGCGCTAGTGAAACAGCGAGTCCAGACACTGCAACCATCGAAAAACAATTAGAGGAAACTGAAAACAAAGTAGCTGAGCAATCAATTTCAGAAAACACTCCAGCAATTACTGATTTGGTTAATGAAAAAGAAGAAGCAAAGCCAGCTTCGACAGAAAAAGTTGAGGAGCCAGCTCCAGCAACTGACAAAGAAGGAGTCAAGCCGGAGGAAGCTCCTCAAGTAGCTGAGAAGGGAGCGGACAAACAGACTCTAGCAGACGTTCCTAAAAATGAAGAGAAGAGTCTCCGACCAAAAGAAATCAAATTTGATACTTGGGAAGACCTGTTGAAATGGGAACCGGGTGCGCGTGAGGATGATCCCATCAATCGTTCCTCAGTTGAACTCGCCAAGCGCCATAGAGGTCAGTTGGTTAACGAAAAAGCAAGCAGAAGAGCCAAGGTTCAGGCGCTAGCAAATACCAACTCAAAGGCTAAAGACCATGCTTCTGTTGGTGGAGAAGAATTCAAGGCCTACGCCTTTGATTACTGGCAATATTTGGATTCAATGGTCTTCTGGGAAGGCCTAGTCCCTACTCCAGATGTCATTGATGCAGGGCACCGCAACGGAGTTCCTGTTTATGGAACCTTGTTCTTCAACTGGTCAAACAGCATTGCTGACCAAGAGAAGTTTGCTGCCGCTTTGAAGCAAGATGAGGATGGCACCTTCCCTATCGCACGAAAACTTGTCGACCTTGCTAAGTACTATGGCTTTGATGGCTATTTCATTAACCAAGAAACAACGGGGGAATTGGTAGCACCTCTTGGTGAAAAAATGCGCCAATTCATGCTCTATACAAAGGAATACGCAGCTAAGGTCAACCACCCAATTAAGTATGCTTGGTACGATGCCATGACCTACAAATATGGTCGTTACCACGAAGATGGCTTGGGAGACTACAACTACCAGTTTATGCAAAAAGAAGGTGACAAGGTCCCTGCGGATCAATTTTTTGCCAATTTCAACTGGAACAAGGAAAAGAATGACCACTCTGTAGAGATGGCAAAATGGCTGGAACGTAGCCAGTATGATGTCTTTGCAGGCTTAGAATTGCAACAAGGTGGCTCTTATAAGACCAAAGTCAAATGGGATGCTCTTTTAGATGAAAAAGGCAAGTTGCGTTTGTCACTTGGACTCTTTGCACCAGATACGATTACCAGTCTAGGAAAAACAGGTGAAGATTACCACAAGAACGAGGATATCTTCTTCACAGGTTATCAAGGAGATCCAACGGCTCAAAAACCAGGTGATAAAGAGTGGTATGGGATTGCTAATTTAGTTGCGGACCGCACACCAGCAGTAGGACGCACCTTCACTACCTCTTTCAATACAGGCCATGGTAGAAAGTGGTTTGTAGACGGCAAGGTTTCTAAGGATTCTGAGTGGAACTACCGTTCGGTTTCAGGAGTCTTGCCAACATGGCGTTGGTGGCAGACTTCAACGGGGGAAAAACTTCGTGCAGAATATGACTTTACAGATGCCTACAATGGCGGAAACTCCCTTAAATTCTCAGGTGATGTAGCTGGTAAGACAGACCAAGATGTGAATTTGTATTCTACTAAACTAGAAGTAACGGAGAAAACCAAACTTCGGGTTGCCCACAAGGGAGGAAAAGGCTCGAAAGTTTATATGGCCTTCTCTACGACTCCAGACTACAAATTTGAGGATGCAGATGCATGGAAAGAACTGACTCTTTCTGACAACTGGACAAATGAAGAAATTGACCTTGGCTCACTAGCAGGTAAAACCATCTATGCAGTTAAACTCTTCTTCGAACATGAAGGTACAGTGAAAGATTATCAGTTCAACCTAGGACAATTAACGATTACGGACAATCACCAAGCACCACAAGCACCGACAGGTCTCTCTGTGGTGAAGCAATCTCTTAAGAATGCCCAAGAAGCTGAAGCAGTGGTTCAATTTTCGGGTAACCAAGACGCGGATTTCTATGAAGTCTACGAAAAAGACGGGGACAACTGGCGCTTGTTGACAGGTTCATCTGCTTCAACCATCTACTTGCCAAAAGTTAGCCGTTCTGCTAATGCGACTGGTACGACTCAAGAATTGAAAGTCGTTGCAGTTGGTAAAAATGGTCTCCGTTCTGAAGCTGCGACGGCATCCTTTAACTGGGGCATGACGGTTCAGGATACAACTCTCCCAAGACCTTTGGCTGAAAATATTGTTCCAGGGGCAACGGTAATCGGTAGCACTTTCCCAAATACTGAAGGTGGAGAAGGTATCGAGGGCATGTTGAACGGTACCATTACCAGTCTATCAGACAAGTGGTCTTCAGGACAATTGAGCGGTAGTGTCGATATTCGTTTGACCCAACCACGTCGTGTTGTTAGATGGGTGATGGATCACGCGGGAGCTGGCGGTGAGTCTGTTAACGATGGTTTGATGAACACCAAGGACTTTGATCTATACTACAAGGATACTGATGGCGAGTGGAAACTAGCTAAGGAAGTCCGTGGTAATAAAGCGCACGTTACGGATATCACTCTTGATAAACCAATCACCGCCCAAGACTGGCGTTTGCATGTCATTACATCTGATAACGGAACACCTTGGAAGGCCATTCGTATCTACAACTGGAAGATGTACGAAACCTTGGACACAGAAAGTCAAAATATTCCAATGGCTAAGGTAGCGGCTCGTTCACTTGGAAACCATCAAGTTCAACTAGGCTTCTCTGATGTTCCGGCAGGCGCAACCATTACCGTTTACGACAAGGCGGATTCGCAAACACCAATTGCAACCTTGAAGACTGAAACTGGTGGGGACCTAGCAACAGCACCATTGGCTTTTGACAAACAACCAAATCTCCTCTACTATCGTACTCAACTACCTGGCAAAGAAATCAGTAACACCTTGGCTGTAGCGATTCCACAGGATGAAAGAAAAATTAAATCTGTCAGCCTTGAAAAAGGACCTAAGAAGACGGTTTATAAAGAGGGAGAAAAACTCGACCTCAGAGGCGGAACACTCCGTGTTCAATACGAAGGGGGACAAGCCGACGAGCTGATCAACCTCACTCACTCAGGTGTGACGGTATCTGGATACGACGCTCATCAAAAAGGGGAACAGAAGCTCACAGTCAGCTACCTTGGGCTTCCAGTTACTGGTGATTTAAACGTACAAGTGACTGGCCAAGATGAAGGAAAACCAAAAGAAGTAGCAGGTTTGTACATTACTCAGAAACCGAAAACGGACTATCTAGTTGGAGATCAACTGGATCTTGCAGAAGGTCGCTTTGGAGTTCTCTATGATGATGAGACAGAAGAGAATCACGGCTTTACTGATCAAGGTGTTGAAATTACGGGCTACGATGCTCAAAAGACTGGACGCCAGACCTTGACTCTGCATTACAAGGGACACACAGCTGAGTTCGATGTCTTAGTTTCTCCAAAGGCTGCAGTTAATGATGAATACCTCAAACAAGAAATTACTGCTGCCCAAGGCCGTCAGTCAACCCTTGCCTACACCTTCTCAAGTGAGGACAAACAAGAAGCGTTAGTAGAGAAGCTCAATGCAGCGAAAGCTGTTGCGGAAAACCATGATGCCAGTCAAGAAGAAGTCAACAAAGCCTTGAATGAATTGAAACAAGCTGGAGCGGACTTGGATGGCAATCAACGGTATCAAGCTGCTAGAGAAGAATTGGAAGGCTTACTCGAATCTGTCCGTGAAAAAGATTCTCAAGCTGAGTTGATTGCCCAAGCTGAAGCTTTATTGTCTTCACAAACACCAACTCCTCAAGCATTTGCAGACATGAAAGAAAAGCTGAATAAGAAACTAGCTCCTGCAGAAGAAAGCCACCACGTTGGTAGCATGGATCCCAATGAAGTGGTGCCAACAGTAGAGGCATTACCTGAACTGGTTATTGAAACAGAAACAACAGCCTTCGAACGTCAAGAAAGACAAAATGTGGATCTTCTAAAAGGTCAACGTCAACTTGTCCAAAAAGGAGAAGAAGGACAAATTCGTCGTCTAATAGAAGTAGATGCTCAAGGCAAACGCACTCTTCGCTCAACAGAAGTTCTAAAGGAAGCTATCCCAGAAATCATCGAAGTTGGAACAAAAGTTCTGTCAAGCAACCAACCGGCTGAGGGAGTAAAAGACCTAGTTTTAGAAATTCCGAAACTAGAAATTGAAGAGGATACAGTTGCCTTCGAACGTCAAGAGCAATCAAATGCAAGCCTTCTAAAAGGTCAACGTCAGCTTGTTCAAGCAGGAGAAGAAGGGCGAATTCGTCGTCTAGTAGAAGTAGATGTCCAAGGCAAACGCACCCTTCATTCAACAGAAGTTCTTAAGGAAGCTATCCCAGAAATCACCGAAGTTGGAACAAAAGAAGAGCAAGTCTCACCAACAACAGACCAATCGCCTTTAGCAACGTCAGCAAAAGGTGAAGCAGCAAGTAAACAACTGCCAAATACTGGTGTAGAAACAGATGCTGGTTTAGTAACTCTGGGACTTTTCGGAGTGATGAGTGGCTATGGACTTGTAGCTTTGAAAAAGAGAGAAGACTAAGAATAGATAGTATTTCTTAAGCTGAGATTAGAAAGAAATCGTTTCAAGAAGCAACAGCTAAAAATAGTTGTTGCTTCTTTGTGTTCTATCATCCGAATGGTTTTCTGAATTGAGACTGAATAGCTTGTAAGCCATCATAAAGTGTTTTTCAGCAACATAATCTTCAAATTCAGTTCGGTCATATTTCTGGACTTTAATCAGTTTATTTGATACCATAAAATTTCAGTAAAATTTTAAGGAGATGTTGTGAAATTATTTGTAAAACATGGGATATTTCTTTTTGCAACGGTTCTATCCCTCAGTACCTATAGTGTCATGGCTGATGAAGCTGTACAGACTAGTACAAAATCTAGTGTTGAAAATATGGCAAAATCTACGCCAAATGATGTCGTTGTCGGCAATCCGATGTTGAAAATATGGCAAAATCTACGCCAAATGATGTCGTTGTCGGCAATCCGAACAATGCAATTTCCAATCTAAAAGAAGACAAAAATAGTGAATCTTCTGAACCTAGCATTACTAAAATTGAAGTCTCTGGTGGGGTAAATCCATCTGCGACCGGTGTCGATTTTTTCAAAGATGTTGAAATTAATCTTGAGGGAAATAACCTAACTGATGATAACTTTCTCAGCAAAGAAGGACTTCATTGGTCTGATAAAACATATGTCGAAATTGATAAAGGAACTGAAAATGGCCTTTTAAATGACAGTGAACGATTTGGTGAGGCTAATACTCCCTCAACCCCTGTTGTAGCATATAGTAACAATGTAGGTGATAGTGGACGAATCAATTTTGTCGGCAAAACCTTATCCGGTATAGATTTAGATTTACTATGGACGGTCATTGAAAGTGATAAAGATGAGTGGGCTTCAAATTCTGGATTTCAGGATAGTCGTCCAAAAGGACTCGGTTTCTCAGGTGAGCAATTTATTCCCGGAGCAACTGGGAATTCAATTGTTGTATTATACAACAATGCAAGTAATCTTGCCCTGAATTATCAGATTGTAAAACATGGAACAAAAATTGAACAACCGGTTGTTGTTAGTTTTATTTCTACGGATATTGATGTTGCACAAGGAGTTCAAACGAACCTTGCAAATTTAGTTGAAATCATTCCGACAGAGTCTAACCTTGTCAAAGAAGATGGAATCATCTATGATACTACTCCAGGTGTAGTCGGTCTCAATGGCTCTAAAGATCTTCCGAAAGGTGGCTATCTTGGAGCTGGCTTTATTTCAAATTTTGATTATACTTTCTACTCGCCTGCTCCAAAAAGAGTGAATGATTCTTATTACTACCCATTAGCTGTAAGGTACGATATTTTTGGAAGTAGCTTGCAAGCCAATATCAATACGCGAGTTTCTAAACCAATTATTGTCCAGTATGTTGATAAATACAGCAAGGAATTAAGGAAAACAGAATTTTATAAAGGTTTCGATGATGAATCTTATAAAGTGGAGTCCCTTAATATTCCAAATTATCGTTTAGCAGATGTTAAGAGATTAACAGAAAATAAGGCAAGGACAAGGATTCAGTTCGTCTATCAGAAAGAACTACCCGTAACGTTAAAGTTTCAAGATGAAAAAGGGAAGGAGTTGTACGGGACTCTAACTTATAAAGTTCTTGAGGGGCAAAGACTAAAGCATACACCTAGGAAAGTAGATGGTTATGTGACGCCAACAGTATTTGAGACCTTGGTCGAACATGCTGTAGAAAAGGTTTTTGTTTATCAGAAGATTCCACAAGCTAGGGAAAATCTTCAACCTTCTAGTAAAATTACGAATCCTAACGCAGAGAAGACTATCAGGCCACAGCTGCCATCATCCTTTTCCTCAGCAAACTCTAATTACCCTGTAGAGACCTCTTTGGCAGGGAGCTCATTACCATCCTTTTCTCAGGGATCAAACCAAGTACCAAATAACCAAGGCCAAAGAGTAGAGGATAGTCATACTGAACCCAAAAAGCAAGAGATACCAACCAAAAAAGATCCCTTTTTAACCAATACCAAGATGAATCAAGATGAGAAGAAATTGTTTCTTGATTATATCAGGGCTGTTGGAGATGAAGCACGCAAAAAATATGGTAATAATTGCAATAAAATCAATCACGCTATTGCTAACGCCATCGCGCGTGTTCCTTACTCAAAAGATAAACTGCAATCCATGACCAATGATTTTGGAGAAGCTCCGGAGAACCTATCTCAAGACGTAGTGAACTTATTAGATGATTTGCATAAAAATTCAAAATACTCTATAGACTTTCCCCATCTGGCTGCACCGATTGCCACCTCTTATCAAAGTGGTTTTCTAAAAGAAGTAGGGAAATTTTTTGCAGGTTTTTCTCCATTTAACCTTTTTGGCTTATCCCCAAAAGCGATTCTTTTTCAAAATAATTCTCTAACAGGAGACTTATTAACAACCATCGATGAAAAGGACACGCTCACAGATATAGATGCCTTTATCCTGAAGTATCATAGGGACTTTAAAGACTTGGATCTGGATCATGCCATCGAAAAATATTACCATACAGATGGCTTGGAGCAGAAACGTCAAGAGTATTATCACCAAGTACTCAAAGAGCAGTCGGGAAATACCACTGCCGAGGGCTATAAAGATCTCTTGTTACTTGGAAGTATTTTTAGTTTATCAGGGCTTGCCTTGTTTGGAATGAAAAAGTTCAATGAGGGCAAAGCTTTTGTAGAACGATTAAAGGAAGCCCCTTCAACGACGATTCAAAAAGATATTTTGGAACCACTAAAATCCGGATTTGATTCCTTCATGAAACACCCACTAAAATTTGTCGAGAAGCATATTGCAGCTCCGATAGGAAATACCTTGGCTACTTTTGGAAGTGCTACCTTATATGTGGGTGCGAGAGTGACAAAGGCTGTTAATGACTATCTCCTTAAGCCAGTCGTAACCTTTGTAGCTACCAATGTGGTGAAACCCCTCTACAATAGTGTCGTCAAACCAGTAGTTGATGTCGCTGTGAATAAAGTGGCTAAACCGCTCTATCAAAAGGTTATAAAACCAGTAGTAAAACCAATCGTAAACTTTGCTTATAATGCAGTAGCGAAACCCTTCTACCATGGAGTTGTCAAACCTGCCTATAATCACGTAGTGAAGCCTATTGCGAAAGCTATCCACAACAATGTGCTTAAGCCCGTCTACAATCATGTACTTAAGCCTGCGGCAAGTTTTGTGAATCGGACAGTCGTCAAACCCGTCTATAACTATGTTGTTAAGCCCGTCTACAACCATATTGTTAAACCAATCGTCAAACCGATTTATCAGAAGGTTGTAAGGCCAATCGCTCGGGCAACCAATCGCTATATTATAAAACCAGTGGTAAACACTGTAAACAAATGGATCGTTAATCCAATTAAAAATTGGTTTGGTCGTAAGAAAGGAAAGAGATGATGAAAATGGTAAAAGCGTTTCTAGTAGGAATTGTTACAATCTTACTTATAAGTTTCTATGCATATACTAATTTAAAACACAATTCGGTCTACTATGCCCAACAGATGCCCCATAAGGAGGGAACAGAACCCGACTTAGTCATGTTACTTGAAAATATGTGGTGGGTTTACATACCAGAAATAGAAGGAATCCGCTATGATGATGATGGGAATAATGCTATTGAAAATACCAAAACGGAAACAGTTCTGTCCAACTCTATGGGAAATTTTTTGTATCATAAAAATCGTGTAACTGTAGCTTTTGATAGTACCTTTAGATTTTTCCATGTGACTGACTTATCAGGAGAGCAACCCAAAAAAGAGATTCATGAAGCTGAAATAAAACAGGAGATTAGGGAAGTGTTTGCACCAGTTATTGATGCTCAGAGCAAACCCTTCGTCAACCTTCAGTGGCTGTTTAATCTATTGTATCAGGACAGGTTTAACTAAAGATGAAAATGGTAAAAGCGTTTCTAGTAGGAATTGTTACAATCTTACTTATAAGTTTCTATGCATATGCTAATTTAAAACACAATTCAGTCTACTATGCCCAACAGATGCCCCATAAGGAGGGGACAGAGCCTGGCTTAGTCATGCTGATTGAAAATATGTGGTGGATTTATACACCAGAAATAGAAGGAATCCGCTATGACGATGATGGAATGAATAGTATAGCTAGAAATATTGAGGGAAAGGAGTCAATATTCTCTGCATCAGGAGATTATTTAATGTTTCATTCCGGTACTGATAATCATTATCTCTTCGATGAAGTTTTTCGTATTCAAAGTGCATTTGATGAACATTATAATGATATTGAATTCAATCAACAACTAGTTTTAGATGAAATTAGAGAGACCGTTCAGCCCATACTTGATGTACAATCTAAGCCCCTCATTAATCTTCAGTGGCTGTTTAATCTATTGTATCAGGACAGGTTTAACTAAAGATGAAAATGGTAAAAGCGCTTCTAGTAGGATTTGTAACGATCTTGCTCATAAGTTTCTATGCATATGCTAATTTAAAACACCATTCGGTCTACTATGCACAACAGATGCCCCATAAAGAGGGGACAGAACCCGACTTAGTCATGCTGATTGAAAATATGTGGTGGATTTATACACCAGAAATAGAAGGAATCCGCTATGATAATGATGGAGGCAATGCTATCGAAAATACTAAAAGTGAAACAGTTTTATCAGATGCTATGGGGAATTTTGTATATCTTAAATATCATATAACTATAAGTTTTGATAGTACCTTCAGATTTCACCATGTAAGTGACTTTACAGGGGAACAGCCCAAAAGAGAGATTCATGAGGATGAAATAAAACAGGAGATTAGAGAAGTTTTTGCTCCAATTATTGATGCTCAGAGCAAACCCTTTATCAACCTTCAGTGGTTGTTTAATCTACTGTATCAGGACAGGTTTAATTAAAGATGAAAATAGTAAAAATGTCTCTAGTAGGAATTGTAACAATCTTACTTATAAGTTTCTATGCATATGCTAATTTAAAACACCATTCGGTCTACTATGCACAACAGATGCCCCATAAGGAGGGGACAGAACCCGACTTAGTCATGCTGATTGAAAATATGTGGTGGGTTTATACACCAGAAATAGAAGGAATCCGCTATGATGATGATGGTCATAATTTCATTGAAAATTCTACAGGATTAGATGGTAGACCTACAAATTTTTCTGAGTTTGATGGAAGTTATAGCTATAGAGATCAAAACGATATAGCTTATAAATTCGGAAAAAATTTTTCTCTTGAGTGGGCCATGAATAAAAAATATAAAAAGATTGATCTAACAACAATTGACGAAAAAAAGATAAAACAAGGTATTAGAGAGACCGTTCAACCCGTACTTGATGTACAATCTAAGCCCCTCATTAACCTTCAGTGGCTGTTTAATCTACTGTATCAGGATAGGTTTAACTAAAGATGAAAATGGTAAAGGTTTCATCTGATAAGCAAAGTTAATGTCAATTTTTCCAGATGGAATAGAGAACAAGAAAAGTGCAGGCTTTTGCTATCTCTTTTACTGATTTTGTGATATAATTAACACGTATAAAAAAAGAAGGAGTCATATCTAATGG
>CAUSRF010000029.1:0-15229 GCA_963534275.1 uncultured Streptococcus sp.
GAGGATCCTTTGAGTTGAGGCTGTAACCGAGCGAGTTAAGCCCGAGTCCCAGCACTTCACGCGCTCCATCAAAGAGCATGATAGAATCCTTATATTCTGGCTTCCAGAGATCATCCCAATGCTCAGGAGCCTCATCTACCATGGTTTCATTGTAGACAATTCCCAAGGTTCCCCAGAAATAAGGAATGGAGAATTTATTACCTGGGTCAAAAGACTGGTTGAGGAACTCAGGTCCTATATTTTCGATTCCTTTCTCGATCAGCAAGACGGACTAGCCACTCAGGAACAGGCACATTTTTCCTAATGCCTTGTTACTTCTCACAAAAGGCGCAGGATTGACTTGAATCATTGATACAAAACCATCTAAAACTTCAATCTTTAAAATATCACTTGGAGTAGGCAGTGCCATCACCTCATTGATATAAGAAGCTAAAACATTTTCAAGTATTTCACGAGCATTTTTCATCGCTTCATCGATATTTTTTCCTTCTGTACCACAGCCAAATTCTGGGAATTCTACCCAATATCCTGTTCCTTCTTTATGAAAAATAGCTGGATACGTTTTTAACATTCTACCACCTCCGATATGAAAAGACTTAAGAATGTAAAAATTACAATCCTAAATCTTTGAGAATCTTTCTAATTCCTTCCCCAAATCTTCATTTCCATGAACTGGAATCGTGACAAGATAAGAAAAAACCTCTTTCTTAAAATGATGACAACTTCCTCTTTGAAGAACTTCAACCCATCCATTCTCAAGAACTAGTTTCACCATTTCTTTATCTGTAAGTGGCACATATCGCTATTACCTCCTTACATTTGCTATTATACGCATTATGCGTATATTTGTCGAATTAAAACAAACCACTTTTCTCAATAAATACAAAATAAAATAGACCAGTTTCCTGATCCACTTTATTCTATATTCATTGAATTTTGGTCAATTTTTGGTCATAGTTTGCTCAAAGAAATAAAAAATACTAACCTATTTTTAAAAACTAAATTGTGATGATTACCTTTAAACTAACACTTTAAATATTCTTTGTTTTTCTTTACACTTCCCAAAATGCCCCCTGCAGGAATCGAACCTGCAACTACTCCTTAGGAGGGAGTTGTTATATCCATTGAACTAAGGGAGCTAGATAAAAACTCTGCTGAATAAGCAGAGTTTTTTTAGTCGAATTAACGACGGATTTCTTTGATACGAGCTGCCTTACCTTGAAGTGCACGCAAGTAGTACAATTTCGCACGACGTACTTTACCGTAACGAACAACTTCGATCTTTTCAACACGTGGAGTGTGGATTGGGAAGATACGTTCAACACCTACACCGTTAGAGATTTTACGAACTGTGTAGTTTTCTGAGATGCCAGCACCTTTACGTGCGATAACAACACCTTCAAAAATCTGGATACGTTCACGGTTACCTTCGACAACTTTCGCGTGTACACGAACAGTGTCACCAGGACGGAATGATGGGATATCTGTACGAAGTTGACCTTCAGTCAAGCTTTGGATTAATGGATTCATTTTATTCTCCTATCTTTGTCAATCTTGAGGAAACTTCCTCAGCGGATAAACTGTATTTTTGTGCGTCCATTACACACAAGATACAGTTTACCAAATTTCCACCTAAAAGTAAAGAAATTTATAGCAGAATTCCTAAAAAAATCGCTAGAAAACCACCTATGTAGGTTAAGACTAAATAGCTATAAAATACCTTCTTGTCACTAAGTAGTCTTTGCAGCTCATCATTCAAGGTTGAAAAGGTCGTCAACCCACCACAGAAACCTGTCGCTAGGATAGCGTAGACTTCCTTGGACTCCACATGGTTGTAGAATAAGCCAATTAAAAAACAACCGAGAAGATTGGCTATGAGAGTTCCTAGGGGCAATTTCGAGGATTGATTGTATCGGGAAAAGAAATACCGCACTAGGGCTCCAAAGCCACAGGCGATTGCAAGATAGATGATTACCATTTCTTCCTCCCTAGAAAATAAGCCAAGAGCAAGCCTCCACCAATACTAAGAATTAAATACAGGACTAAACTAAGATAACGCCCGGTATCAAGCAATTTCACAGCATCCAAGAGCAGGCTAGAAAAGGTTGTTAAACCACCACAAAAACCTGTACCCAGCGCCAAAACCAAGCCCTTACTGCTTCCCTTATAGACCAGATAACCTTTTACCAGATAGACCAAGCAGAAAATCCCCAGATAGTTGACAAGGAGGGTTCCCCAAGGAAATTCAGGACTGGCTGGCAACTGACTAGATACAAAATATCGGACAAGGCCACCCAACATAGCAGCTAAAAAAATCCCTAGTGGATAGAATTGCTCTTTTTTCATTTGATGTTTTGATCCTGATAATCACGCGAACGTTTGAGTATGTCCGAAAAAGTTGCGACAATAGTCTCCTGATAGCGCTTATCCTCTACACGACTTCTGACTTTTTCAAAAATAACTTCTTCTCTCTTAGTATCTAAGATTGGCTTACCAGATGCTTTCTTATAAGCGACAACCCCTTCAACTAAGTGCATCCGTTCTTCTAGGAGCTTGACTATTTGGTCGTCTATTTGCTCAATTTCTTGCCGAATACTATTTAAATCCATAGTGTCTCCTCCTTTATTTGAATTATTGTATCAAAAAGCCACCAATTAGGCTAGTAAAATCCCCAAATAACTAATAAAAAACGCACTGACTCCTTCCAGTCAGCGCAGTTTGATTCTTATCCTACTTTTGCAGCTAATTCTTCTGCGAATTGTTCCAAACGTTCGATGTCTTCTTCTTCGGCAGAAAGATCAACTTTAACACACTCTGAACCTTTTTCTGCTCCTGTCGCTACAAAAACGCGATCAAAGTCATCGACAGCCTTACAGAATTCGTCGTAGAAAGTGTCACCTGAACCAACCACTCCGTAGATTTTACCATTCAAGTTGAGATCTGCTAGGTCTTCGTAGAAGTCCATCATCTCATCTGGCAATTCTCCATCTCCGTAAGTATAAGTCGCAACGATTGCGATGTCAGCTTCCAAGAAGTCTGAAGCGTCAACAGTTGTACATTCATCAACATCGACATCCAAGCCCAAGTCACGCAATTTGTCTGCTACAATATCTGCAATTTCTTCGGTATTACCGGTCATACTGGCAAATACAATTTTTGCTAATGCCATATCGTCCTCCTCAATTTATCTTTCTCCATTATATCATATCTTTTTCATTTTAAAAATAAAAATTCTTGTGCTACAATGAAATGAGAAAGAATTGAGGTTATTTATGGAAATTTGCCAGCAAATTTTAGAGAAAATCAAAGAATACGATACCATCATCATTCATCGGCATATGAAACCAGACCCTGATGCCTTGGGAAGTCAGGTAGGCTTGAAAGCCTTGCTCAACTACCATTTCCCTGAAAAGACCATCAAAGCTGTTGGTTATAATGAACCGACTTTGACATGGATGGCGGAAATGGATACTGTACAAGACAGTGACTACCAAGGAGCTCTTGCTATTATTTGTGATACAGCGAATCGTCCTCGTATCGATGATAAACGCTATGAACAAGCTGATTTTACCATCAAGATCGATCACCATCCAAATGATGATATCTATGGTGACCTATCTTGGGTGGATACAAGTTCAAGCAGTGCCAGTGAGATGATTACTCTATTTGCTCAAGAAAATCAGCTAGCTTTGTCTAGTGAAGCGGCACGACTTCTCTATGCAGGAATTGTCGGGGATACGGGGCGTTTTCTCTACCCGTCAACTAGTGCTCGTACCTTTAGAATAGCTGCCCAGCTCCGAGAAGTTGATTTTGACTTTGCTGGATTGTCTCGTCAAATGGATACCATGAGCTTTAAGATTGCAAAACTTCAAGGCTATGTCTATGATCACTTAGAAGTTGATGAGAACGGAGCCGCACGCGTTCTGCTTACTCAAGAAATCTTGAAAGAATATAAGGTTACGGATGCCGAAACAGCTACAATTGTCGGAGCACCTGGCCGAATCGATACAGTCAAGGCTTGGGCTATCTTTGTTGAGCAAGCTGACGGTCACTTCCGTGTGCGAATGCGCAGTAAAATCACCCCTATCAATGAAATTGCCAAACAACACGACGGAGGAGGACACCCATTAGCCAGTGGCGCCAATTCCTATAGCCTAGAAGAAAATGAACAAATATACAAAGAGCTTAAAGATGCTCTGCAGATTCACCAAGGCTAAGAAAGAATTTTCTTGGCCTTTTATATGCACTATTCTTAAAATATACGGTTTCTTTGTACCTCAGTTTATGGTATAATAAATCAAACTGAAAAAAGGAGACTTAGTAATGGAAAAAAATCGTTTGTTTATCCTCATTTCTGCTGGAGTAGCAATCCTTGGTTCTCTCTTGCCATGGGCTAGTATAAATGCGGGTGCTTTTGGGTCCTATAGTATGAATGGTTACCAAGGAGATGGGTGGTTTGTCATTATCGCAGCTATTGTATCTATTGTTCTTGCGTGCTTGAATAATATGAATAAAGCAATGCCTAAAGGCTTCTCAATTGGTGTCATTGTCGCGGGTGCAATTGCAACTCTCGTCACACTAATTAATCTTTTTAATGTAAATAAGTACATGTCTAACTTTGGTGGATATGGCATTTCAATCGGATTTGGTTTGATTCTAGCTCTTCTTGCTAGCATTGCACTTGTAGTAACTAGTCTCTTGGCAATGTCAGGCGGTAAAATTACAAAAGAGTCATTTACTGAATTAGCTGAATCTGGAAAAGATTTTGCTCAAACAGTCGGACGTGTAACGAGTACTACCGTAAAAACTGCAGTTTAGGAAATCAAAAAAGAATCTCAAGAACATAAAAAGAAAGAAACTACAGCTGAAAAAACAGAAGCTGAAACAGAGGAAAAAGAACAAAAAGAAGAAGCTACGAAACCAGCTAATGTCGAAGCTGAAACAGTAGCAGAAAACACAGAACCTATTAAAGAAGAAACTGCTGAAGCTGAAACTAAAACTAAAACTGAACTAGCTGAAAAAGAGACTGTTGAAGAAAGTGAATCAGTAAAAGAAACAGCCGAAGAAGAAACAACTGAAACTAAAAATGAAGAGAAAGAAGAACAAAAAGATCCAAGTCAAGTGGACCAATAATTCTTCTAATATCACCTCAGTAAAAACTGGGGTGATTTTTATCAATATTTTTAATAAAATCAGGGAAAATACTTGCCAAACTTTTCAGAATCTGATAGACTAGTATGGTAACAATCTATGGCTCGCAAAGAGACCATGGCAGAAAGGAAATATTGCAAAATGAAAAAAGATATCCATCCAGAATATCGCCCAGTTGTCTTCATGGACACAACTACTGGTTACAAATTCCTTAGCGGTTCAACTAAACGCTCTAACGAAACTGTTGAGTTCGAAGGCGAAACTTACCCATTGATCCGTGTGGAAATTTCATCAGACTCACACCCATTCTACACTGGACGTCAAAAGTTCACTCAAGCAGATGGACGTGTGGATCGTTTCAACAAAAAATACGGTCTCAAATAATGATAAAAAAGAACAGTTTCAACTGTTCTTTTTTTTACTTCTTTTTACTTCTTTTTATGAATCAACTACGACTACTTCCTCTTTACCAATCTTCCCGATGCCGAGACTTGACTTCAAAACCACTCTTAAAAAATATCAAAAAGAAGTTTAATGTTAAGAATGGTCAAGATGATTGAAACTGCGTAACCTAGGATTGTGTTCCACTTGGCATTGGTAAATTCTCCCATCAGTGACTTCTTAGAGGTCAGATAAATCAAGGGGAAGATTGAAAACGGAAGAGCGATCGAAAGAAAGACCTGTGAATAGACCAATAACTGATCCAAGGTTTTTTCTTGATGCCCAAACAAAACGGCGACAATAATCACAGGTAGCAAGGCAAAAATACGTGTACCGATACGGATAATCCACTGAGGCAATTTCAGATGCAAGAAACCTTCCATAACGATCTGTCCAGTTAAGGTACCTGTAATAGTAGAATTTTGGCCACTTGCTAAGAGGGCCAGAGCAAATAAAGTTGACAGAGTTGAGCTGGCTATTGCTCCTGCTATTTTCGAATCCTGTAAAGCATTGTACATTTGGGAGAAAGCTGAAATTTCGGACGCATGACCAAAAAAGAGGGAGGCCCCTAAAATAAGAAGTAAGGAATTGACAATAAAAGCTAGGGACAACTGAAGATTTGAATCCCAGGTCATAAAACGAACAGCTTTTCGAACGTCCTTCTTATCTTTGTGGTTGATTTTCCTTGTTTGGGATAGAGAAGAATGGAGATAGAGATTATGAGGCATGACTGTCGCTCCTACAATCCCTAGAGCCAAGGTCAATTGACTTTCATGACCTGGCAATGGTGTTTCAAATAATGTTGAAGTCGGTAAATAACCACCAAAAATACCCTGAATATTTGGATTGGATAAAGCCACAAGATAAGTAAAGATACCTAATATGGTTAAGATAAGAGTCGTAACAATAGCCTCAATTTTTTTGAAACCAAATTTCATCAATAAAAGTAACAAAAATACATCCAAAACGGTTAAAAGAATAGCAACCATAATCGGTATTTTAAATAAAAGATTTAAGGCAATCGCTGACCCTAGAACCTCAGCTAAGTCTGTCGCCATTAAAGCTAATTCTAAAATCACCCACAGACTATAGCGAAGCCACTTGGGAGCATGATGAGCTGTTGCCTGTGCTAGGTCCATCTTAGTTACGATACCGAGTTTTCCAGCCATCTGTTGTAGCTGCATGGCGATGATGGATGAAATTAAAATGACGAATAAGAGACTATACTTGTAAGAAGCACCACCAACCACACTAGTAATCCAGTTTCCAGGATCCATATAACCAACTGCTACAAGAGCGCCAGGTCCTAAAAATGCTTTTAGATTTTGCCAAAAATGGTTGTTATTTGGAGTTTCAATAGATTGATTGATCTCAGAAAGAGAGACTTTTTCATAAGAGGACATAGGGATTTCCCACTTTCTAATCTGTCTTTACCAATTTCCTTAATGGAATTTTTGAAAATACAATGAAAATAGTTTGCCTATTTCCAATCTTTCCTTATTATATCACATTTTGGAATGATTCTTAAGGAAAGAATGATAGTTGAAATAAGCAAGATCAGTATTGTAAAAGCCAGCGTTTTCTACGCTGACTTTTTAACTGTGAAATTTTTTTCTCAACTAGATTGCTTCTGTGACAAAACTACGGCTTTCCAGCACTTTGAGCATGGCATTAGCTGTATCTAGGGCTGTGAAGAGGGGCACCCCGTGTTCAATGGCTGAACGGCGGATTTGCTCTCCATCTTCGTCAGCAGTTCGTTTTGTTCCGACAGTATTGATAATCGCTTGGATTTTTCCTTTGCGGACAAAGCTTGGAATGTCCTTCTCATCGTCACCAATCTTACCAACAGGTTGGGCATGCAGTCCATGACTGGCAAAGAAGGCTGCAGTTCCTTCTGTCGCAAGGATACCGTAACCGATATTTTGGAAACGTCGAGCCAAGTTCAAGGCTTCTTCTTTGGCATCATCTGCGATGGTAAAGACTACATTTCCAAAGGTTGGTAAATGGAGATAAGAAGCTTCAAAGGCTTTATAGAGAGCTTTTTCGAGAGTCGTATCAGAACCCATAACTTCACCTGTTGACTTCATCTCAGGACCGAGCAAGCTGTCTACCTTAGCTAGTTTGGTAAAAGAGAAGACAGGTGCCTTGATATGAACGCGAGTGCTTTCAGGATAAAGTCCATCTTGGTAGCCAAGTTCTGATAAACTTTGCCCAAGAATGAGCTTGGTTGCTACCTGAGCCATCGGAATATTGGTCACTTTAGAAAGGAAAGGAACCGTACGGCTGGCACGTGGATTGACCTCAATAACATAGACTTTTTCATCCTTGATAACAAACTGGATGTTCATCATTCCAAGACAGTTAAGACCAATTGCTAGACGTTTTGTGTAGTCTGCGATGGTTTCCTGAACTTTTTGCGACAAGGTTTGTGGTGGGTAAACGGCCATTGAGTCACCTGAGTGGACACCGGCACGTTCGATATGTTCCATGATACCAGGGATGAGGACATTTTCTCCGTCTGAAATGGCATCAACTTCACATTCTTGCCCAACGATGTAAGAGTCAACAAGAACTGGATGGTCTGGACTAGCCTTAACAGCCGTACGCATGTAAGAACGGAGGTCTTCTTCGTTTTCAACAATTTCCATGGCACGTCCACCCAAGACATAAGATGGGCGAACAAGGACTGGGAAACCAATCTTGCGTGCTGCAAGTACTGCTTCTTCTTCGTTGGTTGCTGTCTGTCCTGGTGGCTGTGGAATATCCAAGTCTTTAAGGGCTTGCTCGAAGAGGTCACGGTCTTCCGCGCGGTCCAAGTCAGCGACTTGTGTACCAAGGATGGTCACACCTGCTTTTGCCAAAGGCTCCGCAAGGTTGATGGCTGTTTGACCACCAAACTGAACGATAACACCTTTTGGTTGCTCCAAGTCAATGACATTCATGACATCTTCGAATGTCAATGGTTCAAAGTAGAGCTTGTCAGACACAGAGAAGTCTGTCGAAACGGTCTCTGGGTTTGAATTCATGATAATAGCTTCATAACCAGCAGCCTGAATAGCCTTAACTGAGTGAACAGTTGCGTAGTCAAACTCAACTCCTTGCCCGATACGGATAGGACCAGAACCTAGGACTAGTACAGATTCCTTGTCAGACTTAATAGACTCATTTTCCCAACCATAGGTTGAATAGAAATATGGCGTTTCAGAGTCGAACTCTGCCGCACAGGTATCGACCATCTTGTATACTGGAACAATCTTGTTTTCCAAGCGAAGTTGGCGAACTTGGTCAGCTGTTGTTTTCCAGAGCTCAGCAATCTTACGATCTGAGAATCCGTTTAGTTTGGCAGTTTTTAAGACGTCTAAATCTTGAGGATGAGCGCCCAATTCTTGCTCAATTTCAAAGATGTGCAAGAGTTTATCAAGATAGAAGATATCAATCTTAGTCAATTCAGCAATTTCTTCTGGTGTGTAGCCACGGCGAATGGCTTCTGAAACGTAGAAGAGACGATCATCTTGGGCTTTCACAACCTTTTCAATCAAAGCATCATCTGAAACGGTTGCAAGTTCAGGCATTTCATTGTGGTGAACCCCAATTTCAAGAGAGCGACATGCCTTGAGAAGTGACTCCTCGATGTTCCGACCGATGGCCATAACTTCTCCAGTTGCCTTCATCTGGGTACCAAGACGACGTTCCCCTTTTTCAAACTTGTCAAATGGGAAACGTGGAATCTTAGCAACGACGTAGTCAAGGGCTGGCTCAAACATGGCATAGGTTGATCCTGTAACTGGGTTGATGACCTCATCCAAGGTCAAACCGACGGCAATCTTAGCTGCCAATTTAGCAATCGGATAACCCGTCGCCTTAGAAGCAAGGGCTGAAGAACGCGATACCCGAGGATTTACTTCGATGACATAGTACTTAAAGCTATGGGGCTCAAGGGCCAGCTGAACGTTACACCCACCTTCAATCTTGAGGGCTCGAATGATGCTCAAGCTGGCATCACGAAGCATTTGGTTTTCATAGTCTGACATGGTTTGCGCAGGGGCAAATACAATGGAGTCCCCTGTGTGAATCCCAACCGGGTCAAAGTTTTCCATGTTACAAACAACGAGGGCATTGTCAGCCGAGTCACGCATAACTTCGTACTCGATTTCCTTGAAACCAGCAATGGAACGCTCAATCAAGCATTGGGTAACAGGTGACAATTTCAAACCATTTTCAGCAATCTCGCGCAATTCTTCCTCGTTGGCACACATACCACCACCAGTACCACCAAGGGTAAAGGCTGGACGAACAATGACTGGGTAGCCAATTGTTGCTGCAAAGGCAACTGCTTCTTCGACTGTATTGACAATTTCAGATTCAGGGATGGGTTGCTCAAGCTCTTCCATCAATTGTTTAAAGAGGTCACGATCCTCCGCTTGGTCAATGGCAGACAATTTAGTACCCAGAAGCTCTACTCCGAGCTCATCTAGGATACCGTTTTTAGATAATTCCATGGCCATATTGAGTCCTGTCTGACCTCCAAGAGTAGGAAGTAAAGCATCTGGACGTTCCTTACGGAGAATACGCGTCACAAACTCAAGTGTAATCGGTTCGATGTAAACCTTGTCAGCAATCTCCTTGTCCGTCATGATGGTTGCAGGGTTTGAGTTCACCAAAACAACCTCATAGCCTTCCTCTTTCAAAGACAAGCAGGCCTGGGTTCCAGCGTAGTCAAACTCAGCAGCCTGACCAATAATAATCGGACCAGAACCAATCACCATAATTTTTTGAATATCAGTACGTTTAGGCATTTATAAGATATTAAGGGCGTCAAGCGGACAAAGCTAAAATAGGAGTTATGACGAAGAACTGTCAGTTCTAGGAATAACTATCTTTTTAGCACCGTCCGTAGCCCGTATTCAGTTCAGCAAATACGGACCACCCTTCTCCTTTCTATTCGTCGCCTCACAGAGCGACATTAAATAAATTCTCCGACGAGCTTTTACTCGTCCTTAGTTTGATTGTTTAAAAGCTTCCATCATCTCGATAAACTCGTCAAAGAGATAGCTGGCATCGTGTGGACCAGGAGCTGCATCTGGGTGGAATTGTACAGAAAAACCTGGTTGGTATCTGTGACGCACACCTTCAACTGACTTGTCGTTGATTTCTTCGTGGGTAATGATCAAATGCTCTGGCAAATCCTCACGGCTGACTGCATAACCGTGGTTCTGGCTGGTAAAATCTACTCGTCCTGTAGCAATTTCACGTACCGCGTGGTTAAATCCACGGTGACCAAATTTCATCTTGTAGGTCTTAGCTCCGTTGGCCATGGCAAAGAGTTGATGCCCCATGCAAATACCGAAAATTGGAATTTTCCCTTGCACACCACGAATCATGTCCAGTGCTTCTGGAACATCTTCGGGGTTACCTGGACCATTTGACAACATAACTCCATCAGGGTTGAGGTGGAGAATTTCTTCTGCCGTTGTTGAATAAGGAACAACCGTCACGTTACAGTTACGCTTAGAAAGTTCGCGTAAGATTGAGTGCTTGAGACCAAAGTCCACTAGCACCACGCTCAAGCCAACCCCAGGAGCTGGATATGAAGTTTTAGTAGAAACCTGCTTGATATTGTCTGTTGGCAAGACTGTTGCTTGGAGCTGGTCCGTCACATGGTCCATACTGTCCCCAACATGAGTCAAGGTTGCACGCATAGTACCATGCTTACGGATGATTTTAGTAAGTGCACGGGTATCAATTCCTGAAATCCCTGGAATTTTCTTGGCTTTCAAAAATTCATCCAAAGTCATTTGGTTCCGCCAGTTACTAGCTCTACGTGCTTCTTCGAAAACAACGACTCCCTTACAAGTTGGAATAATGGATTCGTAATCATCACGATTAATTCCATAATTTCCCACCAAAGGATAAGTAAAGGTCAAGATTTGTCCATTATAAGACTGGTCTGTAATGGACTCTTGGTAACCGGTCATCCCTGTGTTAAAGACGATTTCGCCTGTTACATCAAGATCTGCTCCAAAGGCCTTGCCTTCAAAAACTGTGCCATCTTCTAATACTAGAAGTCTTTTTGTCATATTTTCACCTCTCGTGGACGCTCACTGGCGTCTTTTAACGTCTTGTGTTTTAGTTGGCGTTTCTACTCGCCAGTACGGATTCTAAGATTGCCATTCGAACAAAGACACCATTGGTCATTTGTTGGACAATCCGTGATTTTGAAGCTTCAACCAAGTGGTCAGCAATTTCCACATCCCGATTGACTGGAGCCGGATGCATAATGATTGCTGTTTCTTTCAAACGATCATAACGTTCTTGGTTCAAGCCATGTTGAGTATGGTAGTCTTCTTTTGAAAAGATTGTTCCACTTTTGTGACGTTCATGTTGAACGCGGAGTAACATCAGAACATCAACCTGCTCGATAATTTCATCAATGGTTACAAACTGTCCATAGTCCGCAAACTCTTGACTTCTCCATTCCTCAGGTCCTGCAAAGAAAAGTTCAGCTCCCAAACGCTTCAAAATCTGCATATTGGACTTGGCAACACGTGAGTGGTCTAAATCACCTGCAATAGCAATTTTGAGCCCCTCAAAGCGGCCAAATTCCTCATAAATAGTCATCAAATCAAGCAAGCTCTGACTGGGATGCTGTCCTGAGCCATCTCCACCATTGATAATAGAAGTCGTAATCGTCGGACTTGCAATCAACTCTCTGTAGTAGTCGACCTCTGGGTGGCGAATCACACAGACATCCACTCCTAAAGCAGACAGAGTCAGGATGGTATCATAAAGTGTCTCACCCTTGTTTACTGAACTTGTCTTCACATCAAAGTCCAGTCGTTCCAGCCCTAGTTTAATCTCTGCCACTTCAAAAGACTTATGCGTTCGTGTAGAATCTTCAAAGAAGAGATTGGACACGATAGGTTTGTTCTCGTAGGGAAGCTGGGCTCCATTTTTAAACTCGATTCCTCGCTTGATCAATTTCATCACTTGATCAACTGTAAGGTCTTCCATGGAAACCACATGGTTCAATGCTTGTTGATTTTCTGACATGGCTACTCCTTTAGCTTTCTAAGCTTCTTCAGTAATCAGAACTCTATCTTGGCCATCAAGTTCTGCCATCTCTACAATGATTTCTTCAGAACGACTGGTTGGGATATTTTTTCCAACGTAATCTGGACGGATAGGCAATTCTCTGTGTCCACGATCGACTAGAACCGCAAGACTTACGCGCGCAGGACGACCATGACCAACAATATTATCAATAGCAGCGCGGATGGTACGGCCTGTATAGAGCACATCATCCACTAAAATAACCTCACGGTCTGTCACATCAACAGAAATCAAAGAAGTATCTTCTCCGCTTTTAACGTCATCACGGAAAGGTTTGGTGTCTAATTCCACAACAGGAACAGTAATGTTTTCCAATTGCTCCAAACGTTCTTTGATACGATGAGCGATGAAAACACCACGCGTTTTTATCCCAGCTAAGATAATTTTATTCAAATCTTTATTGCGCTCAATAATCTCATAAGTAATTCGCGTAATCGCTCGTTTGACAGTCAATTCGTCTACAACTTCTTTTGTCTTCATGACAAACCTCCAAAAAGAAAAGTCTCCTTCTACAAGGAGACTTGAAATGTATAGCCAAGCGAGCCCTACTGTATACAGTATAGACTTCACCCTTCTACTTTATCGCGCTCCTTGCCTGCCTCACGGGACAGGTTTAAAGGACTATTTAGTTATCATTTACTATAGCACAAAGCACCCTTAAAATCAAGCAAAAACTTTTTCAGAGTCCGCTTAAACATTGCTAAAATCATATAACTGGGGATAGTGGTCACATTCTGGATTTTTGGGATGGCAGATAGCTCGTCCAAAGTAAATCATGGCCTGGTGGGCTGCTAACCATTCTTCTGGTGGCAGAACATCCATGACACGTTTTTCTACTTCAAGTGGCGTAGCTGATTTTTTAACGATATCGTGATGCTTACAGATACGCTCCACATGAGTATCCACTGCAAAAGCAGGAATTCCAAACCCCACACTCAGAACTACATTTGCTGTTTTACGACCAACACCAGCTAGACTTTCTAATTCCTCTCGAGTCTGAGGCACTTGACCGTCAAAATCGTCTAGTAACTGTTGGGCACATTTTTTTAGAAATTTAGCTTTATTTCGATACAGTCCCAGGCGAGAAATGTGTAAAGCAATTTCACTCTCTGTCGCGACAGACATGGCTTGTGGCGTTGGAAAAGCAGCAAAGAGACCTGGCGTGGCCTTATTTACCGCTGCATCTGTCGTCTGAGCTGACAACATCACCGCAACCAAGAGTTCAAAATGATTGCGAAAATCTAGACTTGGTTTGGCATCTGGAAAAAGGGCAATAATTTCCTCTATGACATGACGGGCACGTTTCTTGGATAAAACCATCTACTCGTCTCCATCAAATAGTCCTTGCAAGCCAGCAAATGGACTGTTTTCTTCTTTCTTGACTGCTTGTTGGGCTTGATATTCGTCTTCAGTCATGATTTGCCAGTCATTTCCTGACACAAAACCCTGGCCCGCCTCTTCTTCAGCAGTCAAGACCTTGATAGGGATATTGAGCAAGATATTATCTGATACACTCTCAGCAAGGTCGATTTCCCCATTTTCGATAGGCAGGACCAAGTCATCGTCTAAAACTTCTTGGTCCAATTGGTTGGTTGCGCCTTCCATGAAAACCTCTGTCACTGGATAAGACTCTGCCAACTCAACTGGATCCATACTGCGACTGGAAGCAAGAACAATAGTGTAAGATAGTTGATAATCTAAGAAATACATACGGTCTTCGTACTGTACTTTCCCTACCGCAACAATATCTTTGACATCTATAATTTCTTGATTACGAATACGTAAGTCTGCTGCCAAGTCTAAAGCTTGTTCAAAATGCAAGCCTTCAGGCTGCTTACGAATTTCTTGAATATTTAACTTCATATTTCCTCCATAAAGATTTACTCTCTTGATTATACCATGAAAAGGCTAGAAGTCAGCCTTCCAAACCTTGATATTAAAATTTCATTTTCAACATATTTACTATGACATATTTCCTGTTTAGTGCTATACTATAGGCAAGAATAGTTCAGAGCAAGGAGGATGCTCATATGGAAGATAAAGAACTGATTACTAATGCTTACCAACTCCTTTCCGAGTTAAATAAAAACTACCAAAGTTGCAAACAAGGTACAGCTGATGATTTTCGTCTACAAGAACTGCTGAACAGCACTCTCAAGGAACTTAAAAAAGCGGAAAAGCTTGACAACAGTATCTTAATCGACCTTGAAAAATTTTACCAACGTACCAGTCTACTGATTGGACTGGGTAGCCTAAAACTAAACGATCCAGCACGCACTGCTTGGCGAAACTATGACAAGTTCCATTACGAACATGTCAAACACGTACTAACTCTTTATGGACCTGTTTTTGGATTTTAGAGATTAGAATTCTCAATTTTCTATTGACAAAATTTCCTTAAAGGTATAGGATAGAGATACTAATACTTGGAGGTAAAGGAGACATGAACAACTAAGTCTATCAAATAAAGAACTTTATTTAGTAGATCTTGTTTTTGTCTCTTTTTGCATGCTCTTTTTGTACTAGA
>CAUSRF010000030.1:0-15194 GCA_963534275.1 uncultured Streptococcus sp.
ATCTTGGGTGACAACATCCTCAAGGTAGATTCCTTTTTAACCCACCAAGTTGACTATCGTTTGATGCGAGAGATTGGTAAGGTTTTTGCGGACAAATTCGCAACTGCTGGCATTACCAAGGTTGTGACCATTGAAGCGTCAGGCATTGCCCCAGCTGTTTTTACAGCTGAAGCCTTAGACGTTCCCATGATTTTCGCAAAGAAAGCTAAAAACATCACCATGAACGAAGGCATCTTAACTGCTGAAGTTTACTCCTTTACCAAACAGGTGACCAGCACGGTTTCCATCGCTGGAAAATTCCTCTCACCTGAGGACAAGGTCTTGATTATCGATGATTTCCTAGCAAATGGACAAGCTGCCAAAGGCTTGATCCAAATCATCGAACAGGCTGGAGCTAAAGTCGAAGCCATCGGTATTGTTATCGAAAAATCCTTCCAGGATGGTCGTGATTTGCTCGAGAAAGCTGGCTATCCAGTTCTATCACTCGCTCGTTTGGAACGTTTTGAAAACGGTCAGGTCGTATTTAAGGAGGCAGATCTCTAATGCAACAACAAGAAAAACACTCGCAAGCAGCCGTTCTTGGCTTGCAGCACTTACTAGCCATGTACTCAGGATCCATCCTGGTTCCTATTATGATTGCGACAGCCCTTGGCTATTCAACTGAGCAGTTGACCTACCTGATTTCTACAGATATCTTCATGTGTGGGGTAGCTACCTTCCTTCAACTCCAACTCAACAAATACTTTGGTGTTGGACTACCAGTCGTTCTTGGAGTTGCTTTCCAGTCAGTCGCTCCCTTGATTATGATTGGTCAGAGCCACGGTAGTGGGGCCATGTTTGGTGCCCTTATCGCATCAGGGATTTACGTGGTTTTGATTTCAGGCATTTTTTCAAAAGTGGCCAATCTTTTCCCTTCTATCGTAACAGGATCAGTTATTACCACGATTGGTTTGACCTTGATTCCGGTCGCTATTGGAAATATGGGAAATAACGTTCCAGAGCCAACTGGTCAAAGCCTCTTGCTTGCTGCTATCACTGTTTTGATTATCCTCTTGATTAACATCTTTACCAAAGGATTTATCAAGTCCATCTCTATTTTGATTGGCTTGGTTGTTGGAACTGCTATTGCTGCTAGCATGGGCTTGGTTGACTTCTCTCCAGTTGCAGCAGCACCGCTTGTTCATGTCCCAACTCCCCTCTACTTTGGGATGCCAACCTTTGAAATCTCCTCTATTGTCATGATGTGTATCATCGCAACGGTGTCTATGGTTGAGTCTACTGGTGTTTACCTAGCCTTGTCAGATATTACCAACGACCCTATCGACAGCACGCGCCTTCGCAATGGTTACCGCGCAGAAGGTTTAGCCGTACTTCTCGGAGGAATCTTTAACACCTTCCCTTACACAGGATTTTCACAAAACGTTGGCTTGGTCAAATTGTCTGGTATCAAGACCCGTCTGCCAATCTACTACGCAGCTGGTTTCCTAGTCCTCCTTGGACTCCTACCTAAGTTTGGCGCCCTTGCCCAAATCATTCCAAGTCCTGTCCTTGGTGGTGCCATGCTAGTGATGTTTGGCTTTGTTTCCCTTCAAGGAATGCAAATCCTCGCTCGCGTTGACTTTGCTAACAATGAACACAACTTCCTTATCGCAGCTGTTTCAATCGCTGCAGGTGTCGGACTCAATAACAGTAATCTCTTTGTCAGCATGCCGACAGCCTTCCAAATGTTCTTCTCAAACGGAATCGTCGTAGCAAGCCTACTCGCCATTGTACTCAATGCCGTATTAAATCGGAAAAAGAAATAAAAAAAGAGGTGAAAACCTCTTTTTTTGTTTATAGCAAATGAACAATTATAGTAAAAATAAATCCGCTAAAAATCCTTCTCTTAACATCTCTAAATTAAATACATTCGTAATGTGACTAAATGCTTCTGCCAGTGGTAAGTGTGCTGTTTTCCATCCTTGACCATCAGTAACCCAAACAAATTCAACATCGTCATTTGAGGTAATAACAAATTGACTAAGTTCAGTAAATTCTCCAGCCACCGCTTTTAATTTACTTCCTCCTCCGCCATAGTAATTCGTTTCAATCAACCAAACTTTATGTTTTTCTCGGGAATAAACTGCAACATCAAATCTTCTCTCAGACTTATCAACAGGTACTTTAATTCCCCACTTATCCTTAATAAATTGGGCTGTAGCTTGAGATTTCCATTCCAATTTTTGTTCCTGAGAAATTTTTGCTACATGTCTCTCCAAAATCCCCTCCATGGTTGTCCCACTTCGGTTTTTTCGTGCATTGCTATCTAATCCCGATTCAACACCATAGACATAATCAACTAATGATCGATTTGCTTTTTTCTGCAAAAAATCTAATAGGCCAGACTGTTTAACAAAATCAACATAATCTTTAATTCTATTATTATCAATTTTAGAAAAATTCAAACTATCAAAACTCATATTATCGTTTTCATCTATTGTTAAAATATCTAAAACTTTATCACGACTTGCAATTAGACTAGGAATTGCTTTTAATAAATTAGGTTGTTTAGTGAATAAGTGTAGAGCTTCTGAATAAATATTATCTTTACCTATTAAGTAGTTTAATGTATTCAACTCTAGCTCATACTTCTTAGTCTCACGTTCAACTTTCTCCCAATTTACATAGTAATCTGGAGTACGGTTGGTTATTGAAAGTGTATTTAAAAAAATCTTCAATCTATCCTCTGATGATGAGGAAATATAAGTATTGAAATTCATAATTTCCCTTCTTGCTAATTAAAACAACCCAAAAAATGACATGTCGTATTCATCAAGCATAATTTTGATACCGTCCCCTCGTAACATTTCAAAAGTATCTCGATATTTATCTTGTCCAAAGAAACTTCTATTTCCAACAAATATGAATTGTACAGAAAATGGTTCTCCCTCTTGCACACTATCTAACAAACGTTGATAAATACGTCTTTTATTACCAAAACCTAGAAGTTTTTCATCGACGCTTCCTTCGCTTTCCTGCCATTTTTTCTCAACTATATAAACTGTATGATTTTCAAAATTGATAAATACTTCATCTGGTTTCCATTGTTTAGAATTGGTATTCTCAATTCCCAATTCTTTCAAAAAATCATAAAATCTATATTGAGGCATAATTTTACCGATGAGTTCTTCTTCCCCAATTCTAAAAACTTCAAAGCCTTTTGTTGCTTTTCTATCCTTAAAATCTATTTCTTTAACTTTATAGCCAGGAAGGGAATCTACTAATTCCGAAAAATCAGTATCTCTTTCAAATTTCAAACCATTAATGGTCGTTTTTGCTCCTCCTCCATGTTTATTTGGTTTTCTAGCCATAGTTTTCCTCCTCTAATCTTCTTCTAGCTATCTTTAAATATTCTTTTTCAGCATCAATGCCTATAAATCTTCTACCTAAGCGTTTAGCAACTACTCCAGTTGTTCCACTTCCTACAAACGGGTCTAAAATATAGTCACCTTCTTTAGTAGAAGCCAAAATTATACGTTCCAATAAATATTCTGGTTTTTGTGTCGGATGCTTCCCAGCCCATTTCTCAGCTTTTTTCGTTAAGGCTCCCGTCCAAACATCTTTCATTTGCTTACCATCATTTAGTTCTTTCATCAAATCATAATTGTAATAATGACGAGCTTTTTTATCATTTTTTCTTGCCCATAAAATAGTTTCAGTAGAATGAGTAAAATAACGACAGGATAAATTAGGTGCTGGGTTTGTTTTCTGCCAAGTAATATTATTTAAAATTTTAAAACCTTCTTGCTCCAATGCCATTCCAACTGAGTAAATATTATGCAAACTCCCTGAAATCCATATAGTTCCATTAGGTTTCAAAACTTCTTTTGCTAAACGAATCCATTTACGATTGAATTCGTGCTTTTCCTCAAATGAAGAAACCTTATCCCAATCTCCTTTATCAACGGAAACAACTTGTCCCCCTGAATTAGATATCCCACCATTACTTAAAAAATATGGTGGGTCAGCAAAGATCATATCCATACTCTCTGGTTTCATTTTTGATAATAATTTAAACGTATCTGCATGAACAAGAATCATTTTGTCTTTATTATAGTATGGTTTTGTCATTAAAACACCCCCATACTTATATTCGTTAATTTTCATAATTTGTGACTATAATTTCAGAAATTTTTCCTCGACTTGAAGACTTAGCTCCATTTGTTCGTGTAGCCTCTACATGATGGATATTAAAATCTCGGTATAACTCCTCTACTAAATGACTTGATGAATTTGATAACATAACATAAGCCCCCGCTTCACTTAGTCTCATAAATGTATCTCTTAATCTAACTTGGTCATCAAAAGAAAAACCTTCATGAGTATAAGATGTGAAAGCACTTGTCTCAGATAATGGAATATACGGAGGATCGAAATAGATAAAATCTCCTTCTTGAACATCTAAGAGTGCATCCTCAAAATCGCCCGTTCTAATTTCTATTAGATTGTTATTTAGATAATCTGAAATAGCAAATATTAGCTCTTCATCAACAATTTTAGGATTCTTATAGCTACCGTATGGCACATTGAATTGATTTTTAGAATTCACTCGATATAAGCCATTAAAATCAACTTTTAGCATATATAGGATTCGAGCAGCTCTTTGGACGTCGGACATATTATTTATCCTATCGTCACGATCAACTGAACGTAATTGTAAGTAATAATCTTTTGAATTATTTTCCTGATGATACTTCAATAAGTCAATTAACTCCTGAGGATTATCCTTAATTTGTTGATAACAGTTGATTAACTCAGAATTATAATCATTAATAACTGCCCTTTCAGGAGCTAAATCAAAAAATAATGCCCCCCCTCCGATAAAAGGTTCATAATAATTATTATACGTTTCAGGCATTAGTTCTTTTATGATAGGTAATAATTGCCTTTTACCACCTGTCCATTTAGTGAATGGCTGTAGAAAAACTTTTTTCGTTTGTTCAATATTCATACTTAGTATTATACCACATATAAGTAATCATTAGCTTAGTATTTCACTGCTCTTATATATTTCTCTGGAACCTCTTTAACTAATTAAAATGAGTAAGATAATTTTTCCTACTCATTTATCTCTATATCCTTACCTGTCTCTCATCTGACCGCTGGCCTGTGACAAACATGGTAAAGGTTGCCTTACAGACATTTTTACCCTCTTGATTGGTGATAGCAACATCCACCACACAGGTTGTGCGACCTTGATGGACACATTCTCCTTTAATGGTCAGCACATCGTCGAGCTTTCCTGCCTTGAGGTAGTTGATAGAGGACTGGAGCGTCACTCCATCAAGCCCCAGCGAGATGACTACCAAACCACTAATCTGGTCGCAAAGGGTAAAGAGATAGCCACCATGGGCATTACCATAATAGTTGAGCGACGAGTTCACTACTTTAGTCGTCACCACAACGTGACCATCTCTCATTTTTTCAATTTCGTAGTTTTCAAAGGCAGATATAGCGTCAAAATGAAAATCTTTCATCGTTTCCTCCTGATATTTCAAACGACACTATGATACTACTTTTTATAGGACTGTGCAAGGAGAAAGCTCCTAGTCTGGTAAAATTCCGACCTGTTCTACAAAGCGCATAAAGGCTACCTGTCCTTGTTCCGTTTGCTTGTAAACCCCTGCGTCCTCCAAAACACGCGCAAAGATAGTACCCACAGAGTCCTTGACAATTTCAAAGGCTTTTTCTTTATCCGCTAGGTCTGGATGGTGGGCTCTGAGTTGGTCTGCCCATTCCTGATGATAGTCTGTAACTTCATCACCTTCTCCTACAAGATAGCTAGCTACTTGCTCCACTTCTGCTTTCAGACGTGGTGGCAGGATAGCCAAGCCCATGACCTCAATCAAGCCGATATTTTCCTTCTTGATATGTTGGACATCCTTGTGGGGATGATAGATGCCATCAGGATGTTCTAGCGATGTCTGATTGTCCCGCAAGACTAAGTCCAACTCAAACTGTCCATCACGCTTACGCGCAATCGGTGTGATAGTGTGATGCGGTGTCCCGTCTGTCTCTGCTAAAATCTGCACTGCAGGATCTGAATACTGACGCCATTCCTGCAATATCTTATCAGCCAAGTTGATCAAATCCTCTTTAGAATCCGAGGTCAAACGTAGCACTGACATAGGCCACTTGACAATCCCAGCCTTGACCTGCTCAAAACCAGCAAATCGGAAAGCCTTTTGCAAGGGAGCCAATTCCATAGGAAATACGTGACGGCCTCCCTGATAGTGGTCATGAGTTAGAATAGACCCCCCCACAATCGGCAAATCAGCATTAGATCCTGCAAAATAGCCTGGAAACTGGTCTACAATAGCCAACAAACGCTCAAAGCTCTGCCGACTAATGACCATGGGACGATGCTGGCCATCTAAGAAAATACAGTGCTCATTAAAGTAAGCATAGGGCGAATACTGGAAGCCCCACTCCTGACCCGCCATTTCAAAACGGATAATTCGGTGATTGCTGCGAGCTGGGTGGTTAACTCGGCCATGGTAGCCTTCGTTCTCTAGACAGAGTTGACACTGGGGATAATTGCTAGCTTGCACCAACTTAGCCGCAGCAATCTCTTTCGGATCCTTTTCAGGCTTAGAGAGGTTGATGGTGATCTCAAGTTCTCCGTAATCAGACGGCACACGATAAGCAATATTTTTAGCAATGGCCTTGAGTTTGATGTAGTCATTTTTCTGGCTAAGTTGGTAAAAGTCCGCTATCGCTTGCTCAGGAGAGTGGGCATAGGTTGTCCAGAAGTCACGATTGACCTGACTCGGACAAGGAGTTGCCAAGTCCATCAATTCAGCGCCGAGGATTTCACTCGCAGTCTGACTATCCTCAATCGTCTCTAATCGAACGGCTTCCTCGACCAGCTGGTCTTTGAGGTCAATCACTTTATCCAGATTGGTCTCAATTTCCAAAACACCATCGCCCACTAGTGCCAAAACACGATTGGTCAGGTAGATTCGATCCATTTCCTCAAAGGAACTTTCAGAAATGACGTGGGTTACAAATTTATCTACTAAGGTCACTATAGAGCCTCCTTTTGACTAGTCAAGGACGCGAGTGCCACCTGCAACTTCAGCCATATAGAAGCTTGGAGCGTATCCAACTACTTCCTCATAGTGCTTGCCAACAGCTGCTTTAAAGGCCTCAACAGCATCTTTTTGCACCAAGGCAATGGCACAGCCACCAAAACCTGCTCCTGTCATACGAGCACCAAGAACACCTGCTTGTGCCCAAGCTGTGTGAACAAGTGTGTCCAATTCCAAGCCAGTTACTTCATAATCATGCTCCAGAGAAACGTGTGACGCATTCATCAAGCGACCAAATGTTTCCAAATCTCCTGCTTGAAGGGCTGCTTGAGCCTTAAGGGTACGTTGGTTTTCAAGCACAGCATGACGAGCACGTTTCAAACGATTTTCATCTTTGATCAGATAGCTGTATTGGTCAAATGCCCACTCGTCCAATTCACCCAAAGTCTGAATGTCCAAAGCCACTTGCAATTCTTCCACTGCTTTTTCACACTCAGCACGACGTTCATTGTATTTAGAATCCGCTAGTTCACGGCGTTTGTTGGTGTTCATGATAACGACGACATTGTCCTTCAAATCAAGTGGCACCAAGTCGTACTCTAGAGTGTTGGTATCTAGGTAAATAGCGCGTTGGTCTGCCCCCATACCGATAGCAAACTGGTCCATGATACCAGAGTTGACTCCGATAAAGTTGTTCTCTGTTTGTTTTCCGATTTTAACCAAATCCAAACGGTCTAGTTTTAAATCAAAGAGATGCTCTGCCACAACCCCTGTCAAGAGTTCCAAGGATGCTGATGAAGACAAGCCAGAACCATTTGGGATATTCCCAAAGACATAAAAATCAAAACCTTTGTCAATGACGTGCCCAGCTTCTTGCAAGAAATGGAGAACCCCTTTTGGATAGTTGGTCCAGTTGTGCTCTTTTTCAAACTTGAGGTCCGCAAGAGGCACTTCGATAATGCCCTTATCTTCAAAGTTGGCTGAATAGAAACGCAAGACTTGGTCGTCACGTTTGCGAGCCGCCCCATAAGTTCCCAAGGAAATAGCCGCCGGAAAAACGTGCCCACCGTTGTAGTCCGTGTGTTCACCAATCAAATTGATACGCCCTGGTGAAAAGAAGGTTTGGTCTGCTTCTTGACCAAAAACAGCAAGAAAGTCTTTACGAAGTGCTTCAGCAGTAAGATGTTGTGTCATATGAATTCTCCTTTGACTGTCCGTTAACTCATCTTAACGTGTAATCGTTTTCTTCTATTGTATCCAAGGCTTTTACCAAGGTCAATCCTTTTTACTAAAGTTTTACTAAACAATCGGTAAAAAGAAGAAAAATATGATATACTAACCTAAAAGGAGGAGGATTTATGGCTACCTTAAAAGACATTGCACAGCTAGCCTCTGTCTCTATCGCGACCGTATCTCGTGTCCTCAATCGCGACCAGAGTCTATCTGTTACAGAAGAAACCAGACACCGTATTTTAACTGTCGCTGAAGAGCTAGGCTATACCAAGCACCTCAAGACAGGCGAATCCCACAAACCCAAGCAAAAGATTGCCATTATCCAATGGGTCAGCGAGCAAGGGGAACTGGATGACCTCTACTACTACCAGATTCGTCTCGGTATTGAAAAAAGAGCCCAAGAGTTGGACTATGATATCTTGCGCTATTTTAACGACCATCCTTTTACACTGAGCGAGGAAGTGATTGGGATTCTCTGTATTGGAAAGTTCAGTCGAGCACAGATTTCTGCCTTTGAAGAATACCAAAAACCTCTAGTCTTTATAGACAGCGATACCCTTTCACTAGGTCATACCTGTATTATAACTGACTTTTACACTGCTGTGAAACAAGTTGTAGACCACTTCCTCAGCCAAGGGCTTGATCGTATCGGGATTCTCACCGGCCTTGAAGAAACAACCGACCAAGAAGAAATCATCCAGGATAAACGTCTAGAACATTTTAAAAACTACTCTCTATCAAAAGGCATCTACCATGATAAACTGGTCTTTCAAGGTAGCTTTACTGCCCAGTCTGGCTATGACTTGATGAAGGAGGCTATTCACAAGTTGGGTGATCAGCTCCCTCCAGCATTTTTCGCAGCCAGCGATAGTTTAGCCATCGGTGCCCTCCGTGCCCTTCAAGAAGCTGGAATCAGCCTGCCAGACCGTGTCAGTCTCATTTCTTTTAACGATACTAGCCTGACCAAGCAAGTCTATCCTCCCCTATCTAGCATCACAGTCTATACTGAGGAGATGGGCCGAGCAGGTATGGATATTCTTAACAAGGAAGTTCTTCATGGTCGGAAAATTCCTTGCCTAACTATGCTGGGAACTAGACTGACTCTGAGAGAAAGTACTCTGCCATAACTCAACTAATATAATAAAGTCAAAAATCCTAATAGAGATTCTCAAATCTCCATTAGGATTTTTTTAATCAATCACAATCATTGCCTTAATCGTCTTACGTTCATCCATATCTTTATAGGCTTGGTCAATGTCTTCCAATTTATAACTTGAAGTAAAGACACGACCTGGATTGATATCACCATCAAGGACGGCTTTTAGTAAGAATTGCTTATCGTATGTTGTGACAGAAGCTGGGCCACCACCGATTATTGTATTTTGACCAAAGGTTGAGCCAATGGCTCGATTTTCATAGTGCGGTACACCAACAAATCCCATGCGCCCTCCATTATGGAGAACACCAAGCGCTTGATCAACCGCTGCTTCCGTTCCAACACATTCAAGTGCTGCATCTGCTCCACCACCGAGGATTTCACGCACCTTGGCAATACCTTCTTGACCTCGCTCAGCTACAACAGCTGTCGCACCCGACTCCAGAGCCATCTTTTGACGATCTTCATGACGACTCATAAGGATAATTTGCGATGCTCCACGCATTTTAGCTGCGATAACAGCACATTGACCAACAGCCCCATCACCAATGACCACAACCTTATCCCCTTTTTGAACATTTGCAACACGCGCCGCATGATAGCCTGTCGGCATAACATCTGCAAGAGTCAAGAGGGACTTTAGCATGCCTTCTGTATAGTCAGAAGGTTGCCCAGGGATTTTAACCAGTGCCCAGTTAGCATAGTGGAAACGGATATACTCAGCCTGGACACCACCTGACCAGTTGTTACCAGGATGATTATCACACGAACCATCAAAACCAGCACGACAAGCATCACACTGACCACAACCATGTGTGAAAGGGGCAATGACAAAATCGCCAGGTTTAACGGTCGTCACTGCATCACCAATTGCCTCAACGATACCAATCGCTTCGTGCCCGCTATTCTGATGCCCTGCTTCAATATCCGGATTGCGATAGCTCCACAGATCAGAGCCACAGACACAAGTCCGAACGATCCGAATAATGGCATCGTCTGCCTCAATGATTTGCGGATGCTCCACTTCAACAAGACCAACCTGACCAGCTTTTGTATAAACTGTTTTCTTCATAGAATCACTCCTTTTCTATTAGTTTCTCACTTTTATTGTACACTTTTTGTCAAGCTTTCGCTCGTATCAATCATTATTAACGGCGATAAGGCACTGGTTTAGTCCAATATAGTCTTTTCTTCTCGAAATTTAAGTTTTATAAGGAGAGATTTTTCGATTACGTTTTTAATAGTTTCCAGCCAATAGAAAAAGGTGAATAAAGAAGTAGGCTTTTATCCACCTTTTTGCGGTTTAGTTGTTATTCGCTACGAAGCGATTCGACTGGGTCTTTCTTGGCGGCGATGCGTGAAGGGATTAGACCGGCTAACATGGTAAGGACAATCGAAATACCGATAAGGATTAGAGCTACTTCTATTGGTAATTGCGCTACATTTCCCACATTTGTCATTTTAGCAACAATCGCATTGATTGGAAATGTCGCAAGGAGAGTAACCGCGATACCGAGCACCCCAGAGATGAATCCTTCGATGGCTGTTTCAGCAGTGAAAATACGACGAATATCTTTCTTCGAAGCCCCCATTGCACGTAGGATTCCGATTTCTTTTGTACGTTCGAGAACTGAAATGTACGTGATAATCGAAATCATTATAGAAGATACAATGAGTGAGATGGCCACAAAGCCAACGAGCACAGTTGTCACTACGCCAACCAATGTCGTAATTGAAGACATGATAGTTTGGATATCATCTGAATAAGCGAGTACCTTATCGTCTTCTCCAGCTTCTTTTTTCGCCGTGTTATAGGCGTTTATGAATTCTTTTAAGTCTTGTTTTTGTTGGAACGAAGAGGTGTAGAGCTCAATGGCAGCTGGTTTGGATTTGTTGATGACGCCCATTTTTGCGAGGTTTTCCTCGTAAGTTGAAGCCGAGTTGTCGTTATATTGTTGGACATACTGAGCTTGTTCTTCAGGCGTCATTTTAGCCAACTGAATTTTTTCTTCTTCGGTTAAATTCTCCGAACTGAATGGTTTAGGATCTTTGGCAAAGTCTTTACCCGTAAATACATTTAGATTTTGATTGGCTTCCTGTTCCTTAACGATATCACTATTTTGAATGTGTTCGGAAGTGTAATCAATAAGGGTGCTTGTGTAGGCGATTCCTCCTGAAGGAGCATTCACGCTTGAACTTGTGCCGTCTTTTTGGCGAAGGACACCCACAATTTTAAGTTCGAGCCCATTCTCGATTTGAGTTTTCATATAAGAAGCATCTGCAATCTTATTGACCCATAAGTTATTTTCTTTCACAAAACGGTTTGTATTGACAACTGCTTTGAAAGTTTTTCCGATAAAGTCACTATATTGATACGTTTGAGAAGAGAGTTCGTCGAGCTTCTTCGTATCGTTCAATTCACTGGGATCTTTGATACGCAAACTATAGAGCAACAAGTCGCTAATTTGATTGTTTTCATCTACGATAAGGACGATCTCGGACTTATCTTGTGGGAAGCGTCCTTCCAACACGTCGTACTTGCTTTCTAGCATTGAAGAATCACTAGAAAGTTCACTCCAGTAGTTGAGGTTTTGTAAGTATCCCTTCATCGTTTGATTCGCTGTTTCTACTTCATCAGCTAAGGTTGAAGGCAGAATACTTTTGGGTCCGTTGGAAGTATCACTTGCATAGATAAACGGTTGTAAATTGTATCGGTAACGAATGTCTTTTGTGAGAGATTCGACCTTCGAAGCGTGTTCCTCCAAGTAAGTCTTGAAGGAAGCTAGGTCGTTCTTTCCGATTTGTTTTTTCAATAAATTCGTTAAAACCGTATTGATACCGAGCTCATGATTATCCTTGTAAGGCTTCTCGCTCAAATCTGGAGAGGTCGCCAACAAGTTGCTCTGGTTCTGCTCGCTAATCGTCAGTGGAAGAGAGACGAGGGTATCTTCCTGCACCTTTTTAACGTAGTCACTCACACCATTGGAAAGGGCTAAGATAAGAGCAATCCCGATAATCCCGATGGAACCCGCAAAAGCTGTTAGTAAGGTACGACCTTTCTTTGTCAATAGGTTATTAAAGGAAAGTACAAGGGCAGTTATAAAGCTCATCTTCGTCTTCGTGAACTGGATGTCGACTTGCTTTGTCTCCTCTGTTGGTTCGCATGGGTTTGAGTCGCTCAAGATGTTTCCATCTAATACTTGTACGATACGTGTGGAGTACTTCTGTGCCAGCTCTGGGTTATGCGTCACCATGATAACCAAACGTTCCTTGGCGATGTCTTTTAATAAATCCATGATTTGAACAGAAGTCTCAGAATCGAGCGCTCCTGTCGGTTCGTCGGCTAAAACGACTTTTGGATCATTAACAAGAGCACGCGCAATCGCGATTCGTTGCATTTGTCCCCCAGACATTTGACTTGGTTTCTTATATAAATGGTCTTTTAGGCCTACGCGTTCGAGCACTTCGATAGCACGTTTCTTACGTTCTGCTTTTGAAACACCCGAAAGAGTCATTGCAATTTCTACGTTAGAGAGTGCAGTTTGGTGCCCGATGAGATTATAAGACTGAAAGATGAAACCGATGGTGTGGTTTCTGTAGCTATCCCAATCGCGGTCTTTAAATTGCTTTGTTGATTTTCCTTGGATGAGTAAATCACCAGATGTGTATTGGTCGAGTCCCCCGATGATATTTAATAGGGTGGTTTTCCCAGAACCCGATTGCCCAAGAATGGAGACAAACTCATTCTCACGGAAGCGAATCGAGATATCCTTTAGCGCGTGGAACTCTTGATCGCCCGTATGATAGACTTTTGAAATGTGTTGTAGCTGTAACATCGTCTATCTCCTTTCAGTAATATATGTAGTCTATCACAATTTCATAATGGAGTAAATATGTTACATTTACAATTCATCAAAAATAATCAACAAATAGAAAATCGACTTCTTATGAATGATAATGTCCATGACTTTGACCTACTTCCAACTCCTCAATTTTTCGCTTATGGGTTTGGTGACTTGCTAGGTTTGCATCAACTTCAATGGTAACATTTTGAAAACCATAATCTTTGAGTAAATTACGAATGGATTCTTTACAATACTCCATATGTTCAATCTCTTCTAGGCAAACATGGACAATGGCGTCATTTTCCAGACCATCCATGGACCAAATACTGAGTTGATTAACACTTTTAACATTATCTAGCGCTGCTAACTCTTTCTCTATCTCGGCAGTCTCAATCCCTTCAGGCACAGCATCTAAGAAAATTTTAAGTGTTGACCAAAAGCGAGGAATGGCTTTCCAGAGGATAAAACTAGAAATTAAAAGAGACAAGAGTGGATCGAGAAAGTACCAATCTGTCACATACAAAACACCGGCAACCAGAATGACCGCTAGCCAGCCTAGAATATCTTCTAAAAAATGCAAGGTCAGGATAGCTTCGTTCTTGGTCTGACCCTTACGAACGATTAGACTAGCCAAGAGATTGATAAGAATCGCAATAACTCCCAACCACAGCATCCCTTGGTAGTTGACAGGCTGAGGGGATAGGAGACGAGGAATATTCTCCAAGAGCACCATGAAAGATCCTGTCAAAAGGATCAAAGCAGTCAGCATGGCGCCTAGCAGACTGAAGCGTTTATAACCAAGTGTATAACGTTTGTCTTCCTGACGATTGGAAATAGTTTCCAAGCAAGCTGATAAGCCTATGGCAAGGGCATCGCCCAAATCATGAACCGCATCCGCTAATACAGCACTTGAATTGAAGATGCCCCCAAAAATAAATTCGACAATAGAAAATGATAGATTCAAGAAAAAGGCTAGCCAGATAGATGTTTTAGAACTCATTTCTCTCCCTCCTTTGGTATAATAGGTATATATACTTCTTTCATTTGTATTATCTAATAAAATCCAAAGAAAGGATAGAAGCAAACTGTCAGCCTTATTCAGTTCTGAACAGTTTGTCTCAAGTGTCTATATGCAAAAAAGAGATCGTCGGGTTAGCAAGACGAAAAAAGCCATTTATCAAGCTTTTCTACAAGTTTTGAACGACAAGGGCTATGATGCCACTACTGTCCAGGATATCATTGACCTAGCAGATGTTGGACGTTCTACTTTTTACTGTCACTATGAAAGCAAGGAACTTCTTTTAGATGAGCTCTGCCGCTACCTCTTTCATCATCTCTTTGAAAGGGAAGAACACTTGACTACAGAAGACTACCTCGCACATATCTTTTTACATTTTCAAAAAAACCAAGACCATGTCACCAGTCTTCTTTTTTCCAAAAACGACTACTTTCTCCGCCAACTACACAAGGAACTCGAACACCATGTTTACCCCATGGTAGCGGAGGATTTGCAAGAGGCCTATCCGAACATTCCAGCCTCCTACCTCAAACATTTTGTAGTAACCAATTTTATCGAAACACTGACCTGGTGGCTAAAAAAAGGAAAATCTTATACAGAAGACCAAGTAGTGAGATTTTACTTAGATGTGATTGAGATGACTTCTACAAAATCACTTAATATCTAATCCTGTTACGAAGAAAGGAATCAACCATGTTAAATTCTATTATCCTAGGAATACTGACGATTGTACTAGCTCTCGGTTTTTCACTTCTCCATCTCGCAGCTGCTTTCGCAGCCATGAAAGAAAAAAACTACTGTTGGGGAAATATGTGTATCTTGGTGGGAAGCTGTCTCACCTCACTAGCTCTTGCTATCTTTTTCTTTGTCCC
>CAUSRF010000031.1:0-15183 GCA_963534275.1 uncultured Streptococcus sp.
TGATTGCTGATTGCTGATTGCTGATTGCTGATTGCTGATTGCTGATTGCTGATTGTATCACACTGGTTCTCCTTGTCAAATACTTTGATTCTATTATACCACGAAAAATATTTTCTAAATTTTTTTTAGAAAAAAATGACTTTGTAAGTCATTTTTCACCCTCTAAAGATAAGTATTTAGTTGAATTTCCATCTAAAAACCTTATATGACAACGTTTTTTCATTGACTTGACAAGTCATGGTTCTAAGCTTTCAACTGATTTATCATGTGTATATCAAGAAAATATCTTGATAAAAAATTTTAACAGTCCTTAATAGTGGCCACTAAACGGACGGATTGAAACAATAGAAAATTTGTCGACAACGGGCAAATTTTGAAAGTTGGTTTCGCCGTTTCTTTAGTGTGCTCTTTTGAATACAGGCTTCCATATGTTATCTGTTTCTTTCCGTCCTAGCTGGGGCTTGGAACGGAGACCACTATGGGTAAAGTACAAGAACGTCGTGAAGAAAACATAAAAAAAGCCGTTGAACAAGGGAACTGGGAACAAGTAACTCACTTGCTAAACCAAGAGTATGAAAACTCTAACAGAAAAAGTCGAGAATATGGGTTGCTCAGTCTAAATTATCGCTATGCCAGCAATGATGGAGAGGGTAAAGAACTTGAAAACTACATCCCTGATGACACTACCACCACGAACCCTGTAGAAGCTTTAATCCATCAAGAGCTGATGGAGGCTCTGTATTCAGCAATTGACGCTTTAGACGAGTTAGACCGCCAGATTCTTCTTATATACTTTTTTGAAAATAAAAATTATACCCAAATCTCAAAAGAAATTGGTGTCAGTGATAATACGGTAAGACGAAAACTGGCTAAAACTTTAGAAAAACTTGCTGAGAAGCTACAAGAATATAAATAATTTTCATAATAAGGTGTCGAAATCTCAGAGAATTTCTCCTTATATATAGAAAATAAAGATAAATTTCAATTATTTTCAAAAAAATTCTAAATGTGTGTCGAATTGATGCGAAAAATCTCCTTATATATAGAAAAAGATTTCTGTCCAGCTCATGACATTAAACCGAGCGGTACCATATTACAAATATTATTTAAAATGGAGGTTTCAAGTATGAGAATGAAACAAAGAAAAGGTGGCTATTCAGCTAATACTGCCAAAAACTACATTGATTTATCTGCCCCTACACGCTGTTTAAGCGTTGAGCTCGATGAGCAAGTTAAGTTTGTAGATGGGAAACCTACTGATGAAATCGTGGCTTACAAAGCGTGGTTTACTCAGGAAGGGGTAGAACCTTTCCAAGTAAAGTTTGAAAATAGAATCGAACTCCCTGAATATCTCTCGTTAATTGAGTTTGATGGCTTGAAAGCTATCGAAATCAACTACAAGGTTTATTTCAAAGCTGATGATATCCACGAGGTGAACTAATGGAATTGCAATCAAAGCAAGTCCTTGAAGCTTATATTCTCCAAAGCCTTAATATGGCTTTGGGGTCTTTGATTCAAGGCGAGACAAGCTACACGAACAGTTTTGACTGCAAAATTAGCGACAATGGTTTCTACTTCTTGCCACGCCTGCCGGCAGGTTATATCATAGATGATAATTTGTACCAAAAAATCTTCTTGATTGCCAATGCAGCACTATATCCCCAGTACACGCTACTGAAACAAAATTCTGCTTACTTTGTCCCCGTCAAAACAGATGATATTCATACACAGCGAGCCTTGTTTTTCCCATGGAAGAAGGGAATTTCTGAGAGATTGGTTATTCCTGACCTTGAAAAATTTTCAAGCAATATTTCTGGAAATAAAATCCCAATCATGAAAGATTTTGAAATAAACTATGATAAAGTGGTGGGAATTTTACTGGCTGGTAATTCTGGCTCTGGAAAATCATACGCTTTAACTTATCTTATGAGCGTTCTTAAGAACTTCTCGGATTTAATCATTGTCGACCCTAAGTTTGATACGCCAAGCAGGTGGGCAAGAGAAAATAATATCCCAGTAATACATCCTCAAAAAAATCGTTCTAAATCTGACTTTGTATCAGAAATCAACGAGAAACTAAGCCAATGTTTAAATCTGATACAAGAACGACAAGAGATTTTATATCGAAATCCGAAACACGAATTTAAACACTTAACAATTGTCATTGATGAGTTACTCGCACTTTCGGAGGGTGTCAACAAAAACATCAAAGAGTCATTTTTCGCATTGCTATCACAAATTAGTTTGCTTGGTAGAGCTACCCGAGTTCATCTCTGTCTTGTAAGTCAGAGGTTTGACCATTCCACTCTACCCGTAAGTTGTAGGGAACAAATGAACGTATTGCTGCAAATTGGAAATATTAGCAAGAAGACCACCCAATTTTTGTTCCCTGACCTAGACCCCGAGGGGATTGTCATACCAGTTGGTAAGGGAACAGGGTTGATACAAGTGATAGATAATGAACACCCTTACCAAGTCTTACCCCTACTATGTCCAACCTACTATACTAAGAAAGGGATTTTATGAAAAAAAGGTCACATTTTACTAAAACATTTGAACTCACACTAATTTTTATGAAATACACTGTTGTATCAATCAGTTTAGGTTTAGTATTCCTGTTACTAGCCAACGCGATACAAGCTGATTCCACCGAATTTAATCAACAAGTAAAGATAGCAGTCTCCACCTTAGGGAATTTTCTAGCATTATCTGGTCTTGCTATCTTTCTACTATCTACCCCATTCATCATAAGAGAAATAAGAGATAGGGTTGTCAACGATAAAATTTCTAACTACAGCCAGTCTATCTTGAAAACATTACTACTAAGACGTTTTTTGAAACAAGAAGAGATGTTTACACCTCTGTCAATTGACAACAACAGTAAACCTAATGTAAATAGCAAAATCACGAAACAGTTTAACTTTTGGATTAGATTCAGCCTTATTGATGTAAGACAAGATGAAATTACTGTTATGATTGTAATACCACCATCGCAACAAGCTCAGAAGCAACTTCAAACCATGATAGAACAGATTCGGGAGCAAATCAATAGCATGAATGAAGATTATTACATTTCAGCTCCAGTTAGAGAGAATCACCTCTATTGGTTTCGAGGTAAACGACGCAGGTAAACTGGGTGCCGTGCCTCACGAAGTGAGGAACACAGGCACCCTTAACAGTTGGATATATTGGGGGTTACTACGACCCCCCAATATATCAATAATCAATAATCACAAAAGGGAGAACATGACAAAAAATAATCATACACGTTCAAATAAATGGATGTTCTTACTTTATCAAGAATCAGCCCCCGTAGATTACATTAACAGGTTAGACGAATTACAAATCCCTTATATCCTTAGTCCTTGGCATGATAAGGATATTAATACTGAAACAGGGGAGATTAAGAAATCTCACAAACACGGGGTACTATTTTTTGATAGCCTGAAAAGTTACAATCAAGTATCAGACATTGTTTCAAAAGAACTAAATGCCCCTAAACATGTACAGGTTGTTCATTCAACAAAAGGAACTTACGATTATCTGACACACGCTCAAAACCCAGAAAAAACAGAGTACAATATCGAAGATATAGAATTTGGAGCTGGATTCAATTTAGAAGAGTTCTTACATGAGAATGCTAACAAGCAATATTTAAATGAAGTCATTGATATGATTGAGGACGAAAATTTCACAGAGTTTTCAGACCTGATAGAGTACGCACGAGAAAATGACTATAAGCTGTTAGAGCTAATTGTTAGTAAAACTTTTTTCTTCTCAAAATATCTTGATTCTAGGCGATTTAGACCTAAACAACTAAAAGAAGTTTCTTCTGACAGCGAAGAAACTAATTCACACAGTATGGATAATTACACAAATCACGAAGACACAGACAAGGTAGAGAATGATGAATAGTGAAAAACTTGAACAGATTGAGCAACTGCTAGAAACCCTTATCAAACTCATTCAAATCAAAGAACAGAATAGACCGATAGAGATTATACAACAACGAGAATTGTTAAAACAGCTAAATATCTCCCCAAATACTTTGAAAAGTTGGGAACAAAAGGGACTGAAAAGACTAGAGCCACCCATTGAGGGAACACGCACCGTCTTCTACTTGATAGATGATGTTATTAACTTTTTACAGTCCTAATTATTGAAAATTGTGCTAAAATAGTACTATCTAAAAGAAAGAGTGGTAACTATTTTAGCCTACTTCAATATCCCTGAAGAAAGGCAACCATGAAAACAGAAATTATTATCCATAATGGAAAAAAAGTTATTAAAAAAATCAAAAAAGATAAGTCAATTTCATACACCATGAAAGGTGCATTCCTTGGAAAAGATGTCAAAACAGGTAAACAAGTCACTACTACCGTTACAGCCAAGACTTTGAGACAATTAGACAAAGCAGTCATTCAAGCCCGTCTGGAATTTGAGCAAAACGGCTCAACACGAAAAGAAGTTGTTCGCATTGACACGCTAGAAGACCTAGCCGAAGAATGGTTTAAATCATATCAAACTTGGGTTAATTCACACAATACTCTGAACAGAGTAAGAGCTTATCTTGATAACTACATTATCCCTAAATTTGGCGACTATAAACCTGATAATATTGAGTCTGCTGATATTCAACTCTGGCTAAATGACTTAGCAAAGAAATCAAAAAAAGCAGTTGAATCTGGTGTGAAACGTGCTGATAAAGGAAGTGCAAAAGACTTTGGTGCTGTTATACATAAGTTAAAAGATATTTTTGACTATGGAATTACAAGCTATGGTTTGACCACTAATCCTGTTAATACTGTCAAGATACCACCTAAACCAAAAGCGAGTAAGCAACGTATCATGGTTTTACATGATGAAATCCTTTCTATGTGGTTGGATTACCTCGGAAGTCTAGACAACACTAGAGCTAATCGTAGATTTAAGCTAATTTGTAACACTTTATTAGCCTCTGCCTTACGAATTAATGAACTACTTGCTTTAACGATTGATGACTTAGATTTTGAAAATTCTACTATCAATGTAAGCAAAACACTGATGTGGAAAACAGCAAATAAGAAAGAGGGAACAAAAGGGGAGGTAGTCTGTAAAGCTACTCCAAAAACCGATGCAGGAAATCGCTCTGTACCTGTTCCTCTATCTATCATTGAGGGACTCCGAGATTTTCATATTGAAATGAACGAGTACCTTAAATTGCATAATAGAGCCGAAACAAGGTTGATTTTCCCAACAATCTACGGAAACTATATGTGTGATAGAAACGAGCGAGCAACACTAAAAAAGAGGCTTGCAAGCCTTGGACTACCAGACTATGGCTTCCACCTATTCCGACATACTCACGCTTCAATGTTACTGAATGCAGGGACAAACTGGAAAGAGCTTCAGGTTAGAATGGGGCATAAATCAATTTCAACCACCATGGATACTTACGCAGAGTTAGCACCTCAACGAAAGTTAGAAGCAGTTGATATTTACTTAGATAAGATTTCTCAATTGACTCACTAACTACTCTACCTTTCACTCTACCTTTTATAGAGTGCTTCATCATAAACGTTGATATAACAGCGTTTATACTAGCTAAAATAGAAAATACTTAACCTTTACAGAAGTTAAGTAAGCATTCAATACGAATCAATACATAAGAAACGCTGATTTCAAGCGTTAGTTAGTTAGATAGAAGAAAAAGTCCTTTTTGAGAGCATTTTCTTCTATCTTTTTCTTTGTAATCAAAAATATAAAATTCTTTAAAGTCTTCGGGTTATAAAGAGATAGTTTCTAGCTCTTTTGAGTTGTCTTCGTTGACATTTTATCTCAATAGTGTACAATCGATGTAATATATAAAATTACAACAAAAAGGAGACACCCTATGACTTATGCTTACCAAAGCCACATTTACCTAGCAGAGGTGGTTTTAAATGTCAAGGATTTGACGCGTCAAACGGCTTTTTATCACCAGATTATTGGCTTGGAGATTTTATCTCAAACAGAGACAGAAGCGATTTTGGGACTTGGTAAAAAGGCCTTGGTCCACTTGATTCAGGCAGAAAAGTCTGGCGAAGTAAGGGAGCATTATGGGCTCTACCATCTGGCGATTTTGTTGCCGACACGAAAAGCCTTGGCAGATGTCTTGAAACACCTAAGTGACTTGCGCATTCCTCTGGTCGAAGGTGCGGATCATGGATACAGTGAAGCCCTTTATCTGGAGGATTTGGAAGAAAATGGCATTGAACTCTACCGTGATAAGCCAGTTTCTTCATGGGATATTCGAGAAGACGGTCGTATTATTGGTGTGACCGAGGCTCTTGCGGCACAGGACATCTATGAGTTGGGGGAAAAGGCAGAGCCCTTTTTCCTAGCCGAAGGGACGAGAATGGGACATATCCATCTATCGGTTAAGGATAGCCACGCGGCAAGTCAGTTTTATCAAAAGGTGTTGGGGCTGGAAGATAAATTTAGCATTCCGAGTGCGAGTTGGATAGCGGCAGGTCAGTACCATCACCACCTGGCTGTCAACGAATGGGCTGGAAAAGGTCTAGCTCCGCGTAAATCGGGCTTGCCTGGCTTGGCCTACTACGTCCTTGAGGTCGAAAGCAAGGAAGAACTTTTGAACATCGTTAAGCAAGCACAAGAGCTAGAAGCACCGATCAAGTGGCTAAATTCAAGTGAGCTGAATCTTCTAGATCCAGACGGGATTGTGACCCGCATTCGCTTGGAACGATGAGATGTGAAAAACACATCATAGACATATAAAAAGGCGGACAAGCTCGTATTCTGTTTTTAGAATACGAACTTGTTCGCTTTTGTATGAAATGACGAAGCCTTTCTTGACTCTAGCCAAGGTATCTATCGGGGATATTTTACCTTTTCTGGGGGTTAATGCTATAATACTAATAAACTTTTCTTTCTCTAGGAAGGCAAAGACCGAAAAATCGGCTAGACTGCTCGCAATCGTCGTCACGATGCTTTTAAGAGAAAGTAGAACTCTGTTTGAGTATCCGTATTGAGTTTAGGAGACAGGAAATAGATGGATACAAGTGTAAAAAAATTAATCAGTATGGGCCCTCTGGAGGATTCTTTTATCTATTATGATCTGAAGAATCAAGTATTCTATGGAGTAAAACAAGACATGAATTATTCAGCCATTGCAGCTCCTATTGCAATCTATTCCTTCCAACGGCTGTCAAAGTTGCTCAACCAAACCTTTGGAGATGTCTCCTCACCTTTCAATCTGATCTTCTTTATCTTGATGTCTCTGTTTTTGATTTTCGGGACAATTCTCCTTGCCAAATCTACCCGACGTAAAATGAAGACAGATAGATTTAGAAAAGTCCGACTGACAAAAGCCAATATCAAAACACTTAGGAGAAAATCTAGATGGACAGTCCTAGTTGAGGTTTTTTGTTTTCTCATGATTCTGTTTTCCATCTATCGCTATTTTACCTACTCTGATTTTCAGTTCTTGATTATGTATATGTTAGGGATTTTTTCCCTTGTTTATATGGTCTATGAATTTCAGATGAAAACGCGCAAACGACTGTTCAAAGAGCTGATGGAGACATTACAGGACGATAGCCGAGGGAAAGAGGGAGAAATGTAAGATGAGAAAAATCATTTATATAGGCCAAGGAAGCCAGCAATCCGTCTACTATAATACAAGGACGAGAGAGGCTTTAATGACAGAATATAGCAACTTGCCAGACACGGAAGGTGCGATCAGTTCAAAAAAATCCAAGTGGCCTTGGATTCTCTTCTTTGCTTTCTTGCTAGTTGCTATTATCCGTATTTGGATACGATCCTTGATAGCGCCTTTTAAATTGAGTGAGTGGATGATTCCGATCCATCTAGCCGCTATCCTTTTCGTTTTTATCGGAAGTGTTTATGGATTTGGAAAACTGTTCTACAGTAGGGCTAAGTCGCTTGTCCCAGCAGGTGAAGAGCAGTTTAAAGAAGCGGTTGAAAGTAGTACTTTTTGGAGGAAGTCACCAGATAAGGAACCAACAGCCGATAAAATCATCTTGTATCTATTTGTTATCCTCGTTCTTCTATTCGCTTTAGTTATTGTTGTGCTTTTTGCCATACCTGGGACCTTCATTCCCTATTATGAACATGAGTGGTTTGAGTCGTCCATGTTCATGGTACCAATCGGGGCAACGATCATCCCAATTAGTGTCGTACTGCTCTTATTCCAAAACAATCCAATCCGCTGGCTGTTAGCCGTACGAAAATACAAGCAGGGAAAAGTATTGTTTAGGGAAGAGAAATAAGTGGAGGATAAGATGAAAGAAAGATATTATGAGTTTTTGAATATGGTAGTTGTGGATACTAGACCTATAAAGCGTTTTGATATTATATAAATCACTGATGAGGGAAGATAATGAAATCAAAATTAGTTCAAGTCATGCTTCTTGCACTCACTATTATAGGACTATACTTTGCTTATCAGGCATATCGCAGGTATGAGCTTACTCAGTTTGTTATGTGGAGTCCAAGGGTAAAAATTGCAAGTTATGAATTCATGGATGACAACAAGGCAGTAGCGATTGAGTGGGATAATGAGTCGGAGTTGAAAGATGCGAAAGAGGCTAAGAAATATGATTCGCGTGTCAATGTAGAAACAATGACGAGAGTTAATGGAGAACGCTATATTATCCAGCAAAGTTATAAGTTAAAATCAGCCACGTATAAGTATTGGATTCTTGAAGAGGATGCGGTTCCGTATTTGAAAAGTAATATTCCAGAGCGGGGAGAGTACTGGTTGTTAGATGTCTATGACACGAAAGATGGAACAATCAAACAAGAAACGTATGATGTATTTCAGATGGTGAGGGAATATAATAATGATTATATTCCAAGAAGGGTTCGCAGCGTTAATTATTTCTTGTATACGGAACAAGGGAAAACTTACTTACCAATTAGTATGGCTGTTGGCCAACAGCCAGAATCAAAAACTAAAACTGGGCTTATTGATATAGAGGAAGGAAAGATAGTAGCAACTACTCCATCTGGTAAAACTTCCAAAGACCTTTATAACGATGAGCAAGAATCATACAAACCAAAGTTAGAAGATATTCTTATTTCGAATCATAAATTTTCAAACGAGAAGTTTGCCTTTGTCTTATCTCTTTTTAGTTTTAAAGAACCAGTAGAAAAATCCCAATACCTGTCCTTATCAAGCAAATATCCAAAGGTGTTTGATATATTAAGTAAAGGGTTGTTATCTGAATTATATTTCCTTGGAAAAGAAGATGTTCGTTTTGAAATCTCTCTCTTAAAGCTGGTTCTTCCAGAGGGTACAAATATTTTTAAGGACATCACCATTCCAGCAGCTAGTTCGAAAGATGGACAGGAATATTTGGTTCAAAGCGAAGAGGAGTTCTTACAATATTATAAATCCAGTACGGAGGAAGAATAATGGGACAAAAGTATTTATTTTATATTACTATAGATATTGGTATTTGACATTGAATTTTAAATAGGGAGGAAAAAATGAAGAAGTTATTTGTCATCGTCTTGTTATTGATTCTTGGAGCTTGCTCTAATGGAAAGGAAGCAGGGGGAACAGAGAAAAGTACACGCGAGACAGTTGTAAATAAAGAGAAGGAATTGAAATTTGTGGTAGCGCCGCAATACGAAGGTAAAACATCTGATTTAATTGAACTTGGAAAAAAATTGATCAAGGAACATCCCGAACTAGGTAGTAAGGGAAATATGGCTATCTACTTTACAGAAGCAGTTTCAGATGGTAGAGCGGCACTAATGCTCGTCAATAAAACTGACGTAGATATCAAAAAAGATTTGGAGTTTTCACTAAGCTGGTCCTACGATGGCAAGACTATTTTTGATAATCAAAAGATTAGCTATACTATCAAGGATAGTGGTGAGTTACCTTCTTACACAACTACGTTAATTTTGTTACCACTAAACTCAGAACAATTGGAGCTTGTTGACTCAATGTCAGATCCATCTAAGATGACACTTTCAATGTCCGATGTGAAGAGTATCGACTAAGTTAGGAGGAGAATGTGACAACAGAAACCATATTATTTTTAGTTGCTACCATCGTCATTCTTTTATCCTTGATTTTTTTATCTGGTACGTATTTCTATCTTTATTTTCGGGATAAAAAAATGGTACGTCTTGCCAAATCGTCTGTTAAGGGAGCGGTTGTGGGCTATAGTAATTTTCAAGCTGGAAATCCTCCGGTTGTTGAATATACGGTTAACGGAACTACTTATAGCAAGCCATTACGGTATTTTATAATTAAAACGATTTCGCTTCCATGGGGCCCCATAAGCGCCTCTAATAAATTTACAAGAGAGGATATGTTGGCAAATTCCCTAACCTTTTATCGTAATTCCTTTATATCCTTTAATGACTTAATGCGTACGCATTTTCCGATCTATTCGAAGATGAAGGTATGGTATGATCCTGAAAGACCAAACAGAGCTTATGTGGAACGATACTGTGGGATTAACAAGCTTTATAAATGGTTTGGGATCGGAAGTGCTATATTGTTAACCATGGCCTACGCCATTGTAGTGCTTGCTTATTTATTAAAGAGGTGAGGTGATCCACATAATGTTACAAGAGAGATATTTGCAGATCAAAAAAGAGCATCAAGTTCGTAAGTTTGTGGGGCGTTTCCTCTTCATTCTTCTCGCTATACTCGATGTTCTACTGGTATCAAGTCATTCCAGTTATGTTCCGCTTATAACGGCGGCTATGGCAACGCTTGTGCCTTTTAATTATTTTCTACTGGGTCCTCTTGGGATACAGAAAAAAGCCATAGAAAAAGAGCACCCAGAATGGAAAACACTCAGTACAAAGGGCATGAAGGTTCCCTCGGCTGAAGCCAATAAAAGAACTTTGGCTGGCATTGGGACCTTGATTACCTTACTATTGTCCTTTGGGTTATCCTATAAACCTGTAAAACAGCCGAGCGACCAAGTAGATAAGCTACCTAGGGTTGATTCTAAAGCGGCTGAGAAGTCCAAGTCTTCAGAGTCTGAGCCGTCTAGTTCCTCTAAGGCAAAAGAATCCAGTTTCTCAGAGTCGAAAACCTCGTCTTCGACTGAACAAAGTTCTAAAACAGAAAGTTCAGAAACAAAGCCGTCAAAAAGCGAGTCCAATAATCCTTATTACCAGATTCCAGGGCTTACCGACGAACAGGTGAGAGATATCATATCAAAATCTGTGAAAGATTTGAAAGAACAGCAGTCTAAAGAAAAATCCGAAGAGTAGACTCGAGGGATTCGATACCGATTCTGGACGAGTGAGTTCTTTGGGATTTTACTCTATAGAATAACTGGAGGAGTTCATATAACTAAAGAAGTAATTGGTTTGATAGTTGGGACAGTCGTCACTCTCCTATCTTTTGTGTTTGTATATGGGACCTTTCTCTACCTCTATCTTCGAGATCGGAAGATGGTACGGCTTGCCCAGTCATCTGTAGAGGGAACGGTTGTCGGCTATAGTCGTTTTCGTGAGGGTTATCCACCTATCGTTGAATACACGGTTGATGGGCTTACTTATAAGAAAACCTTGCAGTATTTTATGATCAAAACGGTCACGACTCCGTGGGGTCCTACTAAGGTTTCAAATGATTATACAAGAGAAGAAATGCTAGCGCCTTCCATCACTCGCTACAGCAACTCCTTTGTTTCCTTTGATAGTTTGATGCAGACCCATTTCCCCCTTCATTCGGAGCTGATAGTCTGGTATGATCCAGACAAGCCGACCAGGGCCTATGTCGAACGTTACAGCGGGATGGACAAGTTTTACAAGTGGTTCGGTATCGGATTTGGACTGGCCCTAGTTCTGGTCTATGGGATAGTAGTCCTAGCCTTTTTGTCCAAGATATAAGGCATAACTAATCGGAAACTTATTTACCCAACCGTGCTTCAAGGAGGATAGCCTTTGTTCTCCTTTTTCCTGTTCAGCAATCTTTTCTATCCGATACAGAGAAAAGGTTGCCTCCTACAAAGACAGATAGGATGAGAATTTTGACAAAGAATCTTATTCGAGATATAATGAAGAAAAAGTGACCAAGGATAAATCAATGACAAACTCAAAGTATATAACACGCCTGAAACGTTCAGAAGGTCAGTTGCGTGGGATTCAAAAGATGATCGATGAAGATCGTGACTGCGCAGATATCATTACCCAGTTGACCGCAGTGCGCTCCAGTGTTGAGCGCGTGATTGAAATGATGATTATCGAAAATCTCACCGCCTGCATCAACCAGCCACTAGATGACCCCGAGGCTCAAAAGGAACGCTTGGAAAAGGTTGTTCAGTACCTAATCAAACGAAAATAACCCTCTTTTTGGGGCTATCAAGTTGATAAAGGAGGCTAGAAGATGGAAGCATACGAAAAAGTTGTAGAAATGCTAAATGGGCTAGATATTCCCTTTGATATCGTAAAGCACGAGCCAGCCTTAACCACGGAGCAGGCAGATAGTTTTATCGAGGAAATCGAAGGTATCCGTACCAAGACCATGTTTCTCACAAACAAAAAAGAAAAACAACCTATTATCTGGTAATCATGGATGATCAAAAGAGTCTGGATATGGGCCTCTTGAAAGAACTAATAGGAGCTAGCAGGATTCGGATGGCTTCGTCTGAGAGCTTGTTTGAAAAAATGAGCTTGCCCGCAGGTGTTGTTTCACCTTTTGGCTTGCTCAACAATACCGACAAGGACATTCAAGTTTATTTCGACAAAGAAATCATGTCGGAATAACGGATGAATTTCCACCCCAATACCAACGAGAAAAACCTCTTTTGGGCTACGATAGATTTGCTTCGTTTTCTAGAAGTGATTGGCTACGAGTCCCATATTATTGAGTTATAGGAAGCCGCAATCATCCACCTACCAACTTGTACTATTTGTGCACACCATACACTACATCTTGAACAAAAAAACAAACACCAAAAATGATGTTTGTCCACTTTCTGAGAGCTGGAAATCAGCTCTTCTTTTTATTTAACAACAAGCTCGTAGCGAGTTTTGCTGGTGAAGGTTTGACCTGCTTTGAGAATGACTTGGTCTTTAAGGTCACTGTGAATGGCATCTGGTAAAGCTTGCGCTTCAAGGGCAATTCCATTGTGTTGCACCATTGGCTGACCTCCTATGATGACACTCTCATCCACAAAGTTTGCTGTGTAGACCACAAAGCAAGGAGCCTCTGTCTTGAAAAGCAGGAAGCGACCTGAGTTTTGGTCATAAAGGAAACCAGCATTGTCATGACCTGCAGGAAGGGCAAATGGGTGATCCAAACCAGATACCAGCTGGATTTGCTCATCTTCCTCTGCAAAGATATCCTTGAGCAAAGCACCATTGTAGATGTGTTTCACCACATCACGATCAGCATCTGGAGTCTTGGCTGGAACACCGTCGGGAGCGATTGGGTAAATGCCTTCCGTATTTAGTTGGAAAACATGGCGGTCAACTGTCTGCGTGAAATCACCAGACAAGTTGAAATAGCTGTGATTAGTTGGATTGACCAGCGTATCCTGATCGGTTGTTACCTTATAGCTGACTTCGTAGGCACCAGTTTCTTCCAAGTGGTAGCTAATCCAAATCTTAAGATTACCAGGAAATCCTCCTGTCCCGTCTGTACGTTCTGTGTAGAGAGTTAAGCCATGGTCGCTCACCTCGACCAGTTCAAACAAGCTCGAATCCCAACCTGTTGAACCACTGTGGTTACAGTTGCTAGCATTATTAACTTCAAGGTCATAGATCTTGCCATTGAGCTCAAATGTCGCACCTGCGATACGACCTGCCACAGGACCCACACTTGCTCCATGCTTGGGACTATTGCCTACATAGCTAGCAAAATCATCAAAGCCCAAGATAACATTGGCAAAATTTCCAGCCTTGTCAGGCGTTACATAGCGCAAAATGGTCGCACCATAAGTCATAATCTCTAGCTGGTAGCCGCTGTCAGTCTCAAAGCGATAGACCAAGACATCCTTGCCCTCATGATTTCCAAATACACGCTCTGTGTATGCTTTCATTCTATTCTCCTTTGATCCATTTTTCTTAAGTAAACAAACCATAGAAAGTGTATTTACCATCTATGGTTGTAGTTTCTATTTTCAGAATCCTTTGTCAGAAAACCTTAAGTATTTTCTTAACAAAAGGGGGTTCTTCTATTCCAGTTTTATGCTTCCACACGTTCTTTCCATGAAGTCGCTGTTGTTTGAAGAACCTTGTTGAGTTCGTCAATGTTCTCAAATCCTGTTGTACGCAACCATTCACGAGCTGCTGCTTCACCATCTTTGATGTAGGCTTCAACTGATCCAGCCCATGTTGCACGGCCACATAGAACTCCGTTGAAGTTTGCGCCTGATTCGTGGGCAAAGACAAGGGTTTCTTGGAAGAGTTTAGCTGATACACCAGCACTCAAGTAGATGTATGGCAAGTTCGTTGCTTCGTCTTGTGCTTTAAAGAAGGCTGCTGCTTCTTCGCGTGTATGAACGATTTCACCATCACCAAAGCCTTCAACGTATTTGACGTTGACTGGAACTTCCACTTTCAAGACATCAATGTTGAAGCGTGGGTCTGAGAAGACCTTCATAGCACCGATAACCTTGTGTGGTTTCACTTTTGCGTATTCTGCAGAACCTGCGTCAGCGATTTTTTCATCGTAAGCCAAGATTTCAAGGAAGAATGGAATATCTTCCGCCACACATTCAGAACCGATGCGTTCGATGTAGGCTTGTTTTTGTTGGTTAAGTTCGTCAGCGCTGTCTACGTCATAATAAAGCAAGAACTTAACTGCATCTGCGCCTTGTTCCTTGATACGTTTTGCAGACCAAACATCCAAGCAGTCAGGCAAGCGTTTGGTGCTAGTTGTGTCGTAACCAGTTTTTTCATAGGCAAGGAGAAGACCAGCATTGGCATCAAGGGCTTTTGTAGCTGGAAGTCCGTACTCAGGGTCAAGGAGCATAGATGATGCATATTTGGTCAATTCATCTGCAACCAAGACTTTGAGTTCTTCCATTTGAGCCACTGTTGGCTCTTCTGTTTGGTATTGAGCCATAAGGCGTTTTAAAGCACCACGTTGGTCAAAGGCAAGAGCTGAGATGATGCCGTTCTCGTCAGAGAGTTTTTGCAAGCAAGCTACTTTATTAGGACTTAATTGTAATTTACTCATAGACACTTCCTTACTTTTGA
>CAUSRF010000032.1:0-14725 GCA_963534275.1 uncultured Streptococcus sp.
CTATCGGACACGTTGACCACGGTAAAACTACCCTAACTGCAGCTATCACAACTGTATTGGCACGTCGCTTGCCTTCAGCAGTTAACCAACCTAAAGACTATGCGTCTATCGATGCTGCTCCAGAAGAACGCGAACGCGGTATCACTATCAACACTGCGCACGTTGAGTACGAAACTGAAAAACGTCACTACGCTCACATCGACGCTCCAGGACACGCGGACTACGTTAAAAACATGATCACTGGTGCCGCTCAAATGGACGGAGCTATCCTTGTAGTAGCTTCAACTGACGGACCAATGCCACAAACTCGTGAGCACATCCTTCTTTCACGTCAGGTTGGTGTTAAACACCTTATCGTCTTCATGAACAAAGTTGACTTGGTTGACGACGAAGAATTGCTTGAATTGGTTGAAATGGAAATCCGTGACCTTCTTTCAGAATACGACTTCCCAGGTGACGATCTTCCAGTTATCCAAGGTTCAGCTCTTAAAGCTCTTGAAGGTGACTCTAAATACGAAGACATCATCATGGAATTGATGAACACTGTTGATGAGTACATCCCAGAACCAGAACGTGACACTGACAAACCATTGCTTCTTCCAGTCGAAGACGTATTCTCAATCACTGGACGTGGTACAGTTGCTTCAGGACGTATCGACCGTGGTACTGTTCGTGTCAACGACGAAATCGAAATCGTTGGTATCAAAGAAGAAATCCAAAAAGCAGTTGTTACTGGTGTTGAAATGTTCCGTAAACAACTTGACGAAGGTCTTGCCGGAGATAACGTAGGTGTCCTTCTTCGTGGTGTTCAACGTGATGAAATCGAACGTGGACAAGTTATCGCTAAACCAGGTTCAATCAACCCACACACTAAATTCAAAGGTGAAGTTTACATCCTTACTAAAGAAGAAGGTGGACGTCACACTCCATTCTTCAACAACTACCGTCCACAATTCTACTTCCGTACTACTGACGTTACAGGTTCAATCGAACTTCCAGCAGGTACTGAAATGGTAATGCCTGGTGATAACGTGACTATCGACGTTGAGTTGATCCACCCAATCGCCGTAGAACAAGGTACTACATTCTCTATCCGTGAAGGTGGACGTACTGTTGGTTCAGGTATGGTTACAGAAATCGAAGCTTAATTCGATTAAGTTCCCAGAAGAACAATTATTTAAGTCAGACACTAAAAGAATCTTGCTTGCAAGGTTCTTTTTTTTATTCAATCTGTTTTTGAAGTCCTCTACTATAGCGATATGATAGATTTTTTGATATAATAAAACTTATGGAAATCGAAAAAACCAATCGCATGAATGCACTTTTTGAATTTTATGCTGCGCTTTTGACAGACAAACAAATGAACTATATAGAGCTTTATTATGCAGATGATTACAGTCTTGCTGAGATTGCTGAAGAGTTCGGTGTCAGTCGCCAAGCTGTTTATGACAATATCAAGCGGACAGAAAAGATTTTAGAAGATTATGAGATGAAATTACACATGTATTCGGACTACATTGTTCGTAGTCAGATTTTTGACCAGATCTTGGAGCGCTATCCTAAGGATAACTTTCTGCAGGAGCAGATAGAAATTTTAACAAGCATTGATAATAGAGAATAAGAGGAAAAAAAATGGCATTTGAAAGTTTAACAGAACGTTTACAGAACGTCTTTAAAAATCTACGTAAAAAAGGGAAAATCTCTGAGGCTGATGTTCAAGAAGCAACCAAAGAGATTCGTCTAGCCTTACTGGAAGCCGACGTTGCTTTGCCTGTTGTAAAGGACTTTATCAAGAATGTTCGTGAACGTGCGGTAGGGCACGAGGTTATTGATACCCTCAATCCTGCCCAACAGATTATTAAAATCGTTGATGAGGAATTGACAGCTGTTTTAGGTTCTGATACGGCTGAAATTATCAAGTCACCTAAGATTCCTACAATCATCATGATGGTCGGTTTGCAGGGGGCTGGTAAAACCACCTTTGCGGGTAAACTGGCCAACAAACTCAAGAAGGAAGAAAATGCACGACCTTTGATGATTGCAGCGGACATCTATCGTCCAGCTGCCATCGATCAGCTGAAAACACTTGGACAACAGATTGATGTACCAGTTTTCGCTCTTGGAACAGAAGTACCAGCTGTTGAGATTGTTCGTCAAGGTTTGGAACAAGCTCAGGCCAACCACAATGATTATGTCTTGATTGATACAGCGGGTCGTTTGCAGATTGATGAACTCTTGATGAATGAGCTTCGTGATGTTAAGGCCTTGGCACAACCAAACGAAATCCTGCTTGTCATTGATGCCATGATCGGTCAGGAAGCGGCCAATGTCGCCCGTGAGTTTAATGCTCAGTTAGAAGTAACTGGGGTTATTCTTACCAAGATTGATGGGGATACTCGTGGTGGTGCAGCTCTATCTGTTCGTCACATCACTGGAAAACCTATTAAGTTCACTGGTACTGGTGAAAAGATTACAGATATCGAAACCTTCCACCCAGACCGTATGTCAAGCCGTATCCTTGGCATGGGGGATATGCTGACCTTGATTGAGAAAGCTTCTCAGGAATACGATGAGCAAAAAGCTCTTGAAATGGCTGAGAAGATGCGCGAAAACACCTTTGATTTCAATGATTTCATTGATCAATTGGATCAAGTGCAAAACATGGGGCCAATGGAAGACTTGCTCAAGATGATTCCAGGTATGGCCAATAATCCAGCCCTTCAAAATATGAAAGTGGATGAGCGCCAGATTGCTCGTAAACGTGCTATCGTATCTTCGATGACACCTGAAGAACGTGAAAATCCTGATTTGTTAAATCCAAGCCGTCGCCGTCGTATCGCTGCAGGTTCTGGGAATACCTTTGTCGAAGTCAATAAATTCATCAAAGACTTTAATCAGGCCAAACAGCTCATGCAAGGTGTCATGTCTGGGGATATGAACAAGATGATGAAGCAGATGGGGATCGATCCAAATAACCTCCCTAAAAATATGCCAAATATGGGTGGCATGGATATGTCTGCCCTTGAAGGAATGATGGGGAAAGGTGGCATGCCGGATATGTCAGCTCTTGGAGGAGCTGGAATGCCAGATATGAGTCAGATGTTTGGTGGCGGACTCAAAGGTAAAATTGGTGAATTTGCTATGAAACAGTCCATGAAACGCATGGCCAACAAAATGAAAAAAGCTAAGAAGAAACGTAAATAAAAAAGGAAAGTAGAAGTGCTTTCCTTTTTTATATAAAATATGTGCTTTCTATGATTAGGCAATTTTCTTAATCGAACAATTACTAAATAGAAAGGGTAATCTCAAATCCTTGCATCCATTTGGATGTTACTGTGATTTCGATTTTTAAAGCATTTGCTAATTGTTTGACTAGGTAGAGCCCCATGCCTGTTGATTTTTTCCTTGTATCACCTGAATCACCTGTAAAGCCTTTTTCAAAGATATGAGGGAGGTCGCAAGCTTTAACTCCGCAGCCATTATCCCTAATAATCAGAGTGGTGCGCCCCTTGTCTCTTGACATAGAAATCTTGAGTTCGGGCTTGTCAGAGCTATATTTAAGGGCATTGGCGAGGATTTGAGAGAGGATAAATTCAAAACTGCGTTGATCGGTGTAGCAGGTTCCTTGTATATTTTCTAGCTGAATCGTAAAATTCTTTTCTTTGAGTAAGGGACCAAAGTTTTCCAAGAGATCTTGGATACACTCTTTTAGGTCAAGATCTTCAAATAGAAAATCATTTTTCTCACTTTTTATCCTGTAATAAAATAGGATCTGTGATACATTTCCTTGGATTTGATTTTTCACATAGTCCAACTTAAAAGCTGTATCCTCAGGCAATTGGTCACTTTGATTGTCCAAAAGGAGGGAAAGAAGCGATAGAGGGAGTTTAATCTCATGTGCCCATTTTTCAACATAGTCCTCGTATTCGGATAGTAATGAGTTGAGTTTTCCTATTTCAGCCTGCTTTTGATAAAGTGTATCTGCCATTTGTTCAATGCTTTCTTTCTCTGAGGCACTTGATAAATGCAATAATTTAAGCTCAGTATCCATCTTAGGATTGGCTATGAAGGCTTTGTAGGCAGCGGATTTTTTTCTTTCTTTTCTTATAAGTAGGGATGATAGGATGAAAAAGAGCAGAATTGTAGCTAAAAGATAGAGCAGGATGAGGGCTTGAAACATTCTCGCATCTGAAAGCCAAAGCAGAATTGCTGTGAATAGATCAAATGCTAAAAGAACAAGTAACCAAGGCAGATAAGTAGCTAGATATTTTAGATTATGTTTCATCTGGACTTACCTCTTCTAGCTTGTAACCAATACCTCTGACGGACTTGACTTGAAGAGCAATGCCAGCCTGTTTCATCACCTTTTTGAGCCTTGCAATATTTACTTGTAGGGCATTTTCATCGATGAACTCAGTTGTATTCCATAGTTTCATACTTAGTTCTTCTTTTGTGACGACAGAATCAGTTGCCACTAATAAAGTTTCTAACAATTTTCCTTGATTTTGAGGGAGTAAAATCGAATGTCCATTGATATAAAGGGTATAGGTATTTCTATCCAGCAGGAAATTATCTTTTTCAAGCAAATTTTGTCTACCTTCATAGCGTTTCAAGATGTTTTCTATACGAGCCAAGAATCTTTCTTTCTTGAAAGGTTTTGTTAAGTACTCGTCTGCCCCTAATTTCAGGGCGTAAATCTCATCTTTTAGTTGTTCACGGGAGGTGAGAACCAATATGGGCACAGAGCGTTTTGACTTGAGATTTTTACAAATTTGAAAACCTGTTTCTCCCGGCAAATTCAAATCCAGTATGATTAGATCCGTATCGTATTGCAGCACTTGCTGGCTTGTATCTTTGAAGTCAGTCAACTTATCAACTTGATAACCCGCTTTCTCTAACAAGATGACAATTTCATCTCGAATCAAGGCTTCATCTTCAATTACCAGAATATGCTTCATATCGGTTCCTCCTTTTCCTCGCTTTTTAAATTTTATTCTTCTCTTTTTGGTTCCATTAAGGATAACAAATACTTGTTGCTATTTTTCTTTACAATTCTGATATAGATGACTTCAAAGCCAGCTAAGAGCAGTACTATCAGCATGGCTGTGATAAATTTTTGCCCCATGTCCATTCTTACACTAGCAGGTACTATTCCTGTGAGGAGGGAGCTCACTCCGAAGCTACTACTGATAAGTGCAAGGGCTATTGGCAGACCGAAATACCAGTTGATTTGTTTTTCTGAAGATTTACAAAGAGTTTCGTAGTTGGCGCCAAGATGAATCAAGGTTTGGTATCGTCTGTAGGATTGTCTCTGACCCATCAAAAATTGAACGCCGATGATTGTATTTGCGACAACAAGGAAGATGATAGCCAGATAGATGGTGACATAGCTGGCAGAGATAATGTAAAACAATTGTCTTCCCATATTTTGTATATAGCTTTCATAGCCAAGAGAGGTTTGATTTAGCTTTTCATTGGTATCTGAGATAGCTCTCATCAGGCCTTTTTCCTTGACCAGCTCAGGAGCCAAGATACCGCTGACATAGTTCGAATACTGACCATCTGTATAGCTCATAAAGACCTCATCTGGGACTATGAGAGCTACAGAGAGGGTGATTTCACGGTCCGTTACAATCGGTAAAGACTGTACCTCTCCAATCAATTTTACATCATTTCCCATGACTTTGATATGAGGATTTGATTTCAGGACAGAGTTGACGTGACTCTCATCTGGGAGAAAATCTTTCCCCATATACAAGTAGGCTTCCTTACTAGTTAATTCTAGAGGTAGCAGACCCGCAGCCTTTCTAAGTTCATTGTATTCGGAGAGTGGCAAAAGGTGGGAACTTATATATTTTTGGAAATTATGGACTAAGATTTCCTTGTTTTTACTGTCTTTTTGCTCTTTCAACACCTTGATGAACTGTTCAAAGGACACGGACTCGTGTTCTTTAGGTTTTCCTACTTTGATTTGCAGGATCTTTGAAAACTGTGATGCTAGTCCAGAAGCTTCAAGCTCTTTTTTTACTGTGTCTATATCAAGATTTTCATCTGTTTCCTGCTTGCTGTCTCTAAAAGTATAATCCAATACGTGGGTTTGATTGCCTGAATTGCCGCTTGCAATGGCAACACCTGCTCCAAAGAGGCACAAGGCAGAGAAGATTAAGAGGGAGCAGATGGCCAGTATAGTTGAGCGCTGGATAACTAATTCCTGAATCTGTCTAAAATTATAGGCATGAAGTTTTCGATTGTTTCCAAGCTTGACCAAAAAGTCTATAAATAAACGCATACCAAAGAAGAGTAGGATAGTTCCTAGAGTCCCCAAGAGAACAGTGATGCCCATGGTTATGACACTTTCCCAAGCTCGTCCACTCATACCCAAGTAATAGGCTATTCCTAGAAGCAACATTCCGAAGACGGAAGCAAGAAGGTACACTCCCTTGGGGAGTAGTTTCTTCATCCCAGAAGGAGAATAGGATAGCAGGTTTCCGATTTCTTTATTGGCCGTCTTTGCACTTAAAAGAACAAAGACAGCTAATTTTACGGCTAGGAAGCCGATGACTGTATAGAGTAGAGCTGTGGTAGATAGAGAAAATTGATGCTCGATAATCCCTAGTCCCACAATTTTAGCGGTTATTAGGCTAATCAGTTCTGAAATCAAGATAGAAATTGGAAGGCCTATTCCAAGAGCAAGGACACTGTTTCTCAAATCCTCGAATAGTAGTAGCAAGAACAGTTTGCTTCTTCGCATGCCTAGTGTGAGATAGACACCAAATTCATGTTTTCTTCTTTCCATCTGCATACTGCTTGCGAAGTAGACTAGAAAAAAGAGGATAAAGAGTGTTGCTACATAAAGAATCGGAATCATGCTAAAGAGTTTATTTACAGCGTCACTTTCTATTTGTTTTAGAAAGATCATCACATCTTGATGTGACAAAGAAAGGATGATGTAAAAGGAGATGATGGAAAGAACCATAGAACTAAAATACAAGCCATTATTTTTTCGATCTCTCTTGCTATTTCTTGAGACTAATTTAGAAAACATTGCCATCACCTCCAGCTAGGGCTGCCATGACCTTTAGTATTCTGTGGTAAAAATCTTCTTGACTTTCTCTTGGATAATCGCGTCGGATTTCATGGAATAGTTTTCCGTCTTGGATAAACAAGATGCGATTGCAAAAGCTGGCTGCTACCGAGTCGTGGGTAACCATGAGAATAGTGGTTTCTTCCACTTGATTCATTTCGGATAATTTTTGCATCAAAATGGTTGCATTTTTAGAGTCTAAAGCTCCTGTGGGCTCATCCGCAAATACAATCTTAGGGTCTAAAATCAAGGCACGCGCAGCAGCTACCCTTTGCCGTTGACCACCTGATAATTGAGATGGGAACTTATCCAGAAGTTCAGAAATATCCAGATATTGGGAAAGCAATTCTAACCGAACCTTGCTTTCGTTGTCATCGACCTTATGCAAAGACAAGGGAAGTAAAATATTTTCTTTGGCTGTCAGATTGTCCAAAAGCTCAAAATTCTGAAAGAGGTAGCCAATTTCCTTACCACGATAATCTGCTAATTGGCTCCCTTTTAACTGACCTAAATCTTTTTCTTGCATTTGAATGGAACCGTCAGTTGGCTTGATGATAGTAGCGAGACAGTTAAGAAGGGTTGTTTTCCCAGAGCCGCTACTCCCCATAATCCCTAGGAACTCGCCTTTTACAACTTGAAAAGATATGCCGTCCAAGGCTTTTGTGATATTGGGCTCTTTCCCATAATGCTTTTTTAATGATTCTACTCGTAAAATGGTTTCCATGTGAAACACCTCCATCTTTTGTTACATTTATTATAGTATGAATCAGAGTAGAATAACACTTACGGATGATGTAAGAAATCTTTGTCGTTGACTTTTATAGTCAGGTTATTGTATTTATACTTACTATATTATAGCATGGTTTTAGGGATTTAAAAAGAGGAGTAGAGAGTCGAGAAATTTTTCTAATATTGAAATAATAAAAAATAATACCACTGAAGTTCATGCTCCAGCAGTATTATTTTTTATTTTATAGAAAACTCTATTCCCACTCAACTGTTGCAGGTGGTTTACTTGTAATGTCGTAGACGATACGGTTGACGTGGTCGACTTCGTTAACGATACGAACAGAGATTTTTTGAAGAACTTCCCAAGGAATTTTCGCAAAGTCAGCTGTCATACCATCGATAGAAGTGATAGCGCGAATAGCAATGGTGTAGTCATAAGTACGACCGTCACCCATAACACCGACTGAACGAACACCTGTGTTGACAGTGAAGTATTGCCAGATATCACGGTCAAGTCCTGCTTTAGCGATTTCTTCACGAAGGATTGCGTCTGACTCACGGACTGTTTCCAGTTTTTCTTCAGTGATTTCACCCATGATGCGGATAGCAAGTCCTGGTCCAGGGAATGGTTGGCGCCATACGATGTGGTCTGGCATACCAAGTTCCGTACCGAGGGCACGAACCTCGTCTTTGTAGAGGGTATTGAGCGGTTCAATGAGTTCAAACTGCATATCTTCTGGAAGACCACCCACGTTGTGGTGTGACTTGATAGTTTGAGCTGTATCCGTTCCAGACTCAATCACGTCAGTGTAAAGTGTTCCTTGGGCAAGGAATTTCACATCTTTGAGCTTACTTGCTTCGTCATCAAAGACATAAACGAACTCGTTTCCGATGATTTTCCGTTTTTGTTCAGGATCAGAAACACCTGCAAGTTTATCAAGGAAACGTTTAGCAGCATCTGCTTTGACGATATTCAAACCAAACTTACCACCAAGCATGTCCATAACTTGGTCTGCTTCCCCTTTACGAAGAAGACCGTGGTCAACAAAGATACAGATCAATTGATCGCCGATCGCTTTTTGAAGAAGAACTCCAACAACAGAAGAGTCAACACCACCAGAAAGTCCGAGGAGAACACGTTTGTCCCCAACTTTTTCACGGATTTGTTTGATTTGCATCTCGATAAAGTTATCCATAGTCCAGTCGCCTTTGGCACCACAGATATTCAATGCAAAATTACGAAGGATATCATAGCCATGAACTGAATGACGAACTTCAGGGTGGAATTGGATACCATAGATATGTTTGTCTGGATTTTCAATGGCTGCATAAGGACAGTCGGCAGAAGTACCTGTACGAACAAAGTCAGCAGGAATCTCAGTGACTGCATCACCATGGCTCATCAAAACAATCTGTTCTTCTGGTGTCCCTTCAAAGAGGGCAGAAGAGGTATGAGTAAGTGGCGATTGACCGTACTCGCGGTTTCCAGTATCACCCGCAGGGACAACCTTACCTCCAAGTTTATGAGTTAAAAGTTGCATACCGTAGCAGATTCCCAAAATTGGAATGCCAAGTTCAAAAATTTCTGGGTCAATATCAAATGAACCATCTTCATATACAGAGTTTGGTCCACCAGAGAGGATGATCCCTACAGGGTTAATTTCACGAACTTCTGCAGCTGAGATTTTGTGGCTTTTTAGCTCTGAAAAAACACCAATCTCTCGGATACGACGTGAAATCAGCTGGTTGTATTGGCTACCATAGTCCAGTACGATGATTTTTTCGACATCTTGCAAATCAGTTGAAATGTTGCTCATCTTTTTCCTTTCTCAAAAGAAATATCTTTTTCAATATTCTATCACAAATAGGGGCGAATTACCAACTAAACAAGGCAAAGTTTGACTTTTTCTTAGCAAATACGGTACAATGGAAAAAATAAAAAAAAGAAGTGAGAATCATGTTACCAGCTTATATGAAAATCCATGACCAGATCAAAAAGGATATAGATGAGAGTCGTTGGAAAATCGGGGAGAGACTTCCAAGTGAGCGAGATTTAGCTGAACAGTTTCAAGTTAGCCGGATGACATTACGTCAAGCTATCTCTCTCTTGGTTGAGGAAGGGGTTTTGGAGCGTCGTGTAGGGAGTGGGACTTTTGTCTCTAGTACTCGTGTCCAAGAAAAAATGCGGGGAACGACTAGTTTTACGGAGATTGTCAAATCTCAGGGGAAAGTACCTTCTAGCCAACTCATTTCTTACAGAAGAACCATTCCAAATGAGCAAGAGGTCGCAAAGCTGGGGATTACTCCGACAGAGAATATTATCCGCATGGAGCGGGTGCGTTATGCTGACCAAGTACCACTAGTCTATGAAGTAGCATCTATTCCTGAGAAATTTATTAAGGACTTCAAAAAAGAAGAAGTAACTAGTCACTTCTTTCAAACCCTGCAGCAACATGGCTACCGGATTGGCAAATCCCAACAGACCATTTATGCGAGATTGGCTAAGGAAAAGATAGCTCACTATCTGGAAGTCGAAAAGGGGCATGCGATTCTAGCCTTGACTCAGGTTTCCTATCTTGATGATGGGACGGCTTTTGAATATGTTAAGAGTCAGTATGTGGGTGAACGTTTTGAATTTTATCTTGAAAACAACTAGTCTCAGAAGATTAGTTTTTTCTTTTTGAAAAGATTAGAATTGTCAAAACAATCTTTCTAGACTTGATTTTATCCATTATTTACTATAAAATGAGAAGGAAAAACGTCAAACTTTTATATTGCAAATAGGAGAAAAAATGACAAAAACATTAAAACGTCCTGAGGTTTTATCACCTGCGGGGACTTTAGAGAAGCTAAAAGTAGCTGTTCAATACGGTGCGGATGCTGTCTTTATCGGTGGGCAAGCCTATGGTCTTCGTAGCCGTGCTGGAAACTTTACCTTTGAGCAGATGGAAGAAGGTGTTCAGTTCGCTGCCAAGTACGGTGCCAAGGTTTATGTAGCTGCCAATATGGTTATGCACGAAGGAAACGAAGCTGGCGCTGGAGAATGGTTCCGTAAGTTGCGTGATATTGGGATTGCGGCAGTTATCGTGTCAGATCCTGCCTTGATTATGATTGCAGCAACAGAAGCACCAGGCCTTGAAATTCACCTTTCAACTCAAGCCAGTGCGACCAACTATGAAACTCTAGAGTTCTGGAAAGAACTTGGTCTAACTCGTGTGGTTTTGGCTCGTGAAGTTTCAATGGAAGAATTGGCAGAAATTCGTAAACGTACAGACGTTGAGATTGAAGCCTTTGTCCATGGAGCCATGTGTATTTCTTACTCAGGTCGCTGTACGCTTTCAAACCACATGAGTATGCGTGATGCTAACCGCGGAGGCTGTTCTCAGTCTTGCCGTTGGAAATATGACCTCTACGATATGCCCTTTGGCCAAGAACGTAAGAGCCTTAAGGGTGAAATCCCAGAAGAATTTTCAATGTCTGCCGTTGATATGTCTATGATTGACCATATTCCAGATATGATTGAAAATGGTGTAGACAGTCTCAAGATTGAAGGACGCATGAAGTCTATTCACTATGTTTCAACAGTAACAAACTGCTACAAGGCAGCTGTGGATGCTTATCTTGAAAGTCCTGAGAAATTTGAAGCTATCAAACAAGACTTGGTGGATGAGATGTGGAAGGTTGCCCAACGTGAATTGGCAACAGGTTTCTACTATGGTACACCTACAGAAAATGAACAGTTGTTTGGTGCGCGTCGTAAGATCCCTGAGTACAAGTTTGTTGCTGAAGTCGTTTCTTATGATGATGCTACTCAGACAGCAACCATTCGTCAACGGAATGTAATCAACGAAGGTGATCAAGTTGAGTTTTACGGACCAGGTTTCCGTCATTTTGAAACCTATATCGAGAATCTTCACGATGCCAAGGGAAATAAAATCGATCGCGCTCCAAATCCAATGGAACTCTTGACAATCAAGGTTCCACAACCTGTGCAAGCAGGTGACATGGTCCGTGCTCTGAAAGAAGGTCTCATCAACCTCTATAAGGAAGACGGGACAAGTATCACAGTTCGTGCCTAGATAAGGAGAAGTGAATGATTCAAGCGCAAGGTTTATTGGTAGATGATGAAAGTAGGTGTGTTCATTATCATAGTGAAAAGGATATTGTTTCACTCCAGTGTTATAAATGCAGGAAATACTACGCATGCTATCAGTGTCACAATGCTATGGAGATGCATGTTTTTTCACCCTATCCCTTGGCGCTTTCTGAGGATCAACCGATTTTATGTGGGGTTTGTAAGAGGACAATGACTTTTCAAGAATATCAAGAACAGATAGCTTGTTCTTACTGCAGTGCTCCATTTAATCCAGATTGTAAACAACACTATTCCTACTATTTTAAATAAAGTGAATCTATCCAAGTTCTTAACTTGGATTTTTCAGTTTGTTTCAGAAAATATAGTAAAATCAAGAAAAACTCGCAATCTAAAATGGAAAAACTTTCTATAGAATGGGGTAAAAACAGCAAAAATAGAAATAAATCATATGAAACGCTTTCAACGTAAGTAAAAAGTTGACAAATCAAAATTTTAGGACTAAACTAAGTAAGTAAATTTAAATAAAAAAGGAGAATTTATCATGAATTTAACATTTTTCGGTCTTTGTCTTGCCTGTATGGGTGTATCTCTTGCAGAAGGTATGTTGATGAACGGTTTGTTCAAATCAGCAGCTCGCCAACCAGACATCATCCCACAATTACGTAGCTTAATGATCATGGGGATTGCCTTTATCGAAGGAACGTTCTTGGTTACCCTCGTCTTTTCATTTATCATCAAATAAAGAGAAGTATAAAATGGAAAAGGGAGGATTTTAGATGGAAGAAAGTATCAATCCAACCATCAATATTGGTCCTGTTACCTTTGATTTAACCATGTTAGCCATGACCTTGTTGATTGTGGGAGTTGTTTTTGGCTTTATCTATTGGGCAAGTCGCAATATGACTTTGAAACCCAAAGGAAAGCAAAATGTACTTGAGTATTTCTATGACTTCGTTATTGGATTTACAGAACCTAACATTGGTAAAAGCTACATGAAAGACTACTCGCTCTTTTTCCTTTGTCTATTTCTATTTATGGTACTGGCAAATAACCTCGGTTTGATGGCGAAACTTCAAACTACAGATGGGACAAACCTTTGGACATCGCCAACTGCAAATCTCCAGTTTGACTTGGCCTTGTCATTTGGAATTATCCTGATGACTCATATTGAAGGGATTCGTCGCCGTGGGATTAAAAAATATCTAAAAGCCTATATCACACCTGGCTTTATGACTCCCATGAATATCTTAGAAGAGTTTACCAACTTTTTATCACTTGCCTTGCGGGTGTTCGGAAATATCTTTGCTGGAGAAGTGATGGCTAGTTTGCTAATCACTCTATCTCATCAAGCTCTATATTGGTATCCAGTTGCTTTTGGTGCTAACTTGGCTTGGACAGCCTTTTCTGTCTTTATTTCCTGCATCCAAGCCTATGTGTTTACCATGTTGTCTTCTATGTACTTAGGAAATAAGATAAATGATGGAGAAGAGTAGAAAGGAGTAACAGATGCACGTAACAGTAGGTGAATTAATTGGTAACTTTATTTTAATCGCTGGCTCTTTTATCCTTTTGATTGTCTTAGTTAAGAAATATGCGTGGTCAAACTTGACAAGTGTCTTCGAAGAAAGGGCAAATAAAATTGCTGCTGATATTGATGGAGCTGAACAAGCTCGTCAAAAAGCAGAAACTCTTGCTCAAAAACGTGAAGATGAATTGGCTGGAAGTCGCAACGAAGCCAAAACAATCATTGAAAATGCTAAAGAGACTGCCGAGAAGAGTAAAGCAGATATTCTGGCAGATGCTAAAGTAGAAGCAGGTCGCTTAAAAGAGAAGGCGAATCAAGAAATCGCTCAAAATAAAGCTGAAGCTTTGCAAAGTGTTAAGGGAGAGGTGGCAGATTTGACAGTTAGTCTAGCTGGTAAAATCATCTCAAAAAACCTTGACAGTCATGCTCATAAGGAACTCATTGATCAGTATATCGATCAGCTAGGAGAAGCCTAATGGACAAGAAAACAGCAAAGGTAATTGAAAAATACAGCATGCCTTTTGTCCAATTAGTGATCGAAAAAGGAGAAGAAGACCAAATCTTTGCAGACTTGTCTCAAATCAAGCAGGTTGCAGAAGAAACAGACTTGCCTTCTTTTTTAGCTCAAGTGGCGGTAGATGAGTCGGATAAGGAAAAAACAGTTGGTTTCTTCCAAGACTCTGTGTCACCTTTAATGCAAAACTTTATTCAAGTTCTGATTTACAATCACAGAGCAAATCTTTTTTATGATATTATTGTAGATTGTTTGAGTCGACTTGAAAAAGAAACGAATCGATTTGAAGTAACGATTTCTTCAGCTCATCCTTTAACAAATGAACAGAAGGAACGCTTGATTCCGTTGATAGAGAAAAAAATGGCTCTGAAAGTACGGAGTATCAAGGAACAATTCGATGAAAGTCTCATTGGAGGTTTTGTCATTTTTGCTAATCACAAGACAATTGATGTGAGTATTAAACAACAACTTAAAGTTGTTAAAGAAAATTTGAAATAGAAAGTGGTGTTCTTTTGGCAATTAACGCACAAGAAATCAGCGCTTTAATTAAGCAACAAATTGAAAATTTCAAACCCAATTTTGATGTGTCTGAAACAGGTGTTGTAACCTATATCGGGGACGGTATTGCTCGTGCTCACGGTCTTGAAAATGCCATGAGTGGAGAGTTGTTGATTTTTGAAAATGGCTCTTATGGTATGGCGCAAAACTTGGAGTCAACAGATGTTGGTATTATCATCCTAGGTGACTTTACAGATATCCGTGAAGGCGATACAATCC
>CAUSRF010000033.1:0-14559 GCA_963534275.1 uncultured Streptococcus sp.
GTAAAGAAGGCGACAGCTACTACAGCATGATGAAATACAACCTTGACAAGATTGCCGAAGGTTTGTCAAAATAATTCATTAAAAAACGTCATTCTCACGGTGAACTGCACCCCAAAAGTTAGACAGAAAAATCTAACTTTTTGGAGTCAGTACACGAATTGGCGTTTTTTTCACTTTCCGGTCAAATCATTGGAAAAATCTGACAATTCTCGGTAGAATAAAAGAAAAAAGAATGGAGTAGTTTTATGACCACTTTTCTCGGAAATCCTGTAACCTTTACAGGTAAACAACTACAAGTCGGAGACAAGGCACTCGACTTTTCCCTCACTACAACTGATCTCTCTAAAAAAAGTCTTGCCGACTTTGATGGAAAGAAAAAAGTTTTGAGCGTTGTCCCATCTATCGATACCGGTATCTGCTCAACGCAAACTCGTCGCTTCAACCAAGAACTTGCTAGCCTTGACAATACCGTCGTTATTACCGTTTCTATGGACCTACCATTTGCCCAAGGACGCTGGTGTGGGGCTGAAGGCCTTGACAATGCCATCATGCTTTCAGACTACTTTGACCATTCATTCGGGCGTGATTATGCCCTCTTGATTAACGAATGGCATCTCCTTGCGCGTGCCGTCTTTGTTCTCGATGCTGACAATGTCATCCGTTATGTAGAATACGTTGACAATATCAACACAGAGCCAAACTTTGAAGCTGCCATTGCCGCAGTTAAAGAACTAGACTAAATCAAAAGCGTTATGGTAGAAAGCTAGAGAAATCTAGCTTTTTTTGGTATACTAGATGGAGAGAATGAACAAGAGGAAACGAATGACTCCAAATAAAGAAGACTACCTAAAATGTATTTATGAAATCGGTACGGATATGCAAAAAATCACCAACAAAGAAATTGCTGCCCGTATGCAGGTCTCTCCGCCTGCTGTAACAGAGATGATCAAACGCATGAAAAGTGAAAATCTCATCCTCAAGGATAAGGAGAACGGCTATCTATTGACAGATATTGGCCTCAAACTGGTCTCTGAGCTCTATCGTAAACACCGGTTGATTGAAGTCTTTCTAGTTCACCATCTAGACTATACCAGCGATCAAATCCACGAAGAAGCTGAGGTCCTAGAACACACTGTCTCTGACCTATTTGTAAAGAGACTGGATAAACTGCTTGGCTTCCCTCAAACCTGTCCCCACGGTGGAACCATACCAGCTGAGGGAGAACTTTTGGTTGAAATCAATAATCTGCCACTAGCAGACGTCCAGGAAGCTGGAACCTATATTCTGACTCGGGTTCACGATAGCTTTGATCTGCTCAAATATCTAGAAAAGCATGCAATTCGTATCGGTGACCAACTCCAAGTTAAGCAGTTTGATAATTTTTCCAATAGCTTTACACTGGTCAACAAAGGTGAAGACCTCCAAGTTAGCATCGATATCGCAAAACAACTCTATGTCGAAAAAATCAACTAACCCCTTATTCCTGAAAGAAATTCCTTTCAGGGATTTTTTATTATGTTAGTTGCAACTCCCATTCATTTGATGTAGAATGAAGATAGATAAAAGAGGGAGGTCTTCCTATGAAAAAGCTCTTTAGAATCCATTTTGCAGCCATTGCACTCAGCGATTTGCTACTGTTGGTAAATTTCAGACCCCGATACGAACTTTCTTTGGAGAGAGGTCTGATCTTTTGCTTCATTTTCATCCTCGCTCAGGGACTACTGCTGTCTCGCTTAGTCTTCCGACTCAAAAAACATTTCTCTGAGATTTATCCTCAGATGAACAAAAAAGTTCGCCTCTACTACTTAGGGATTCTCTCCGTTGACTTTCTATTATTTGTCTTTTTAGCGATCACTGGCCCTCAATATTTCTACTCTCTTACTCCAGTCTTTACTTCCTGTCATTCTACTTTATACTATATAACGGCTAGCCACCTAAGAGAAAACTATCCAGACTTTTACAACAGACATACCTCTTTATGGGAGTGTCTATAAACAAAAACCAAGCCAGCTGGGCTTGGTTTTCTTATCTATTTTTAGTATCAAGAATGATGGTGACTGGTCCGTCATTGACCAGCTCCACCTGCATATCCGCTCCAAAGATACCTGTCTGAACGGGCACTTCCTGAGCTAGCTTTTGGTTGAAAGCCTCATAGAAGGTAGCTGCCATATCCGGCTTGGCTGCACCTATAAAAGCTGGACGATTGCCTTTCTTGGTATCCGCAAAAAGGGTAAACTGAGAAATCGAAAGGATTTCCCCCTCAATATCCTTAACAGACAGATTCATCTTGCCTTCTGCGTCTGAAAAAATCCGCATGTTGACAAGCTTTCTCACAGCATAATCCAAATCTTCCTCTTGGTCCTCTGGACCTACTCCAACTAATAACAGTAAACCTTGGTCTATCTGCCCCTGAACCTGACCTTCGATACTCACTTGGGCCTTCTTAACTCGTTGAATGATGATTTTCATATTAGCCTTTCTATTAACCGAGGGAGGAATTAGCCATTGGTCCGTTTGACAGAGTAGACCTCTGGCACACTTTTAATCTTATCAACTACTGTTGTTAGAGTTGAGAGATTTGAGATTCCAAAGGACACATGGATATTGGCAAATTTCATATCCTTGGTTGGTTGGGCGTTAACGGTTGAGATATTCTTAGTTGTGTTGGAAAGAACTTGCAGAACATCATTTAGAAGACCTGTACGGTTGAGGCCGTAGATATCGATGTGGGCAGTGTATTCCTTGCTTGAGTATTGGTCTTCCCATTCCACATCAAGGAGACGTTGCTCGTAGTTTTCTTGGGCGCGAAGGTTCATACAGTCCACGCGGTGAATAGCCACGCCTCGCCCCTTGGTGATGTAGCCAACAATATCGTCACCCGGTACTGGATTGCAACACTTGGCAATCCGAACGAGGAGACCTGAGGCACCTTCAATCACCACACCACCCTCATGCTTGACCTTGAGGGTTTCTTTGTTTTCAACCTTAACCTCGCCACCTTTGACAAGCTCTTCTGCTTCCGCCTTGGCCTTGGCACGTTCTTCCTCACGACGTTCCTTTTCAGTCAAACGGTTAAAGACAGTAATAGCGCCAATTTCTCCAAAACCAATGGCTGCAAGGAGAGATTCTTCTGTCTTGTAGCTGGTCTTTTGAAGGACTTGGTCCATGTGACGCTTGTCCATAAACTTATTGGCCACATAGCCGTTTTCTTGGAATTGGGCCATCAACATTTCACGGCCCTTGTTGACGGATAATTCCTTGTCTTGGTTTTTAAAGAATTGACGAATCTTGTTGCGCGCCTTGCTGGTCTTGACCATGTTGAGCCAGTCACGACTCGGACCAAACGAGTTGGGGTTGGTGATAATTTCAACCTGATCCCCTGTCTTGAGCTTGGTTGTCAGTGGAACCATACGGCCATTGACCTTGGCACCAGTTGCTTTTTCACCGACTTTGGTATGGATCTCATAGGCAAAGTCAATCGGGCCTGAATCTTTTGGAAGGGAGCGAACCGCACCATCTGGGGTAAAGACGTAAATCTCCTCAGCCAGATAGTTTTCCTTGACAGAGTCCACAAATTCCTTGGCATCATCAGCCTGATCTTGGAGCTCCATCATCTCCTTGATCCAGTTCATCCCAATAGCAGATTCCTTGCTGTTGACCTGACCTTTAATGCCTTTCTTATATGCCCAGTGAGCCGCTACCCCGTACTCAGCCACCTCGTGCATTTCCTTAGTCCGAATCTGGAATTCAATTGGCCCTTTTGGTCCATAAACAGTCGTATGGATAGATTGGTAACCATTAGCCTTTCGGTTGGCGATATAGTCTTTGAAGCGACCTGGCATGGGTTTCCAAAGTTCATGCACATAGCCCAGCATGGCATAGACATCACTATGAGTCTCTAAGATACAGCGAATGGCAATCAGGTCATAAATTTCCTCAAAGCGTTTCTTCTTATCCTGCATCTTGCGATAGATTGAATAGATATGCTTAGGACGACCATAGATTTTCCCTTTGAGATTGCGTTCAGAAGTGTACTCCTCTAACTTGGTTACTACCTCATCGACCAAAGCCTCACGTTCTCTGCGTTTTTCCTTCATCATGTGAGTGATCTTGTAAAACTCAGTTGGATTGAGGTAACGGAAAGATAAATCTTCCAACTCCCACTTGACACTGGAAATCCCCAGGCGATGAGCAAGCGGTGCATAGATTTCCATAGTTTCTCTGGAAATGCGTTCCTGCTTGTCTTTTCGCAGGTGGTTAAGTGTTCTCATGTTATGCAAGCGGTCAGATAGTTTAACTAAGATAACGCGAATATCCTCAGACATAGCCATAAGCATCTTGCGGTGATTTTCCGCTAATTGCTCCTCGATCGATTTGTACTCGACCTTACCAAGCTTGGTCACCCCATCAACAATGATGCGAACATCATGACCAAACTCTTGCTCTAAATCATCCAAGGTCGCATCCGTATCCTCAACTACGTCATGCAAAAAACCACAGGCAACTGTCACGGCATCTAGCTTGAGCTTAGCTAAAATCCCTGCCACCTGAATGGGATGAATAATATAGGGCTCGCCAGATTTACGATATTGACCACTATGGCATTCAACTGCGTAAACCAAGGCTTTATGTACAAAAGCAACATCTTCTTTCGATAAATATTTTTGCGTTAAAGCGACAACCTCATCGCCCGTCAAATTCACTTCTTTCGGCATCTATTCTCTCCAATTCTTCCTACCATTTTATCACTTTTTTAAGAATATTAAAACTAGAAAAGCACTGCAATTCTAGAATTTGCTCCATCCCTTACGATGGCCTCAAGAAAAGCAATAAACTAAAAGCGATTTTATTATTTCTATAATTAATCAGTGAATTTTATAAACAAACCCTCTATTTCCTATCATTTTTTATGAATTTTATAAAAACATTCGTAATTAACTTGATTATTCTCCTTCTATCCTGTATAATAGAGGGAAACTATTTTTGAGGAGATTATTATGTCATCATTTCGTAAACAAGCAGCCCTTTTAGGTCTGACTGCAGCTGTATTTGCGGCTTCTACTGCACAAGCAGATGAAAAAGTTACAAATCCAGATGCTAGCACAACATCTACACCAGTAGCAAATCAATCAGAGAAATCCGTTGCACCTACTGGAAGTGAAAAGGGAACAGCATCTGAAAAAACAGACGCTCCTACTAAGCAAGATGAAAATGCTACACCAGTAACAAGCACTAATACAAAGCCTTCTACAGAAACAACCTCTTCTAAAGAGGGAAGCCTCGCGGACGACAAGGCCCTTCAACCAACAGAAGGACAGGAAGTTGATGTCCGCATCCTTGCAACAACCGACCTCCACACAAATCTAGTCAACTATGATTATTACCAAGACAAACCCGCTGAGAATGTTGGGCTAGCAAAGACAGCTGTTCTCATCGAAGAAGCTAAAAAAGAAAATAGCAATACACTTCTCGTAGATAATGGAGATACAATCCAAGGAACGCCACTTGGAACTTACAAGGCCATCGTTAACCCTGTCAAAGAAGGGGAGCAGCACCCTATGTATGCAGCACTTCAAAAGCTTGGTTTTGAAGCTGGAACACTTGGAAATCATGAGTTTAACTACGGCTTAGACTATCTCAAACGTGTTATTGATACAGCTGGAATGCCGATTGTCAATGCCAATGTTGTTGATCCTAAAACTGGTGCTTACGTCTATGACCCCTATAAAATCATCAACAAAACCTTTGTTGATAAAAATGGTCGCAAAACGACCGTCAAAATTGGGGTGACTGGAATCGTTCCTCCTCAAATTCTAAGCTGGGATAAGGCCAACCTCGAAGGAAAGATTCAGGTCAACGATTCTGTAGAAGCTATCCAAAAGATTATCCCTGAAATGCGTAAAGCAGGTGCAGACATCACTCTCGTACTTTCACACTCAGGTATCGGAGATGATAAGTACGAAAAAGGGGAAGAAAACGAAGGCTATCAAATTGCAAGCCTACCTGGTGTTGATGCAGTCGTAACAGGGCATTCGCACGCTGAATTTCCAAGTGGAAATGGTACAGGCTTTTATGAAAAATATGCTGGTGTTGATGGCGTAAATGGTAAAATCAACGGTACTCCTGTAACCATGGCTGGAAAATACGGTGATCACCTCGGCATTATCGATCTCAACCTTGTTTACAAAAAGGGAAAATGGACTGTTGCCAACAGCAAAGGCTCTATCCGCAAGATTCATACTAAGTCCAAAGACGCTGATGAACGAATCAAAGAAATTGCCAAAACAGCCCACGAAGGAACCATCCAATACGTTCGCCAACAAGTCGGAACAACAACTGCACCAATCACGAGTTATTTTGCCCTTGTCAAGGACGATCCATCTGTCCAAATCGTCAATAACGCGCAAATCTGGTATGCAAAGAAAGAACTAGCAGGCACTCCTGAAGGAAATCTTCCTATTCTCTCGGCTGCTGCACCATTTAAGGCGGGAACTCGTGGAGATGCTACTGCCTATACGGATATTCCTGCTGGCCCAATCGCCATCAAAAACGTAGCGGATCTCTATCTCTATGACAATGTCACGGCCATTCTAAAAGTCACAGGAGCTCAACTCAAAGAATGGTTGGAAATGTCTGCTGGTCAGTTCAACACCATCGATCCAACTAAAAAAGAAGCGCAACAGCTAATCAATCCAAGCTACCGCACTTATAATTTTGATGTGATTGACGGTGTAACCTATGAGTACGATGTCACCCAACCAAATAAATACGACCGCGAAGGCAAGTTGATCCATCCAGATGCTAGTCGTGTCCGCAATCTTAAATACCAAGGAAAAGATGTAGCTCCTGATCAGGAATTCATCGTGGTAACCAACAACTATCGCGCAAATGGTAAATTCCCTGGTGTTCGTGATGCTAGCCTCAATCGTCTACTCGGACTTGAAAATCGCCAGATTATCATCAACTATATCCTCGATGTGAAAAATATCAACCCAAGTGCAGATAAAAACTGGCACTTCACAAATAGCATAAAAGGTCTGGATGTTCGTTTCTTGACGGCTGATAAGGCCAAAGACTTGGTTGGTACAGACGGTGACATTCAATATCTAGCAAGTTCCGACCAAGAAGGATTCGGCGAATACCGCCTTCTCTATGTAGAGCCTAAGGCTGAACCTGCAGAAACAAATCACCACGAAGTCCAAGATACACAGGGACAAAATCAAAGCGATGCAATCACTCTTTCAAACGGCGGTCAAACTATTATTTTACCAAGCACCAATAATCCAGTAGCTACTACCTTACCAAATACAGGTGAGAAAACTTCTATCCTAACCTTCCTAGGTATCATTCTAGCCGTGCTTGGGCTTTCTCTCAAGAAAAGGGAAGAATAACAACAAAAGAAGCAAGACGAGACTCGTCCTGCTTCTTTTTAACCACTAAAAACACTGCTAGATTTCTCTAGCAGTGCTTTGTTATTTTATTTATCTTAGTAAACTGTTTTTTCAGTTTCTACATCAAAGAAGTGTGCTTTGTTCAAGTCAAATCCAAGTTCAACTGTTGCACCTGTTTGCAAGTAGTCACGAGCATCCACTTTGGCAACAAACTCATCTTTACCAACTTGGCAGTAAAGGTGAGATTCTGAACCAAGCAATTCTGATACAGAGATAGTTGCTTTTACAACTGATTCTGGGAATGTTTCAAGGAAAGCAGGTTCTGCATTCACATCTTCTGGACGGATACCGAAGATCAATTCTTTACCTTCGTAGCCTTTTTCACGAAGAACTTTCAATGCTCCTTCTGGAACTTTCAAGCGGAATCCGTCAGAAACAATTTCGCTACCAACCAATTTCACATTGATGAAGTTCATAGCTGGGCTTCCGATGAATCCTGCTACGAATTTGTTAACTGGGTTTTTGTAAACTTCTTGAGGAGTACCGATTTGTTCTACACGTCCGATAGTACCTGTACCAGCTGGGTTCTTAGTTGCTGACATGATAACGATACGGTCTGCAAGTGTCATCGCTTCTGTTTGGTCGTGAGTTACGTAGATAGTTGTAGCTCCGATACGACGGTGGATTTTAGCGATTTCAGCACGCATAGATACACGAAGTTTAGCATCCAAGTTTGACAAAGGTTCGTCCATCAAGAATACTTTTGCATCACGGACAATCGCACGACCCATGGCAACACGTTGACGTTGACCACCAGAAAGGTCAGCAGGTTTACGATCCAAGAACTCTTTCAAACCAAGGATTGCAGCTGCTTCTTGAACACGTTTGTCGATGTCTTCTTTGCTGTATTTACGCAATTTCAAACCGAAAGCCATGTTGTCATAAACAGTCATGTGTGGGTAAAGAGCGTAGTTTTGGAATACCATGGCGATGTCACGGTCTTTTGGAGCTACGTCGTTGACAACCACGCCATCGATAGATGCAGTACCTTCTGTAATGTCTTCAAGACCAGCGATCATACGAAGAGTTGTTGATTTACCACATCCTGAAGGACCTACGAAAACGATAAATTCTTTGTCTTTGATATCCAAGTTGAAGTCTTCAACTGAGTAGTGTTCGCTGTTTGGATATTTTTTGTAAATGTTTTTAAGATTTAATTCTACCATGGAAGGTGAACTCCTTTTATATTTTGATAGTTTTATTATAAATGAAAACGCTTTATATTTCTATGGCAAGGTGACCAAAAAAATAAAAAAGTTCTGTGCAACTTGCACAAAACTTTAGAGAATATCTGGTAAAATCAACTGATAACACAAGGTGAGATCCGTCAACTCCTTCAACTGAAGCCCTGTCAATTCTTCCCATTTGTCAATCTTGTATTGGAGAGAATTGCGATGCAGGTAGAGTTGCTGGGCTGTTTTCGTTAAGACAGCACTGTTTTCCCAGAGAGAAAGAATAATTTCCTGAATCTGATCCTGATCCAAGATCATCTGGTGCAGGCATTCCTTGATTACCTTCAGGTCCACTAGTCTTTCTCCCATACTCCAAAGATAGAGCTGTGAAAAAGTATGAACACCTTGATGACCTTGACGCCACCAAGTCTTAAACAAGTCCCGCTCTGCTTGGATTAAATCTGACAGGGGCTGATATCCAGTCTGTGACCAGATCTGACCTAACATGATAGATAGACGAAGACCAAAGTCGTACTCCACTGCCTCAATCGTATCGGATAAGATTGAGCGAACAGCGCTGTATTTATCTTGCTGGAGAACAAAAACATAGTCCTGAACTCCGACCTGCAACACTGTCTGGCAGTTAGGAAAGAGAGTCTGCATCATATCCAGCCAAGAAGCTAGATTCTCCTGTTGGGAATAGGATAGATGACAATAAACCAGCTGAATCTTTTTAAAAGTTTGAGGTGCCTGCCCCTTTCCCTCGATTAGATAGGAAAACCAAGGATTGAGCGAACGAGCCTGCTCCTGCTGGGTTAAAAGGGAAATTAACTGCTTTTCACGTTCAGTGAGATTAGTCTCTTCCAGTAAAATCCACTGTTGAGAAGATAGAGGAAGAGTAAGATATCCTGGCTTCTCTATCGGCTGATCTGAAATCTGTGCCTCAGGAAACCAGTCTAGTAATTCTTTTGCAAGCATTTCTACTCCTCCACTTTTTGGATACACCACGAAATCAAGGCCTCTAAGCGCTCCACATTTTCTGTCAGATGAAGATAGCCCATAACTGCTTCAAATCCAGTCGACATACGATAAGTCACGACATCCGCATTTTTAGCCTTTGTGTGACTATTGGTATTGCGGCCACGTTTATAGATTTCTTCTTCTTTTTCCGTAAGGACTTGCTCCTCCAACATCAATGAAATCAAACGAGCCTGAGCCTTGGCCGAGACATACTTGGTCGCCTCTTGGTGGAGTTTATTGGGCTTGGTCATGCCTTTGAGGATGAGGTGGCGACGAATATACATGGAATAAACCGCATCCCCCTCAAAAGCTAGCGCAATCCCATTAATGAGATTGGCATCAATCACGTGTCCACCTCACTCCATCTTTTGTATCCAGTAGTTTAATGCCTTGAGCAGCCAATTGGTCACGGATTTGGTCTGCTGTCGCAAAGTCACGATTGGCACGCGCTTCTTGGCGTTTTTGGATTAAGGCTTCGATTTCTGCATCCAAAACTTCCTCTACAAAGACAATACCAAAGACCTCTAACATAGCCGCAAGAGTTTGCTTGACAGCAGCATCATAGTTACCTGAGTTAATCCACTTGGTCATTTCAAAGACTACTGTGATACCGTTGGCAGAGTTGAAATCCTCATCCATAGCTGCAACAAACTTATCTTTAAAGGCTTGTAACTCTTGAGCATCTACATTTCCGGTAAATGGTTGCTCGTAAGTATTTTTTAGATACTTGAGATTGGTCTCGGCATCGCGAACTGCCTTTTCCGTAAAGTTGATGGGTTTGCGGTAGTGTTGTGTTGCAAAGAAGAAACGAAGCACTTGGCCATCGATGGTTTTGAGGGCATCATGAACAGTGATAAAGTTTCCCAAGGACTTGGACATCTTGACATTGTCGATATTGACAAAGCCATTGTGCATCCAGTAATTGGCAAATGTCTTGCCTGTTTTGGCCTCTGACTGGGCAATTTCGTTGGTATGATGTGGAAACTCTAGATCAGCTCCACCGCCGTGGATATCAATGGTATCGCCCAAAATCTCTGTTGACATAACCGAACATTCGATATGCCAACCCGGACGGCCTGCTCCCCAAGGACTGTCCCAAGAAATCTCGCCTGGTTTGGCAGCTTTCCAGAGAGCAAAGTCCACTGGATTTTCCTTACGTGCCGTTTCTTCATCGGTTCGACCTGAAGCACCCAGCTCCAAATCTTCCAAGGTTTTGTTAGCTAATTTGGCGTAATTGTGGGATTTTTCCACTCGGAAGTAAACATCTCCTTGACTCTCGTAGGCAAAGCCTTTTTCAATCAAGTCAGCGACAAAACGAATGATGTCAGCCATAAACTCCACCACACGCGGATGGCGAGTCGCAGGTTTCACGCCTAAGGCCGTCACATCCTCACGAAAGGCAGCGATATACTTGTCCGCAACCTCCTGTGGCGTGATGCCTTCTTCCTTGGCGCGATGGATAATCCTATCATCTACATCTGTAAAATTGGAAATATAGTTGACTTCAAATCCCCGATACTCAAAATAACGGCGAATGGTATCAAAAGCTATTGTTGAGCGGGCATTGCCCACGTGGATGTAGTTGTAGACCGTTGGCCCACAGACATACATCTTAACCTTACCGTCCTCAATTGGGACAAATTCTCGCAAATCACGAGACATGGTGTCGTAAATTTTAATCATGCGGTCCACTCCCTTCTCTATTTCTGACTTTTTCGGCTGAAAACCAGCTCTGCAAAAGGGCCAAATTGCCTGAGGCTATCCAGTTGGTAAAAGCGCTGCCCTTCCTCTTGGGTAAAGAGGGGAACCCCCTTTCCTAGGATAAGGGGCGCTATCTGAATAATGAGGTGGTCGAAAAGATCCGCATCCAAGAGCGGTCCTACCAAGGAATTACCACCAATCACAAAGACATTTTTGCCTTTGTCAATCTGGTGAACAAAGTCCACCACATCCCCAGCTACTGGCTGGTAATTGCTGACAGGCAGGTGCCTATCATGCGTAAAGACATAGTTTTCCGTAGCTTGATAAAAACTTTCTACATCTTGCAAATCTTGGATTTCCTCAAAGGTCCGCTTGCCCATGATGGTGATATCCATTTGCCTGTAAAAGTCATCATAGCCTGTATCCTCTACAGAACCAAGCTGATGCAGCCAGTCTATCCTGTGCTGGCTGTCTGCCAAGTAGCCATCCATGGTGATACAGCCGTAAAAATATACTGCCATTCTTGTAGTTACCTTTCTAGTTCCTTGGCTATTATCAAAGCGATAGTGAAAAAAGTCATGGCATCAGCTGTCCGCTCTTCATGGCGGACATCCCAGGTTCGGTTATGATGGTCCACATAGTCAGCCGTGTAGAAGAACTGATAGACTTTACTCTTGCGGAATTGACTCCAAGCCATGATAGCCGAAGCTTCCATGTCCACCACTTGAGCTCCAGCAGCCAAGCGACGCTTGACCTTATCAGGCGTTTCCCGATAGAAAGCATCTGTAGTCCAAGTCTTTGTTCGAATGTGCTCAATACCAGATTTATTCAAAGCCTCTTCCATGGTTAATAGCAGAGTTTCGTCATAAGCTATCTCATCACTAGCAGGAGCATAATGGTAACTTGTACCTTCATCACGTAGAGCTGAACTTGGTAGGATAATTTTATCAGCCTGAATAGACTGATCTAGAACTCCGCAAGAACCCAACACAATAAAGTTCCTAAATCCTCTTGCTTTGAGTTCTTCTAAGAGCCCAACAACCATCGGGGCTCCAATCGTAGCTATAGCAACTGCTACCTTACTCCCATCCTTTTCATAGATATACCATGGAAATCTACCATTTAGATTGGTTAGATAGCCACCTTCATAAACATCTTCAAACTGCTTTACTCGTTCAACGATTTCTCCATTAAAAGATAAAATGATCGTGTCACAGATTTCTCCACCACCACGAATACTTCGATCAGTTGGTTCGATAACAGCAGGTACATTTTCGAATTCTTCTAATAGCATTTTTCTACTCTTTCTCATTCAAATAAACTACCTGTGTCTGTTTGACAAAGCCGATTTTTTCATACAAGCGCTTGGCACCTACGTTGCTATCCTCTACTGCAATCTGAAATTCCTTATCATTTTGCTCAATCAGTTGGTTGACTAGGGATTTTGCTAAATAGCTTCCGTAGCCTTTGCCACGTTCAAGTTCTGATATTGCTAAACCGTAGAAGTAATTCGTATTAGTCGATAAATCTACCGTGCAAGTCCCAATAACCTGACCGTCTTTTAATAAAATATATAGGCGACTTTCTGAATCCTTCAGAGCTTCAGCGACATATCTATCCACAACTTCTCTCGACTCATGTTCCTCTGAAAATGCCTGAAATTTTAACTGGATAATCTGCTCCTGATACGAACTATCTGCTAACAAAACTTCAAGATTAGAAACAGTTACTAACTGATAAGGTCTTCTATCCTTACCTAACCAGGTTTCTGTCTCTTCATCCTCTACCAATCCCCAGTTGCTGACAAAATCAGGATGACGCTCTAGAAAAATACGTTCTGTCTGAAAAGTGACTGAACGAATAGGGAAAGAAGCCGTTTCTTTCTCAAAACTCGTAAACAATGCACGCGCAATCCCCTGACGGCGATGATCTGGATGAACCAGTATCGTCACTTCCACATCTTGGTCATCTGCATAGACAGTTAATAAACCAACAAGTTCGCCTTTTTCATAATAAAGGAAAAAGGCGGGCATGTTTGGGTCGAAATTAAGCATGTTAGAAAGATAGGGATCTCGATAGGTACCGTCATAGTTTTGGCAACAGTTAATTAGTTTTTTCGCCTCAGATAACTCCTCTTGGCTCAACTTGTTTCTTGCTTGAATCATATAGATATCCTCTACAAACCAGACGATCTGTGACTGGCTTCTCTAGCCTGCTCGAGTTTATTGACGTAGTACTCTCGTTTTTCTTCGACTTCGTGGATCATTGGCTCATCCTTTTGTCCATGAACTCGGACAATTTTAGCAGGAATTCCGACGACAGTCACATCACTAGGTACGTCTGCCACGACAACTGCTGCAGCACCGACCTTGGCATTTTCACCAATTTCCACCGGTCCAATAACTTGGGCATGGGCTGATATGAGAGCTCCTTTACGAACCGTCGGATGGCGTTTCCCTACATCCTTACCAGTCCCACCAAGAGTCACTCCGTGGTAAAGCATAACGCCTTTTTCAACAATCGCTGTCTCCCCAATCACCAGACCAGAGCCATGGTCAATAAAGACACCTGACTCTATCTGAGCACCTGGATGAATCTCAATCTGAGTCCAAAAGCGCCAAAACTGACTGTGCATCCGAGCCAGAAGTTTAAAGCCATGCTTCCAGAGAAAATGCGAGAGACGGTGGGCCGCCAAGGCCTTGACACCTGGATAGGTCAATAGAACCTCCAAAGTGGTGCGGGCCGCTGGATCATTTTCTTTTACGATATCAATGGTTTCGCGCCACCATCCCATACATTTCCCCTTTCTCATTCTGAATCTTTTGGTTTGTGTGTAAATTCTTTCTTCGGTTTGTGGTCCTTTTGATGACGTGGGCGGTGAGTGCGTTCAGCCTTTTCGCCTTTTTCATCGTGTTCTGGTTTTGGTGGACGAGGAAGAAGAGCCTTCATAGAAGCATCAACACGTCCTTTTTCATCAATCTTGATAACTTTGACATCGACTTCGTCTCCAATAGACACCAAATCTTCGACATTATTGGTACGCGTCCAAGCCATTTCCGAAATGTGAACGAGGGCATCTGTCTTGTCAAAGAGGTTGACAAAGGCACCAAATTTCTCGATACGAACAACCTTGGCATGGTAAACTTCATCCACTTTAGCCTCACGAACCAAACCAGCAATGATTTCTTTGGCACGGTTAATGGCATCTTGGTCGC